>CAYWJN010000001.1:0-134618 GCA_964457455.1 uncultured Candidatus Cloacimonadota bacterium
TGAAGAATTTCCTTGAAAAGCAAAAAAAATAATAATCTAAGTTTTGCATAATGTTCCGTGTGTGCGATGCGGAGCAATGACACGCTTGTTATGTTTCGTTTTTAGTATAGCAGGGCGATAAACAGGAGGAAACATGTATTATGTTTATGGACTTATTGGAACTTTGATTATCAACCTAATTGTGTTTTTTGTGATAATCAGAAAGAAAAATCAAATCATTTCTATACTTAGAAATGAAGTTTGCAAAAAAAAAGAGAGTTTGGAAGAACAAAAAACGCTATATACTGATATAATCACAGAAGCAAAAGATACTGATACTCTTTCAAAACTTAAAAAGATGAAAAAACCACATTACAGAGCATTGCAACATATAAATCCTATTATCCGCAAAAACTTCTATAAGGTACTTTACCACATAAGCAACCAAGACTAATAGGATAATGGCTTACAGATGCCACGTATCGTGGATATTTTTGTTGAACTAAGCTGCTAATCGCAGCAGAAAAAACTTGCATTCTTTTGAATGCATATTTAACTTGATCGCAATGTAAGAAAAAACCAACTAAAAGCAAATTCTTATAATAGTGTGTAATATCAATTTCCGTTGAATTACTAAGAAAATTAGCTGAAAGAGCAAATACAAATATAGGTGGAGTAAGATGAAGAAATGAGATTTAACGATTTAGATTTAATAAAATGGAAGGAAACCGATATTAATGTTGATAGCCTTTGGTTAATTAATAAGCGGGATAAAAAAGGTAAACATTCAAATCTTTATCATGGCAATTTTATACCACAAATTCCTTATCAATTAATAAAAAGGTACACAAAAAAACAAGATATTGTTCTTGATATGTTTCTTGGTAGCGGAACTACACTTTTTGAATGTGAGAACTTGAATCGAAATTGCATAGGATTTGATATAAATGAAGAAATGATTGCTTTAGTTAAAGACAAGATGGGTATCTTTAGTACGGTAGATTTTGATATTCAAAATTGTGACGTTTCCTGCCTAAATGATTTCAATAATAAAATCAAGAATTCATTAAATAAACTAAGGTCTAATAAAGTTCAATTTTTATTAATGCATCCACCATATATGGATATTGTGAAATTTACCGACAAGAAAGAAGATTTATCACAGATCTCTGATCTATCACAATTTATAAAAATCTTTACTAAAGTAGTACAGAATGGGCTAAAATATTTAGAGAAAAATCGCTACTTTGCAATTGTAATAGGAGATGTTTATAAAAATAGTGAAGTGATACCTTTATCTTTTTACGTAATGGATACAATAAAAAGAAACTTTAGGGTTAAGTTAAAAGGAGTTATTGTAAAAAATATTGAAGGCAATAGAGGTAAAATTGGACAAGGTGGAATTTGGAAATATAGAGCATTAAAAAGTGATTATTTCATATTCAAGCACGAATACATATTCGTTTTTAAAAAGGAATTTTAATATGATACAAAAAGAGTTATTTTTAGAATGGGATGTGTGCGTCATGTTCCGTCGTGAGAACGCTTGTTATATTTCGTTTTCAGTATAGCAGGGTGATAAAATAAAAGGAGAATTGTTATGGAAATCTGTAGAAAATGTGGAGTTAAGGTCAATGTAGAAACTGATTTAAGAAATGAATTATCTCGAAAAGAATTTGCTATCAGCGGTCTCTGTCAAAATTGCCAAGATGATTTTTTTGGAAAATGGCGGCAGTTCTGCTATAATGATTTATCTATCAAGGAATTGAATCTAATGCTTCAGGCTGTCATAAAAACTTTGCAACAATATTGTAATAGATCAGTGCTTAATAAATGTCCTCTGTGTGCATATAGCAAAAGTCTATGTTCCCGGTGTCCTCATAAATTAATAAATAATATACTTTGTGTGGAATGGAAAAAATATAACTTGAGTGATGAGTTCCCGTATAGCCGTTATATATTATGGGGTGAACAGAAGTGTATAGACCGGCTTAAATCTTGGATAGATATTATTGAAAAAAGAATAAAAGAACTCGAATACTTGAAGGAGATGAACGATGGGATGTAATTATTATACCATTAAAAAATGTGAGTGTTGTGGACACGAAGAAAGAAAACATATTGGGAAATCTTCTGCCGGATGGGTATTTGCTTTGCATATCGAACCCGAAAATGGAATCAATTCCCTTGAAGATTGGAAGAAGTATTGGAAAGACAAAACCATTATCAACGAATATGGTGAAGAAATAACCCCTGACGAAATGCTTGATAATATTACTAATCGTTCTCATCCAAATGGATTATCAAGGTTAAGTCATTGCGTCAGGCACGGAGATGGGACTTATGATTATTGCGAAGAAGAATAGGAGTAAATCTTATGTAGGTATGATGGCGTGCCCTATCTGTGGAAAAGATTCCGGCATTCTATTGAACAGGATATTATCTAATACTTTTGAGGAAGGGAAGAAGTATGTCGGAGACCCGTGTCCCGAGTGCCAAAAAGGATTAGATATGGGTGGAATATGTTAATCAAATGCACCAATGAATCTGAAGGTTCTGAAAATCCTTACAGGACTGGAAGACTGTGGTGTATATCAAAAGATGCGGGAAAGCGATTAGGTATCAAGGTTGATATTGCTTATATTGCCGAAGAATTAGCCGATAAATTAAATTTATCAAGGGAGTAAAAAAATGAAAAAGAGCGAATCTCGTAAAAATCGTCGAAGTTACATGAGAAATTCCGGGAGAGATGTCTATGATGTTTTTCAGGAATGCTTGAGATTGAAGAAATTACTAATCAAAAAGAAAAACAAAATCAGAAAAGAATATCCAAAATATCCGATTTGGATTCCCAAGTTTAGTGAAGAAGATTCTTATCAAAGTATCTGTCAAACCAGAGCAGATATTAAAGCCGAACTATTGAAAAATGAAAAACTTGGATATAAATAAATTTTCTAATACTCGCCGTTATATTTATTACGATGGAGAATTGATTGGTTCTCATCAAAATTGTAAAGCCCGAATGTTCATTAAATTGGATTTTGCTAAAAAATACAATCTTCCGGTGATTATTCATTCTGCCGGATTAAGTTTCAAAACAATAATAAATTCGCAAGGATATATTGAATGAGTCATAAAGTATTAATCAATAATAGTCAGGTTGATTCCGAGGATATTGCCGGGATTGAATACCGGAGCTGATTTGGTTGATTTGAAAGAAGAATTTGATAAATTATGAAAAATCGTTTAATAAAACTCAAGAAATGCTGGCTGGATAAGAAAACTAACCAAAAAGTATATCAAGATGAGAATGGTGTCTTTCGATTTATGGAATCTGGTATTCGAGTATTTCCTAAATCAGATAAATCTAAATTTGTCAAACTTTACGATACTCGCTATCGTGAGCATTTCTGGTATCCGCCACTAAAGGCAAGTGTGCCAGAATTTGTGATATAATCTTAATAATGGAGGAAAAATGTCAAAAGTAACAAGTGATTCTTTAATAAAATTAACCGTTCTGCAGGAAATTATTCAAAAGTTCCGGGAACAAATTGAAAAATTATACGAGGTATGATTATGATTAGTGACAAAGTGGCTCGAATAGGTTTGCAAGTAATTTATATTCCTGATCACGCTAAAAATAATATTCATCATCCCGATTGTGAATTAGGATTTATAACTCGATTATCCTTTTCGCAAAAAAAGAAAACAGCTTGTTGTCGATATTGGATCGATAAAGATAAACCGTTAGAAAAAATGCAAATAAGAACTGTTTCGTGTTCAGAAGCTACAAATTATTTTAATTTATTGGAATTAAAATATAATCATCCTTTTACTTTGTTTCCTCAACGAATAATTAATAAATTAGTAGATCGAGCTAATGACATTAATAATTTTGGCGATTTATTACCTTCTTTTATAAAAAGAACAATTTGGCAAGAAATCAACCTACAACAGACAATCGTTATAGGAGATGAAGTTATAGTCAATACAGGTGGAAAAGATAGCACAGGTGTAATAGATAACGGAGCAGGAAATAAAATTGGCTATTATCATAAGCGGTTGAATGCTTATCTCGTAAAATTTGCTAACAATACTAGGCAATTTATTGGAAAAGAATGTATAAGGAAAAAAATATGAAGGTTACAAGTGAAAGTTTACTCAAACAAATTGATTCAGAAGATATGGAAAAATTTAATAATACTTTCCGGAGCAAAGGTGTATTGCTCACCTATTTCACCGATAAAACTTTTATTCTTATTAATAAGTGGGTATTTGATCTTATGGAATTTGATAAATGGTTGCATAAGATTGGATATGATGAGATTGAACACGGTTCTATGAAAGATTATCTATCAAAAGAATTTAGTTCCGAAACTGCATCTTTTATAGATTCTTTGATAACTAAATATCCAAAAATGTAAAAAATAAAGCCGGCAATCCATTAAATCATCAGAGTTTATATTTTTACAAACAAGGGATGATAATTTTAAAGATCAAGTAATGAAAATAACCAAGAAAACAGGTGAATTTAAAATCTACAATTAAGGAGGTATTTATGGTAGAATCAGTTCCCGGTGGATTCAAAGAATTTTTTGAATCCAAATTAAAGAAAGCCGATTGTTATGAGGAAGAAATTGAGATGGTCGGCGATATAGAATTTGCTATTGATAATATGGAATACGATATGGAAAATAGAGATTCGCTTTGGGAAGCATTTGAAAAAGCGTGTCGAGATTTACATATAGATAAAGATGGAATAGAAAATTTTATATAAAGGAGATAAATTGGGACTATTATTGAATGGTGTCAGGGGATGTTGATATGCAGATAATAATAAATTTTAAGAATAAAATGAAAAAGGAGGCATAGATGAATTTACAAAAATTGAAGAAATTAACCCCGAGAACAATTGGGCATATTGGGGTGGATGCAGGGATAGTATGGATAGGAGATCCTTGTTACATAATTCACAGAGATGGAATTGTCCCTAATACTATGGGAAAAGATTGGGATGAATTCTGCGAATTTATTGGTTATAAAATGGATAAAACATTTTGTCATGATAACGGGATTGAAGGTCTTGGTGTGGTAACTGCCACGAAAGATGGAGATGGATTTTATGAGGTAATTGGATTCTATGAAGAAGACTGCAAGACGCCATCATGCGTGATGGTTGATTTTAACAATGTATTCAAGGATTGATAACGATAACCAAATTGGAGTGCGGGGAGATTGTTCTACCTCCCCACATATGGTTGAAAGGGGGATAAAAAGATGATATGCTACAAGGATATTACTTTCTGCCCCTTTTGGAAAAAGTGTAAAAAGGGGAAGAAATGTAAATATGCATTAACCGATGGCGTGGTCGTGAAAACACAACAACAAGGTCTATTGATTAGCCAATACGTTGATCATCCTTGTTGCTATGAATCTATCAAAAAGGACGGAAAATGAATAAACTGAAATCGTTTTATCACAAAAAAGGGGGTAAATTAAATGAATGAAGAACTATACAGGCAGTGTGAGAGAATGGATAAGAGAGTTAATAAGGCTAACTGGTTACAAAGCAAGATTAAAACAGCGACTTCTTGATGTGTGGGTAATAATGGAATCTATAAAAAAGGTGGCGATGGATACTCAAAATAGCGAGTTGTGTAATATGTATGCCCGTCTAAGGGATATTATTATAAATATCGAAGATGATGGGCATAAATTATAGAGTGCATAAATAAGATGATTATAAAATATGTGTCTGGCGGGTGCGATAAATGTAGAAAAAATAAATAAGTGGGTTCGCCCTCTATAGAGGAGAGAAAAACAAGGCAAAAAAGGGGAATATGTGGAGAATGTCTTTGCAAAATGTCCACTATAATAGAAGCGGGGCATAGATACCACAAATAATATAAAAAAATAATACATTAATGAACTCGCTGTGATAGATATTGCCTTATTGCAAAATACGGAGAAAAAAGACGACAAAGATATATAAGTTACGACCATTTAGTGTCCATTTCGGACAAAAATATAAAACTGCTGATAATGGGGGCTAAATGACTTATCCCTACTGCTAAGAGACAGACAAAACGAAACGCATAAATAGATTTGAAAAATAATGAATTTAGATTAATAAAGGTTTCCGGTTTCCTGCAACCCAAAACCGGAAAGGAGAAAAGAGTGAGTAGTCTTATCATTCATAAAAAACATGGTATTAATGCACGGTCAACGACAGTGCTATGTCCAATCTGTCTTAAAAGAAAGCCAGATAACAACTTGCTTTTATTAGGTCATCAGAATAGCTTACTAAAATGCACAGAATGTGGGCGTAAAGTTATAGGTACGAAAAGAAAACGTAACTGTCCATCATGCAAAGCGAAATCGTCATTGAAATACGAAAGAGAACTCCATGATTATGAAAGCATTGACAATCCCGGATTGAAAATCTGTAGCGATTGTATCAATGAACTGCAGAAGAAACAAATCAAAATTGATGATAATATTGTTTTTTGTGTAGAAGGTAAAAAAGCACGTGACAACATAGCGTTAACGGGAGCATTTTTTGTTTTAAATAAGAAAAGTAAATGGTTTGAAGAAGAATTATCCAAATATGTAACAGGCAATATTGTTATTATCGATACAGCAACATTTAGAAAGGTATTATCCGATTATGGAAAATAATCGGTGGGAGGAAATATGCAAACAAATTATCAAATCCGAGCATTCACAAAGGCTTGCGAGGATCTTTATATTTCTATGGATGAAATCGAATGTTACATTTAGTCAATGAAATAACGAGTGAAAATTTGCTTGATCAGATCGATCAAAAAGATTTTGAACAATTTAACGAGACATTTAAACCATACGGTGTAATCCTTACATCCTTCACCGATCAAATGTTTATTACGATGGGAATGTGGCTTTTCGATATTGTTGAATTTGATAAATTTTTACACAAGATTGGTTATCGAGAAAATGCTCACGGGTCAATGGAAGATTACCTTCGCAATAATTTTTCCGAAGAAACGGCAGATTTAATAGCATCTTTAATAGAAAAATATCCAAAGACGTGAAGAATGGTACAAAAAATTATTACCTACAGAAATGCTGAAATTTAATAAAATGAACATTCAAGAGCGCGAATGTTATCTCCACAGGTTAAACCATCTGAGAAAATTATTTGCTCGATACAATATGAAAATATTTTTGATTTATGGTTCCCTTTTGGGGGCTATTAGGAACAAAGGATTAATTCCGCACGATGGAGATATTAATATCAGTATTAATGGGATGAAATACTTAATATTTGGTATCTGAAATCCTGGAAAAACTCGCAATCGAATTTTTATTCAGAAAAAAACAATATTGAAATTGCAACATTTGAAAATATTAGGGTAATTGAAAGACATAATGAATTGGAGAAAAAATGGGCACAACAAAAGTATTAGTAATCGGAAAGAATTCCGACATCGGTCGGAAAACAATTTCTTTATTAAAAAGAAGGCAATTTATAGTTGAAGAACAATCGGGACATGATCTGCTGAACGGAGAAATCATACATCAGTTAATAGAATGCTATTATATTGAAAGTATAATTTTATTTGTTGGAACAATGACATCGGAAGCAAGTGAATCAATAATATTGCCTTTTACGGATCTCAAAAACAAAGATTTTTTGCATTCGTATAAAGTAAATTATTGGTCGGCGGTACTTACAGCAAGATTAGCAAAAATGTTGTTTCAGAAAAAAGGCGGAACAATAACATTTATTAGTTCTTCTTCATCGATTTGTGGCAGAAAAAATTATTCTTGTTATTCACCAATGAAAGCTGCTCTTATTAATTTAACTCAATGTTTAGCCGAAGATTTAAAAAAATATAATATCAGGGTAAACTGCTTGAATCCTGCAAGTGTTAATACGAAAATGAGAGATATTTTTGAAGGTGAAAATTGGACAGAAATGTTACAGCCAATAGATGTCGCTCATCAGATTCTTCCGTTTGTTACGACTAACGATACAGGAGTAATACACCATTTCAGCTATCATCATCCGAATTTTTATTATATCGAAACAATGCAAACATACATTCGATTTTATGGTGCTCCGGATTTCATCTATTATAGAAATATGGTGTTCACTATGGATTTTTATGACGAAGCAGGATTAGTTTTGACTTATGGTAATAAAAAACATGGAAAGATGATTACAGTTAAAACAGTTAACAGGTACAGTTTTCATAGTTATTCTGATGCAGTAGTTGAAATATCTGATGCCACAGCGTTCCGGCATGATATAGAATACAGGGAGTAGTTAATGAAGATTAATAATAAAGAATTAAAGATTTATTGCACTGCTAATGGGCAATTCTCCATTTTTCGTGTCCCAAATCGACCGATTTTCGGTATAAAACCGGAAAGGAGAAAAAGATGGGTTTTGGGTATTCAATAATGGAAACAAAATATTTGGCAGATATACCGGAAGTAGCAAACAAGCATGGCTTTCCCAAAACGCTTACGATAAGGAATGAGATAATACATCTTAAGCATATTTTCACAGAATTGTTTACTAGAAAATCAGTAGACATTAGAAATATGCTGGAATATCTCAATATGGATATATACAGGTATATGGAGATCATGACAAATAGAATAAGGAAAATACACCATATATCAAGAGGCTATGTAAGAGATTGCAATGCAATCTTGAAACACAATCACAACAAGTTTTTTCCAACCATTCAATTATTGGGTGGATTAAACAACATAATAGTCTTGGATTTTGATGGGGTTGTAACAGATAAAAGGTTTATAGAAATATATGAGTTATGCAACAAGAGGTGCAGAACTGAAATCTGCAGTGCGAACCCGACAATTACATCCAAATGGTTCGAGGCAAAAAATATAACAATGCCGAGCAGAATAAATGCAGTAAAGGGAAAAAAAAAGAAGATATACAAAATAATAGAAATTCAAAAGAAGTATGATAATGTGTTTTATGTTGATGACGAAAAAAAATATCTTGACTATGTATGGGTATTCGGGGTCAAAACATTTTTATGGAACGGAAAAAAAATAACAAAGCATTCTTTAAAAACTATATAACCAAAAGTTCAATCTGCTTGCTATGGCGACTTCATGAATTGGGTGTTTTCACGAATTTTCAATACACACAAAATACTAAGAGCCGACTTATAGTCGCTGCCGATTCACAGTCAGTTTCTCAAAGATGTATCTAAATTCGAAGAGGAAGACTGTCTAAATAAACTCACAATAAAAAAGGTTGAGAATGGAACTTACAGAATTATCGGATCAAATGAGTAATATAATAAATCATTTTAAATTGATAATCAAGTTGAATATTTATTATTTTTCTGCCTTTAATAATAAAGTTGATTGACATAATATATGATATAAAGGAGGAGTATTATGAAAAAACAACAAACTGTAAAAACACAGAATAAGGCATCAACCTATACGCCAGAACAGCAAACAACAATTAATAAAATAAACCAAATGGGACACTACGAAATGTGTTATCTTTGGAAATTTGCGTCGAGTGAACATCCTTATTTTGACAAAACATTGCCTTATGCAGAAATATTCGAAGAACGCCTATTTAAACACTTCGGTGGATTCACACCAGAAATGCGTAAATCACTTTAGGAGAAGTATTATGAAAAAAGAACAAACAGTTAACGAAAAAAAATACCGAGTTACATGGGGAAACAAACTTAATAACCGCACGGGGTATGGTAAATAGCAAGAAAGTAAAAATATTTGCCAAACATGGGTTGATAAATATAAATGGCAGGGGATAGTGCATTGGGTGGAAATTAAAAAATAACAATCCTGAATTAATTAAAAACTAAGGGAGAAAGGAGATAAAATGAAAAAAGTAACTATTCGAATTCCTGAGTTCGAAACAATTTGAAAAGATTATGTCTAAAAAAGCGGTAGAATTTTTAGAAAAAATTTGGATAGAGAAGGAGGGGGGTGGCAATGAAAAAGAAAATAGGCCCTCGGGGACGTCGGGGAAAGGCAATACAATCAGCCACAGATAAACTGTTGACTGTTATTATGTCTAACAAAGGCCCCGACATTAAATATTTAGCCGTATACTCATGTAAAAAAACTATGAGCAGATACATTGCTTTGGAATATGGTGGGCGCTGCCATAATATACGGATATCTGACCATGTTGGATTAGACAATGGTACGTACCAATACGATTTAAGAGTTAAAGAGATTGAGGAAGATTGCCATAAAGTGGGTATGTCAATCATAAGTCAAATAAAATTAAAAGGAGGGAGAATAGATGCCTAATATTATTATCATTCCTGTGTTGTATATGGTAATTGTTGTGCTAGTTATCATTAATATATCACAGTGGAAAAAACTAAAAATCATGCAGCGCAAAGTAAAGAAAGGAAAGTATGAAATCAAATGCCTCATGGAGTATCTAAAAAAGCAGACGGACGAGGCCATTGACAAGTATTCTGATAGTATTCAATCAATAAAGAGAAATGGGTTCTTGGCAGAAATTAACATGGCCAAAGGGTTAAAGATTGGATACAGGGAGGCAAGAAAATTAATAAATGAAATATATAAAATACTAGGGGACAATGATGGAAATAATTAATATATCTTTGGTGATCATGATCATATTATGTTTTACGAACATGCTCATTCTCATAATATTCGGGCAAAGGCAAAACAGATTAAAAGATATTGTTTGCCAGATGACCGAAAAATATAATAAAGCAACAGAGGAAAAGGAAAGAAGGAAGCGCGAATTAAAACATTCCTCATGTTTGGCAAAAAAAGATATATTGAATAAATTAGGCAACACATTCTTAAAATTATTGCCAGATTATCAAAAATCAATATTGATGTTATTTAATTATACGGGGTCAAGATTGTTGAACTATAAACTTGGGGTACTTGTGAAGGAATTTATGATTAAGGTGTCAAAAGAAGCACAAGAAGATAATGTCCATGACAATTGAGGAGAAAACCCGGTCAGTAGCATGATGCCAATGTGGATATATGGGTAAAGACATAAATATGTGGAAAGGAAAAATGAAAAATAAGAAAGATCTTCTTGCCGCTTATCAGCCAGGCATAGCCTCTATTAATTCAGAACTTGCTGATAAAGTTATACGCCGGGCATGTCAACGATGTGAGAATCCGCTCTGTAAACATGGAGATAATCTGCAGATTCATCATATGGTTGGGCGAAGAAGAAAAGCATGGCTGGGCAACCTTCTCTATTTGTGTGATGATTGCCATGATAATGGGGCGCATGGTGTAAGTAACCCAGAAGCAGGAAAATTTGTAGAGGGAAAATTGACACAATTAAAACAATATTACAAAAAATATTTTACTCCCGAGGAAGTAAGATATTTGATGAATTATAGATAAAATTCTGGGACATCTGACAATAAATATCAGGTGTCCCAGAAAAATATCTTGACAATATTCTTTTTTTTTAGCCATTCGCTTAATAGGAGGATAAATGAGCATCAAAATATTTGGATATGAGATCATCAATATTGAAAGACATATTTTGCTAGGTCTTGCATTGGGATCGGTAATCAAGGTGATGCGATGGATATGTACGGCAATTGGTTTGAATATGAGTTTCTATAAGACGTGGGCTATAATCATACCAATAATTATAGCACTATTTATTGAAATAATCCAATATAATAATTCTTATGATAAAAAATCCTATTTAAAGAAAAAGTGGCCGGATATTATATCTGATATTATTTTGACAGCAGGCACCTCAATTATGGTGACACTATGATATCATATGTAAGACGGTATGTCCATGATAACCTAGACAAAAAGAAGAGAAAAAATATTAAGTGCCCATCGATTTTAAAGAAAAGTGAAGTGGCTCCCATGAACATGTCAACTATTGCAAAGAATACTATGAAAACGCCCAATATTTCTGGTCCAAAATTACATAAATCACTGGGAAAGAAGACCGTAGGGCTACTGGGCAAAGGGATGACTGGGCTTTGGTTGGGGACAAGCATTTTTAATGTAATGAAGAAAAGCAAGAACATACCATTATAAGGAGATATAATGAAATTTTTTAAAGATCCACTAAATGCAAACGATGTATTTAAAGACATAGTTGTCAAGACGGCTGTTTTGGATTTAACGAATGACCGCCCAGATCAATGGAGAGAAGAGATAAGAGAATACATCTCAAATAAATATCCATTTTTGACGGCAGGATTAAAGGAAGTTAAATATAATAAGATAGATGAGTCAACTGGGGATGCTATTGGATCAATAGTATGGATGGAAGGTAATACATCGATGACTATCCCAGTGATAATTGAAAACAACATCCTCAAAGATATTGACGCAGCGATATACCAGAATAAAGTTATTCCCATATCGGAGTCTTTTATATTATCTGAAGTGGAGAAGAATCAGGAAATGGGGCAAACTGAAGAGACTAATGATGTTTCTGATGAGATAGAATTTCTTACAGAAGGGGGATTATTTGATGTTAGTGACCAGACGGGCATAAAAGTAGCAGCCACAATATCCACTGTTGCAAGGGTAAGAAATTTGTTAGATAGCAGGGGTGTAAAATTGCCAGAAAATATTGAGAATCTTATTAAGGAGGGGGTAGCAAAGGGTAAAAATGATGAAGACAGAATATTAGTGATAAAGAGGAGAGAAATTCCAGAAAAACCATATCATTTTTCTGGAATTATGTTAAAACAAGCCTCTGATGGTAAATATAAAATAGAAAGGTTTGAAATGTCTGCAGAAGATTTTAATAAAATTGCTGGATTTGTTGAAGGGGGGTGTGTATATGATTCTAATTCTGATTCTGATTGCCTTGATAATAGAACAACCAAATATGTATCAATGATACTGGATAAACAGTTAAAGGATATGCCCAAAATCAAAAAGATAACGGAATCGGGGAATTATCAATATATATTATTTAATGGGATTGGAAAAAGAGGTGTTGTCGTAACCGACCCATTAAAAATATGGGAGACAGGAAAATCTAGAGCGTTGGCTGTTTCTGAAAATACCTCTGCCCTTCACGAAACGAATGACCCACGAGAATGGATTTATGGCGAGGTATATGGTGGGTCAGACGATTATGAAAATTTAAAAACCAAGTCGCAGGGCTATTATTTCGGTGGAATGACACCTGTTGATCTACAAAATGTTCAAGGCAAGGATATAATATTTGAAGCCAGCAGGACAATAACCCTCCCATATAGAGTAGAAGAGGTAACAAAAACACGACTCGCAAAAGATGGACGCGAAATAGTTCTCTATTATTTAAAATCATATCATGATGGTAGTCATGCGACAGTATGGTTAAATAGCGGTATTGATAAAGTGACTAAAGCGGACACTGAAAAAATGATTGCTCAAGGACTAGGGGCGATTGTTAGACCGGGCAGGGATATATATCTTTTGCCGGAATATTATCGCCCCATATTTCTTCCCGGGAAAAGAATCAAGGATTCAAAAATCAAATCTCAAGTGTCAGACATTATGAAAAATATCCAAACAGATTATCCTATCAAAACAGCTATTGAGATGGTTGACATGGATGAATACAGGGTGACGGTTCGCAATGGAAGTAGGAAGATTTTTGATGAAACTATGAAAAAAGAGGCTTCACTCCTGGTTGCCAATTACTTTACTGGGCAAAACGCTGACAGAATAGAAGACTATGATCCTAGTGATATTTATTTGTCAAAATATGCTGGAAATATTAAAGACATAGAACCAAAACACTATGTGGACTTGTCTGCTATGGATAAATATAGAGGGGATTTTATCAAAACAGCATCGATTCTTTGGCGAGAATGGCCAATTGAAAAAGATGCCGAAATAGAGAATGTCATTAATGGACTGATTTCCGCAGAATATGCTGATAAAAAAAATATCGTAAATTCAGAAGAACTGTTGGAACTGCTGAGTAAAACGCTAAATAAAATAGGGAATGTCTTATTATTGTCCAGAATGTCAAAAACACATTTGTCTGAACCAATATTAACGAAGGCTTTTAAGGCAATAACAGGGTTGATTTCTGATATAAAGGGCGAATAATCAAATGAACTTATTAAAAGTAATTCCCCACTTAGGATTTATAAAGTTGTTGGCATTGTCCGGATTTCCCATAAAATCGACTGATGGCATAAAAGGCATAAAAGAGAAGGTCGTGGAGGAGAGTTTTAATAGCATAGATGATAAATATTATGAATATTATATCAATGAAATGATGGATGATAAAGCAACAGCAACCATGGTCAAGAAAAATAGGAAAATCCGGGAAGATAATTCCGTGGAAATAGATTCTCTTAAACACAAACCTATTATATCTGATCCTAATATATTGGTAAAACACATAAGGGGTGGAGCAGATATAACCACAGCCATGCTAAGTCCATATAGTAGAGAGATAAAAGATGTGAACGGATGTGCTAAAAGTGTTTATCATATCTTGAGGTGCAAAAAATTGCGACAATATATTGAAATAAGTATATTGCTGGAAAGATTTAGGGCAGATATTGTAAAAAATTGGAATCGACATACACAGGAGAATGATTTTAAATTGAGTGAAACAAATCTATACTTTTATCTTTTATATTTCTGGGATGTTGCGAGTGGTTCTCTTAGAAAAAGAGGGGCAGATATAATGGATATTTATGAATATTTGGTATATGATAAGCAGAATCCTTATTATAGTCCCCACATAGAATTAATGTTCAACCCTGTGGCGGATGCCCTTTCATATTTTGGGTTAATGAATGAATTTGATAGAATGCAAGACATTAGAGATCTGCGGGGTAAGTCTGGCAGATTGATAAAATCACGGTTATCCAAAAAACACCAATCTATAGGTCGTGGTGTGACAGAAATTTTTTCTCATACCGATAGCCAGTTGCAAGAAGATGCATCTAAGGGAGATAGCGCAGAAAGTTTAAGAGCCGAAATAAGGAGAATGATAGAAAGACTTAAAATAATGCCTCAAGAGAGGAAAACCCTGTATCAATTAAAAGACGAGGTGGTTGATACAGGCAATATAGAACAAGATAGCCCCGTCAAAAATAAATAATAAAAGGAGAAAGAGACCATGCAGTACTCGAGAATTAGAGATACTGTCCACAGGAATGAATTGGCTGTAGGTAACTTGGTTGACTTCACTGATCAAACAAGTATAGATGTCACTCATAATTGGGGATATTATCCAGACGTAACATTAATTGACGGAGACGGTTATGTCATTGATGGGGAAGTTCAGCATACATCGGTCAATGCTTTTACCGTAACCTTTGTTGAAGAAACTACCGGCAAAATATTCTACAAATAAAAGGAGAAAAGAACATGAAGAAATTAGTAATTATTTTGCTTGCGATGTTGTTGGTGACATCGCTATTTGCGAAGGACTTTAAGTCTGCAACTAATCGATTCTACGGGAAGGTGCAGACGGACAGTACCATGATCACTACTAAAAATGTGGGTACAAAATCTGATAGTGTAGCCTCCGTAGTAGAATATGGCGACGCAAAATTCCATGTAACTGAAATTGCAATATCATCTGCCCACTTTGCCGATATACCTGGCGGAGCCGATTTGGCTTTGGGACAGTTACTGTATACTTTCCCCACGGGGGCAATAGTTGTCAAGGGCGCATATATGAATATTGCTTTGAATGAAAGTGATGGGAATATTACTGCAGACACCCCAGATGTAGGTATTGGAACTACGGTAGCATCGGGTGTTGTAAATGTGTTGGGCGGAACAGCCGCGTTTGAAAATATTTTAACCGGCCAGACCGCTACAGATTGTGATAGCACTTATACTACGAAAACATTGGCATTAGCAGACCCCCTGGAGATTGAGACAGGTGGTGATAAAACAGTATACTTGAATGTCGCTGATGGATGGGCAGCTAGTGGTGAAGATGCATTGGAATATGTTGGAACAGTTGTGATAGAATGGGTATTACTTAAAGAATAGCAAAGAAACAGGAGGGTGACATAGTGTTGCCCTCCATTCAATAAATAAAGGGAAAGGTTTTTAGGACTATACATAGAAGGTTGTCATCTTCTCCTGTAAAACTTCCATATGGATTAAAGGGAACAATCGAAAGTATTTTGAGATCTGACAAAAAAACTTTGAAATATAGGTTTATGCCAAAGGGTATAGATTTCATTAAGACTATAAAAAATAAAGTCCCTAAAAAGTAGAATAATAAATAGGGGGATCAATAGGATGAAATGCCCTTGTATCATAAAAACATCGGGAATTAGGAGAATAAGTATGCTTCCAACAATAATTAAGATATCTGCAATAGAGAAGTATTCGTCTCCCAAATGGATCAAGATGATAAGGTCAGGCAAATTAAGTGAGAAGGCATTAAAAATTCTTGCAAATGCTGGATATAAAGATAGGACAATAAAACATCTTGGAGTGGGAGGAACAAGAGTCTCTGACTTGGTATTTACTAGTAGGGTGGGTAAAGCTGTTAGAAAAATACCTAATATAGAGGGGGTGTCGAAATATTATATTCATGAGCCATATAATAGCCAAGCAAAGGAACATTTTGTATGGAATAAAGTGCAAAAATATTTGTCAAAAAAGAAGATAAAGGTTCCTCGATTGATAAAACAAGATGGCCCAATAGGATATTATGAGCATGTTAAAGGTAGGAGCGTTGCTAATAAAGCAAAAAAATTATTTAATAAACTAGACGAATATGGAAAGCAGGGTGATAGAGTTAGGAGAATTCGGGTAAAGAATGCTAAATTAAGGATGTTAAGGATTCTTAATAAATCACCTATAGATGCTAAAACCATGCGAAAAATAAAAAGAAAATATCCGAGAATATATGATATGACGAATAGAAATCTTGTTGATAGAACGCTAGTAGACTTTGATATTCTAGGACCCCAAACTTATACAATGGATAGAGGACCATCCAAGCATTATCGTGATACTTATAAAGCGTTTGCTAATGGAATGCGTACGACTGAAAACTATAAGAAAACGTTTCCTGGATATTTCAGCAGAAACAAAAATAAAATAATACCCTCCGTTATATTAGGAGGGGCTTTGGTTGCCGCTGGAATTAGAGAAGCAAAAAATAAAGATAAAAATGGAGTGAATCAAATCAAAAAAAATGCTATGATAAAATTCTCCGGGATGTTATCAGATATTGCCAGTGCTCGCAAAGCAACTAATGCTAATCCGTCAGAAGCACAGATTAAGGCAGAAAACTATAAAAAAGTGCCCATAAAGGCGAGAAAATTTATTTCAGGAATTATCAGGAAGATAAGATAACATATTAATGAACAAAAATTATTTAAAGTAGGCGAACAAATGAAATGTCCTAAAATATTGAAAATTGCCGATGTTGAAGATAGAGGGTTATGGCATTGGCATCCAGATGGTGATCTAAACTGTTCAGGCACTGTTGTAATCGAATGGGTGTTTGTTAAATAGAATACTGAGGAACCCTTCCCCTTCAGTAGGTGGGCGGTGGTATCAATCTACCGCCTGTTGATTTAAAGAGATTGAAAAAGGAGAAATAATGGGAGCATTTAAGACAATAGCTGGAACTACTGCCACCTGCGGCACATTGGGTGGAATGCTCGGTGGGGCAAGTTTATGGCAAGGACACCGAAACTACAATAAGTATGTGCGGGGTGGGAGAAAAAACAGATTATCTTTTGGGCAATACATAAAGACGAAATCCGGTAAGGATCTTAAAGATGCCGCAATAGGGACAGCTATTGGGGGAGCTCTTGTGGGGATGGCAATAGGACCATCGGTGTATCGGCATAAAAGAAGAATGAGAGGGCTTAATGAAGCAGCAGAAAACATAAGAAGAGGGCTTAATGGAGCAGCAGAAAACATAAGAGGAAGGATGAACCGGGCAATGTGGGAAGATTTAAATAAAAAATATTATGAATACTTTAAAAACTTAGGTGGGTTCGCGGTAAAGAGCGGAAATTTAGATAAAGCAATTAAAACGCTAAACATTAATAAATCGTCAGTAAAGACTAAGGCTCAGGTAAAAAAGATTTTTAGAGCAGCAGCAATGAAAAGCCACCCTGATAAAGGTGGTTCGGAGGATATTATGAAAGAAGTGGTGGGAGCATGGACATCCATTAAAAACTCAGGGTGGTTCAGTAAACTTGCATATGAGAGAGCACCTTATATACCGAAAACAGCGGTGTCGGGACGACTCGTCACGAATGCGGCGGATGTTTCAGGAAAAGCATTTAATGCACTTATTAGGGGTCCGCTCACGAGAAGATTTCGCATGATGAGGAGCCCGAAGACAAGGAAGTATGTATTTAAGTCTCCAAGAAAATTAGATGAGTTACGTATGAAATACCTAAGAAGGAAATACAGGTTCCAACTCTATAAAAGTAACCCCGAAGCATCTGAATATTTTAAAAAACGCCACTAAAAGAGGTATTAAATGAATTGTCCTGTAATACTGAAGAGAGCTTCTCCAAGATGGGTTAAGATGGTGAGGTCTGGGAAATTAGGAAGAGAGTCGCTTAAAAGACTGGCGGAAGCTGGGTATAAAGACAGGACGATAAAGCCATTAGGTAGAGGAGCTTTCAGGATCGCCGACCTCGTATTCACAGAAGGTATTGGAAAAGCTGTTAGAAAAATACCTTTAATAGACAGAAAATCTGCAAGCGATATTATAGGAATATATAAAGCTCAGGCAATGGAGCATAAGGTATGGAATAAAGCGAGGAAGTTAATGCACAAAAAGGGTATTCCTGTAGCGAAAATGGTAAAGAGAAATAAAGGGATTGGATATTATGAATACATTAAGGGGAGAAAAATTTCTGATAAAGCGGCAATAATAAAAAAAAATATGGTCCCTAATGAGTATCCAAGAGAGGGGACAGTAGCAGAAAAAATTAGATGGCAAAAAAGAATAATTTCTATAAACAAGGCAAGAGAAAAAGTTCATAAAATAATTAATGCAAATATAATAAACAAGTCGGACTATAAGAATATTAAAAAAAGGTTTCCTCATCTTAGAGATACTACCGCTCAAAACACAATAGGAAACACTTTAATAGACTTTGATATTACTAACTATAAGGCATTCCCTACAAACTTGGACATGAAACGTAACATTAAAAAAGATTCATACAGAGCAATGAGGGAGGCGTTAAATGACAGAATGCCCAATAATATTAAAATAGCAACAATGACCGGAGATATAAATAGGGCTCGAAAAGATACCAACATTAACCCATCAGATGCCCAAATAAAAGCCGAGAACTACAAAAAAGGGTCATTCAAGTGGAATGGACTGACTATTAAATTGGAGAACCCAAAGGGATCAACGAGATCCGGAACTGACCCAGATGGTAAATCGTGGTCAATAAAGATGAAATATGATTATGGATACATCTCTAATGCACAGGATGGGAAAGATGGGGACAAAATTGATGTGTTCATAGGAAGTCATCCAGAAAGTCAGATAGTGTATGTAATTGATCAAGTAGACAAGAACGGTAAATTCGATGAACACAAGTGTATCCTCGGGGCACTCACTGAAGATGAGGCTAGAAAAACATATCTCGCTAATTATGAGAAGGGATGGAAATGTGGACCGATCACGGCGATGACCGTAGAGCAATTCAAGGAATGGACTATGAAGGGTAGAACCGGAAGTCCTCTAAATAAACAAAAACTTTTTAAAGTGGGAAAAACAATGAATTGCCCCAGCATTTTACAAAAAAAGTCTTCCCTAAGGTCTATACTTAAATTAAGACCTTTACTTCGAGAAATAAAGGCGCACAAGATTCCTATAGAGAGGCATTTCATCCCACTTAAAAAGATCAATCCCACTCTTAAGAGAATGCTCAATATAGAATATGGGGGAGTCAACTCAGATATTGGGGTAAGAGATTATATTAGATTGCTGCGTGGCGGGCAATTTCTCAAAGGTAGAGGAAATGATTTATCTATATCTATTCCTAAAGTGAAAAATGTTGCTGTCAGGAAGATCGTCTCTATGCTTCCAAGAAAAAATGAGCCGGCAGCAGTGTTGTCTCACGAACTGGGGCATGCTGTGAAGAGCAAAAAAGGATTATTGGATATTCTTAAGAAACAAACATATAACCAGAAATATTGGAAGAAGCCTACTGCTATGAACGAGTATTTATCAGAAGCGGAAGCAAGTGCTTTTGGATTGAAGACATTAAATAAAATGAAAGATAAGATTCCATTAAATATGCCAAAGATAAAGAAAATACTATATAAAAAGTTAAAAATTTATGGGGAGGATTTGTTGTGAGATGTCCAGGGATAATTAAAGAAGCCTTAACTTCAACATTGTTAGGGAGAGCGTCTACCAAAGCAATGACTAAAGCAATATTCTCTCATAATTTTATTAACGACCTTTCTAAATATAGAAGATACTACCCTGTCAGATCAATAAAACTACAAGTCAAGGCAATCCCTTATCAGGTTAACTACATGAGACAGGCAAAGAAATTTGAAAAGGCTAGGCAGATAAAGATGGTTAAGAAATTAAAAAGAGATGCAAGCGATTTGATATCTATAATAAAGAGGAGAATGAAATGAAATGTCCAGAGATAATTAAGGAAGCCTATGTACCGGGATTAAGGACGGGTATTGGTATGTTGGGTGGTGGTATAGGAGCATCTATGCTAAATAGCTCATCCCAAAATAAAAGGATTAAAAAAGGTAAACAAAAAAAATACAATCCTTTGTCTACAATAGGTGCATTTATGGGAGGAAGTTTGTTAGGTGCAGGAGCTGGCGGTTATGCAGATTATAAGAGAATGGGGAAATGGATTAAACAACCGTAAGTAAGAAATATTTAATGAATAAAGCAATAACTCGGAGCGATTTATACCAAGCATGGTTTAAACTTGATGGAGATGCCCTCTCTTTCAAATATTTACCCTTTTGGATACCTATAATTAATACTTCTCGATTTACCCTTGAATCTCCTCAAGTTCAACGCCGGGTGATTCTAAAATGTTCGCGTAAAGTAGCCAAATCAACAAATGCCGCAATTCTTGCTACCGGATTCGCGATTGAACATAAATATTTTAATACTATTATAACCTTACCTACCGATGCCCAGGTGAGTCGGTTTTCAACAGACATTCTGAAGGGGATTAACCGGGATTCTGTGGTCACGGATGTTATTTATTACGACCCTCGTTTAAACGAAAGACAAGTAAAAAACAAATCCTACTTGACCGGCTCAAGAATACTCTTAGCTAATATTTATGTGTCGCCACTATCTGCTCGGGGAATTATCGGTGATTGCTATATTGAGGACGAGATGCAAGATACTCCTGAACAGCACGCTAGTATTGTTGAGTTTGCGCTGAAAAGGTCTAAATATAAATATATGCTTAAGACGGGAACGCCGATGCAACCGGAGAATAGAATCCAAACGACATTCGATGATTCAACAGGATGTGAATGGGCGATTAAATGTAGGGCATGCGGCCATTGGAATGTCGGGCTTGGCATAAAGAATATGGGTCTTAAGGGTATTATCTGCGAAAAATGTCATAAGAGAATTAGCACATGGTGGGGAGAATGGGTAGAGGCGCATCCCGGAAGACCTTTCGAGGGATTTTCAATTAACGAGTTGATGATCCCCCCCGAAGCACCCTTTGCTTCAGATTGGGATACAATTTTATACGATTATAATAAAAAAGATGAGGTTGATTTCCATAATGAAGTTCTAGGGTTATCATTTTCAGACAATATACATCCTATAACATTGCAGAGGGTAGTATATTTATGCGATAGCGATAGGGAATACGTAAAAGATCCTTCTGAAATTACTAAAAAAATGAAGGAGTATTCTTTTGCGGCATTGGATTGGGCTGTAGAAGATGACCCGCGGAAAAAATTGTCGAAAATAAAGTCCTATACCATGCTCACGATAGGATCATACGATCCTGGGTCGCGCAAGATTAATATAAATTTCGTCAGAAGATATTATGGAAAGGGAGAAGATGGATCTCCAGATGATATAATTAACGATGTTGTCTATTGGGTAAACCACTTTAATGTATTGATTCTCGGAATGGATTATGGTGCTGGGCACAAAGAAAATATCCGGATAATAGAAATACTTGGTTTTAAGAGGACGATGGAATTTGAATATGTAGGAGAGTTGGCTGAGAAGGTGGCATATTATCCAGAATTCGAGAAATGGGTAATGGCGAGATCAACGGTAATGACTGGATTAATAGACGATATTGTGAGAAAAGGTGAATACAAATTTGCAAAATATCCTGGGGAGACCTCAGAATATGCAAAAGACTTGACAAACGTCTATCGATATCACGATACTGGAAAAAGAAAAATCAGATATGGGAAGTCAGGCACAGATGACTTTTTCCAGAATTTGGTTATATTGAGATTAGTGAAGAAATACCATTTTGACGAATTAGAATATAGAGTAAAAAAATAAATTGACAAAAAAACAATGGTCAATTAAAAGTAAAGATTAAATAATGGAGGAAAGAATGAAAGAAGATATTTTCATGGAAGTAATTGTAAAAAAAGGATATGATGATGCGATAGAAAAGATAGCTAAGGGTGAGATTAATCAAATTATCCCCATCTTGAAAGAAGAAGCAAAAAAAGAACAAGAAACCACTGAAGCCGAAGAAAACAAAAAATAAGAGGGGGAGACGTGAACCCGGGAAACAATATACATTTTGTTGAGCGAGTGGCTAAAGCAGGGGTAGATGTTGCTGAGGATAATCAGATTTCCCTAACTGATGCTCTCCGAAAAGTAGCGATTGATTATGGGTTAAATCCCGTCCAGGCAGAAAATGTAGGGGCCCGGATGAACCATATTAAATTCGCCAGAGAAAAAGATAGAAATGGGACACTGACATTTAAGTTTGAAAAGGCAGACTATACTCAACTTGGACCATTAGTAGAGAAAAAGGCAAAAGTGATTGAGGGTAAAAGGATGAAAACGGCATCCGAACTGCTGGGTAGTGTAGCCAATGAGCCAAGCCCTAAAATAAATCCAATCCATAATATTGTGAAAATAGCTGATGCTGCCGAGGAGAATGCTGACGACTTATTGTCTCTTGTAAATAAAAGAGATAATATATTTGCCCATATAAAGAACACCATTATTGCCCTGTTGCAGGCAGGAGAATCTGCTAATGATATTTACAGAACGCTATATGAGTCTTGGGGCAAGAATAATGAAGAGGAACTGAAAAAGTATTTTACTGGATTATTAGACGATTTAAAGACCGAAGGCTATATTGATCAAGTGGATTTCAATGTTCCAGATTATACCAATACTGACCCCGTTGAATTAACGGATAATGAACTGGCGAAGTCTGCTCATGAAGTTTTAAGATATAGCGATGAGATTATCAAGCGAGAGATCGCCCATCTAAATATGATGAATATGTTGCAGAAAGAGGGTGGCGAGAAAAGGGCAGCCATGATTGATAAGTATCTCCAGCATGAATTTATTATAGCCAGCGTATTGCAAGAAGGGTTAGAAAAATATGCAGGAGTCAACACTGCCGCGAAAATATTTTTCCAGGAAAAGCCATTAGCATACTTGGCCGCAATAGTTGGTGCCCAAATAGCTGCAACCAAAGGCGTTGATATCATCAATGATGTGACAAAGAAAATCCGAACTAGGAAATTGGAGAAATCGCTTCCTAATCGATTCCCCGGACTGCAGGAAATACCTCCATCTGAGTATCATGACATCTATGAGACTGTAACTAATTTGAATCCAGTATTGGTTACAGCCCCATACGCCCTCGCGCAGACACTGAAAAAGCACCACATAACCGGCACAATGGATTCTGGAAATATTAACCAGATGATATCTGCGGGTAAAAATTATACCCCTCCATTGAATTCAGAGTCTATTAGCAAAGCGGTTCAAACTGGAATGTTAGCTGGAGCAAAAGTGGTAGAAGATCAAGATAAGATGGACAAAGAACATGACTTCAAATCTGATCTGGCAATCTATATTAATGAAAAGCGTAAAAAGTAAAGGATATTAAAGAAAGCGGATGATATTTTCGGCGGCAAAAGCAAGGTGAGATAGGTAATGTCATTAGATAGTGTTACTGAAGGCAGCTATAATACAAGCAGAATCAAGAATTTGGTGTTCAACCTGAACATGGACAGAATAGTTGTCCCCGTTAGAGCGAAGACCTATTATCGCTATGCGGAGTTTTTCTTTACCCATACAGCGATTGGGACGGCTATACTCAAGAAGGCAAGATTTGCCATCCAGGATATTAAAATCAGAAGTAATAATCCAGAACTTGAGGATAGAGCCAAAAAGATGATCAGGGTGATTAAATTAAGAGAAAAAATAGTGAAGACATGTCGTGATTATGATATATATGGGATAAGTGCTGTTTTTCCGATGTATGCTATTGATAAGGTTATTGTGTGTGAAAGTTGTGGAGATACGTATTTGTTAAAAGATCTCACACATACAGGAGACCCAGAATATAAATGGGATAGTTCGGGAGAAGGATCGATTCAATATAAATGCCGCAACAAAAAGTGTTCTGCCTATGGGAAAAATGCATCCTTTAAGATGAGAGATAGAAAAGATAGTTCAAATTTAAAAAGAATGTCTATAGCAGTATGGTCACCTAACAATATTGAAGCAGTTTATAATAAAATAACTGACACAAAACAATATAAATTATATATTGATAAAGAAATGCGTAATCTGATACGCAGGGGTGATCATTATATTCTTTGTACAACGCCTCAGATATATATAAGAGCGGCATTGAAAAATCGCAGGATAGTCATCAATCCCAGCAAACTATTTATCTTTGAGGCTCCGACAATGAATATTCAAGGGATGCCAATTCCACCCATGGTAATGGCATTCCAAGATCTCTATACAAGAATGAAGTATGTCCAAGCAAACGCTAATGTTGCCGAAGAATTGATGGTTCCGTTCCGGATGCTTTATCCTATTTGGAGAGGTGAATCTGGAGGTCATCTACCAAGGACTCAAACTATTAATTCGTTGACTTGGCGACAGAGCGTTCTCTCACAATATAAAAAATGGAAAAAAGATAATAAACATGTAATGGTGATGCCTATTGAAATGGGCAGTAAAGACTTTTGGGGAGCCGGCAAACTTCTCGTGCTCGGAAGAGAATTGCGCGAGAACATGTCGGACATATTGGCCACAATAGGTGTACCTATTGAGTTTATATTCGGTGGAGTAACATGGTCACGACAAAATGTATCAGCGATTATTCTCGAAAATACATTTAAACAATTCGGAATGTTAGTCCAGGAATTATTAGATTTTATAGCCGAGAAAATAAACTCATCGCAGAATGTAAAAGATAAGGTCGAATTGACTTTGGAAATGCCCAGGTTGGTCGAGGCCCTTGCGGAGTCAACTTTTCTCGAAAAGGGTATGGTGAACGGAGATATATCTCCGGAATTATATTATAGTCGGTTTGGTGTTGATCTCCGAGCACAAAGATCAAAAATAGAAGCCACTAAACAGGATAGAATCTATTTCAAAAAAATGCAGAAACGCCTCGAAGCCCAGGGTGAAGTTGAATTCCAAGAAGTATTGTTATCTGGACAGAAGAAAATAAAAGAAACTGAACGTCGAGAAGCCCTGAAAGATCAGTTATCTATAGCCGCCATTGAATCCGATAAAATGGAGGCCGCTATTGATAAACATAAGAAATTGATGAAAATGGATATTGCATCCAAGAAAAAGTTGTTGGATTATCAATTGGATGTTCAGAATAAACGGCGGATTAATGAGATGGATGGTTCTTTAGAACATATGAAGGAAAGTCTCAAAATACAATCTGATCAGCAGTATAGAGATGCAAAACGATCAATGAAATTGGAATTGAATCAGATGGAAGCCATGGGACTCAAGGGAGATGAGGTTAATTATAAGAGACAGATGGCCGAAGAATACCGTCAATTGATGGAGATTTATAAAAAATTGCCAAAAACTAAACAACTGGAATTGATCGGCATGAAGTACGATGACAGAAAGAAATGTCTTCAAGAAATTGCTATAGAACAGGAAATGTCGGCCATTAACGACAATCTTGATCCCCAGACTAAACAGGAATTGTCCCAATTAAGCGAAGAAGAACGCAATAAGCAACTGGAAAATATATATAAGAAGAAAAAGGATGAAGAACAAATAGAGAAAACGGTCACAATGGATCCAAACTTGCAGAAAGAACGTATTAAAAGAATGGACGAAGAAAGAGCAGAAGATCAGAGTATAAATTTGTCTGCTACAACCTATAATAGATTAAATCAGGACGAGAGAGAATATTTTAAACAGCAATTAATGCAGGAATCTTCGGAGAGGTTCGCTAAAGTTAAAGAAACTGCGGATGCTATGGCCACAATGGGCTATGCAGATAGATTAGCCAATGCAGACGACAATGAAATATCTGATATAGTTGAGGAGATTGAGGCTCACCGTCCAGATATCGCCAAAGATGTAGAAACCGAACTGGAAAGCCGAATGTTCATTAAGCAACAAGCCGCGGCCTATGCATCCAGGATGATTAAACTCGAAGGAACACCAGAATTCGGCAAGTTTGTAAAGGAAGTTCAAAAGTTCCCCGATGAGTTTAAGCAGATGATATCCGACAATCTAGATCAATTCATGAAAATTGAAAAGGACAACACCTTGATTAAAACGGGGGAAGACGATGTTGCCAAGGAGATGGCTCTACAGATTCAGGAAAGTTATAATGAAACCGACAGGGTAGAAATGCTAAAGCAACTTCGATACATAAATCCCACATTATATAAAAAAATAATAGCAAATATGGATTTAGATAAGTAAGGAGAAAAAATGAGCAAAGTATTCGCGGGTATGAAACCTATAAAAATAAAAGGATATGCTGGGAATCTGACAACAGATGTAAATCAACTTGTTTGGCCACATAATATGGAATATATTTATGGTTCTGTATCAGAAACATTATATTTGTCCAGCTCTGATAACGGAGATGATCAGGATTATAAAGTGACAGGGGTAGATGCTAATTATGTTTATCAAGAGGTAGAGGTTACATCTTCGGGGCAAACCGGGGTAAAAATTGGAGAAGATAATTCTTGGAGAAGGGTGTTTAGTATAGAGAATATAGGAGACACCAATAATGCTGGCGACATATATATCGGTACCGAATCTGCTCCGACAGGCGGAATACCTAATGATAACAACATTAGAGGTATGATAGAAACCGGAAAAAATAAGAGTGAGATGGCTCTCTATACAGTGCCCAATAAGAAAAGGATCTTCATTAAAAAGATTATTCTGTCAGAAGCGGGTGCAGATGATGGGAGTTCGCTTATGTCTTTGAATGTAAGACCTTTTGGGAAAGTATTTAAACGGGAATTATCTGTGTCCCTCCTGAATGGAGTGGCAGAAATAGATTTAGAAGAACCAATAATAGTTGAGAGTAAATCAGACATTGAAATACAAGTAGTCAGCGGTGCGTCTAATCCGGGTAAAATAACAGTATTAGTTGAAGCTGGAATAAATCCATTATTCTATGCAGGAGAATAACGTGCCCAGTGTCAGTCAGAACCAACAAAAATTAATGGGACTTGTCTATGCAGCCAAAAAGGGCGAAATACCAGTCTCTGCATTACATGGTCCGGCTAGGCAGATATACGAGAAAATGCCCAAAGAAAAAATCAGGGAATTTGCTAAAACTAAGAGAAAGGGGCTTCCAAAAAAGGCTTCACTACAAAGTGAGGTTATGAGGCAAATGGCCATTAGAATAGGAGGAGGTAGCGCAGTAGGGGGTGGGCTATCATATGCTGGTACTCTTAAAAACCAATGGGGAAGGTATAAAAAAAAGAATCCATCAGCGACATTTAAACAATTTTATTCTAATAGAACACGACGAAATAAAAATGAACTGAAAAAATCTGTGGGTGTGGGTATACGATTAGGGATGTTGGCAGGATCTTTTATCCCGTACAATCACGCAAAATTGCGGGGCGCATCATATGATGGTTTCAGGCGTGCATATCAACAATACTCAGGGTCGCCGAACATTCCAAAGGCTACCATAAAAAAGAATTTAAGTACTTTCGGATTAAAGATGAAAGGAGTTAACTCAAAAAGTCAGGTAAAACAAGCTTATTGGGCAACGATGAGGAAAGTGCATCCCGACAAAGGAGGCAATGAGGAAATTGCTAAAACAATCAATAGAGCATTTGATGATGTGTCAAAAACGGATTGGTTTAAGAAATTAGCGTATCCCAATATATTGAAGATGGCGCGGGGCAAATCTATGCATTTACTTATAGAAAAGAAGGCTTTATGTCCATGGGTATTAAAGGAAGCAACCAAAAGGTGGATACAATCAGCAAATAAATCCATTAAAAGTCGAGGTACGGAAGGTGTGTGTTCTGGAGCAAACTTTGGTGGACCTACTTGACCACCAAAGACAAGGCGCTATAATTTGGCGAAAGTCTTCCGGAGGATGGCTCAAAAAAGAAAGGAGAAGTAATGGATGTTAAGATAATCGTGCTTATTATAGTAGTGCTAACTGGCAGCATTTATCACTTTGCCTATCGAAATGGTGTAAACGATACAATCGTTAGGCAAGAGGAAGACCTTGTGTTTATGGATAGCAAGGTGGATTCCTTGACGGAGAGTATAAGTGCGGTTACTCATCAGGCGAATAATTGGAAATCGATAGCAGATTCGCTATTTACTAATCCCAAGATTATCAAGGATACAATATCAATTATTGTCACAGAAGATGGAGAAACTATTTATGATACTCTCATGGTGGCTAATGCTGCTTCCCACACATTAGATTATAGTGGCGATAATGCAATAAAAGTGCGAAAACTCTTTACAGCCGAAGGGGATACTCTGCAATTTGATATTCATGAGTGGATAGATATTGATGTAAATCTAGATAAAGATGGAGTAATGTATATCTTTGATAAATTGAGATATCAGATAAAAAATGTGAGGCTCAATTGGGAAAGAAAATATATTAAAACCGTTGATAAAGGACAGATATTCTTCGTAGGGGAGACCCAATATGATTATAATCCAGAAGTTAATAATAATAAACAGAGATTAGATGGTTTTGTAGGCATAGATATCATCTTTGATGAAAGATATGGAATTGGATTAAAGGGGAATACAACAACGGTTGGACTGATGTTTAAATATAAACTAATAGGATGGTAAATATGATAAATTATGATAAGGGTCTATTGTATAGTAAAGCATTAAAGGCCGGACAATCTGTTGTGATGAAAACGCCAACAATAACTAATTCCCGGGCAAGATATGCACCAGCAATAACTAAGAGAAAAACCGATAATGGGATTAAGTTGGCATGCCCAATAGTACTGAAGGAAGCGGGAATAGTTGCCGCATTAAAAGCATTTAAACCCATCGCTAAACATATATGGAAAAATCCATATACAAAAGCAGGTATTGTTGGTGGATCTGTCGGTGGAATATCATCGGGCATAAGCGGTGGAAATGTTGTCAAAGGAACTATAGGTGGTGCTGCAATCGGAGTTGGAGGAAGGTTTGGCTACAAGAAGTTAAAAGCAATAAAACCAAAAGGTATAAAGATAAAACATAATATAATTAAGAATAAAAAATATCCTGCACACATAGTGTTAGGTAAACAACCCTTAGTTGGTAAGCCCTACGTTGTGTCTGGAGTTTAGAAAGGAGAAATAAGATGAAATGTCCACAAATAGTTAAAATGGCCGTTCTCGTAGGTCCTGCCATCGATCTGTCGTTATTTGGAACACCTTCTTTGATAGGTCATGGAGAAGGTAAGAAAAAGGGATTTAGGGAAGGAGCTATCAGCAGAAAAGAAAATCCGGAACGACTGAAATTTAAAAATTACGCTGGGCTACTAACGATACCTGGTTCAATAGGTTATCATCTTGGATATATGTCAGGTTGGAGACGAGCACAAACATTAAAAAAAGATAAATCTAGTTAAGTTTTAAGATGATTAGGCATATAAAACGAGAGGAAAAATAAGACGAAATGTCCTGCATCTGTAAAAATGGCAGCAACTAAAACCGTCTTACAGCCACATCAGGAAAGGACTGTTAGAAAATCAATGAATAACAATGTTCTTATCCAACACGGTTTAGGATCAGTCAAAAAATAATTTTGGAGAATATATGATTAAATATAAGGAATATACGATCCAAGACGATATACTGGATTGAAAAAATAAAGGAGAATAAAATGAAATGTCCAAGAATAGTAAAAGAAGCCATTACATTGATGAGAGTATCCAACAAAGGTGAGTATAGAGGGTATACCCCAACAAAAGCAAAAGAAATAACAAGCGATAAATATCTGGAATTATCTGATGAATTGAGGAACAAAAGGATAAATAGATATAGGAATCTGCCTAAAGTATACAAAAAAAATAGGCAGGTCGCTGGAGGGATATTAGGAGGAGGACTGGGTGGCACAATATCTAGTAGTCTTATGTCCGGGTCAAAAATAAAAGGAAAATACAAATTACCTATTATATTGGGATCGTCGCTATTAAGTGGAATAGGATTAGGTGCAGCATTTACTCCAAATAAAAGGAGAATGGAGAGAATGCGAGCATATGCTGATAAAAAAACTGATATAGAAAATTTCAGGAGACATTATCAAAGACCGGGGATAAAGAAAAATCCTAAAAACTATAAATACTATATGAGAGATACATAGGAAATAGAAATAGTGAGATGTCCCATTGTAGTTAAAGAGGCGGTGATCAGCACTATATTACAACCTCTATTTGTTGCAAAGATCAAAAGAGAAGAAAGATATCATTGACCAATTATACGAAGTTATGGAAAGAGCAAATTAAAGGAGAAATAATGAAACGTCCATTAATAATTAAAGAAGCAATAGTCAAAGATATTGCAGACATCGAAGACGAAATATCAACTAATCCACAATATACCAAAAGTCAGGCAATAAAAGACTACAAGACTCATGCTTTTGATAATATTGAGCAGGGACGATTGCCTGCTGTTCTATTAGGGGCTGGGATAGGGGCACTATCTTCGCTGATAGGACCAAAATCTTTAATGAAGACTATGCGTCATGTAGGTGCAGGAGGACTATCTGGGGGGGCAGCAAAAGTTTTATCTGAAATTGATGATTTAAAAGCAAAAGCATTCCCCAGTGTATTACAGAGAGATGCTGAAAAGTATGTTAATTCATTAATAAAATATTATAGGGCGCCCCGAATATAACTGGGAGAACAAATGATCAAATATATTGACCTCCCATCTTACGATAAGAATGGGAACCCCACTGTCCAGCCGATTAATTTTTATGGCATGGAGAAAGTGGCTAATTACAATTACATGCCCAAAGATGCTCAGGAGTTTGTGGCGAACATAACGCCGGTAAAAAATAGGGTCTTCTTGCTGATCAGTGCGGTTGCCGATGAGTGTTGGGGAGCAAATAGTAATTCAGATTTCTTCCCAACTATGAGTCTAAGTAATCCTACGGATGATTGGGGGTATAAAACTTACCTTAAGGCACATTATTTTCATCGCCATGAGAATAAAGACCCAGCCAAAGGGTTCGGTAGAGTGATTTTCTCCACATGGGATGAGATGATGGGCAGAGTGCTGGTAGTTGCAGAGGTGGATACCCTGAAGGATTTGGACACGAAGCAGATGCTGGATAGTCACCAGCATATTCCGACATCGATGGGCATGAGGGTTCCTTATGATGTTTGTCGGGTATGCCATCCTAAATGGAAAGAATTCTACAAGATTCCGGAAAATGAAATGATCAAAATATCTATTTCCGGCGATATTGATGAGATAAAGGCGATTGGCAAAAAGTATGGCGTTGATTTGTCATATATTACTGAATTGAATGACGAAGAATTCAAGGAAACTGATGATGGACAAAAGAAGAGTCTCGGAAGAGGTCCTGTTGGGATTCACTCAACATTGAACAAATATTGCGACCATATGAAGTACATGAGGGGTAGAATGGTGCCCTCAACCGGTATAGTTGTCTCTGTGGTCAATATGAGACCTAAGTTTTTCGATATAAGTAAGGTGGGAACGAATGCTGAAAAATCCAGTTATGTCCTGCAGAAGGTTGCTAGCAAAGATGACTCTGGCAGAATAACAGAAGAAGAATTAATTGAAATAGAAAAAGCCTCCGAGAACAAGAGGGCAGAAGATAAGAAGGCAGATATTGAAAAAGAGGTAGAAGGCCAAGTATTAAGTGATGATCATATGGCGATTAACAATTATATCGGTGAAAAAATAGTCCCGGAATTGAAAGCATCTGAAATGGATCTTCCGGTGGGAACAATAAGTGAGATTGCAAAATATCCCATTGATGATATTCTGACAACATTCTTGAGTGCGGGGGCATACCCTCGTCCACGGGAATTTCAGAGGATTATCTTAATTCAAATGGGGAAAAAAGATGATGCAGATGAATATGATAGACAGAAAATAGTTATTCCGGATACAATAGAGGGAATTCCAACATCTGGGGAATGCTTACCAGGAATAACCTTCTCTCCAGATAAAATTAATAACAATATTTTTGATATCATAAAACCGTTTTTAATGCAAAGGTCATATTATAGACCATGCATGATCAAGAGAATCGTGATGGTAAAGAGGGCAAATGAAATTAATGCATATTTAGATCCGCCCAAAAATCATAAATCGCCCTTACCTGGAATATTAGGAACCATCGCTGCTACCTATATGTTGTCGAAAACAAAAGCAGGAAAACACCTTGTCCCGCTTGTTAAAAATATAAAAGGTAACCCAAAACTCTGGATAGCCGCCATTGTCGGCAGCGAGGTGGCTTCGCGTTTATTTAACTATTCGCGGGAAGAAATGGGTAATAATATGGTTAAGACATCTGCTAAATATACGAATATAGCTACCTTGGTTGGGCTGCCCGTGGCATCTTATTTATATGCTGGGCATGTTTATAATAAAGCCAAATCGGGAAGACATATCAGCGGTGTTGAAAAATTCGTGGCCAAAAATCCTGGAGGGGTTGGAATTGCTGCTGGGCTTACCGCTAATCCCCATACTCGAAAAGCAATAAAAGTAATACTTAAGGGAGTGGTAGGGAAGCATGCCGAACTTGATATGTTAATAAAAAATGGAATGGATTTTAATGGGATGGATATAACGCAATATCCTATAGAAGATAGAGATAGCATTATTGCATCGATGTGGAAAAATCTATATGATAAATAAATTGCTTGACAAATAATCAGAAAATTATCAAGCATAACATCATATAGTATGAATAATAAAAACATTGTAAAAAAAGGAGTAAAGACAATGGGTGAAATTAAGAAAGTAGCAGAAGAAATGTTGGCAAATGATTTCATTAGCCTTGGCTATATTGAACAAGCGGAATCATTGGAGAAAGAGGCTTTTAAAATCAATTTTAAGCCAATACTTGGTAAAGGTAAAGGGTTGATGGGCAGGATGAAAACCTTTTACGGCAAAGCTAAAAAATTCCCTGCCAAGCATTACAATAAAGCGACAACTTATACCACCAGTACGACTAATAAATTGCGCGATATAGTTACTGGCAGACGAGGGCGCAAAGCTCAAGCAATTGCAATAGGAACAGGTGGGCTTGGGTTGGCTGGTGCTGGTTATGGTGGATATAATATCCTCAAAAAGAAGTAATATAAAAGGAGATAAAAAATGTTTGAATTTTTAAACAAATTAGCCGCAAATGAAGAAGAAACTGGGCTTACAAAAAGTGCTCAATATCTTATTGTAAAAAAAGCGCAAGATAAAACCATTGAATACCTTAAGGAATCCAAAGAGTTTGAAAATGCATTTCCAGAAGTTATCAAGATTGCCAACGACGAGTTGGAAAAGATGTCAGAAGAAGATAAAGTAAAGGCCCATAATCTTTATGCTTTTGGTGCTGGGTGTGCATATGGTGAAGCATTAACCAAAGAGGCTATGGCAGGACCGATGGCTGACGAAATTTATGCCACAATGATTCAGGTATTGAATGATAAGGGACACGAAAAGTTGGCAGAAGAGGTTGACAAGGTTTTAAACGAGGAGAGTCCTGCTCTTACCGAGGCTGAAATAATTGCAGAAGTGGCTAGTGAGGCTGCTGCTGAAAATCTGGTCGAAGAAGCTGGTGGAGAAGAAGTGGTGGAAAAAAATCCTGAAATTGCTGCTGAAATTCTGGAAACATCTCAAGCTATAGGTGCAGAGGTAGCTCAAGAAGTGACAGAAAAAACTGGCGAATAACCCTTTAAACAAGGAGATATAATGGAGAATAAAGGAATCTTGGGAAGTTCGAATTTATTGCAATCCATCATAGATAAATCAGCATCTATAATTACCTCTGAAGGTAACAACAAGACAGAATCATCCCATATAGACGACGACCCATTATCCCTTGCCCAGCAACTGGAAGAAGCGGCGAAAAAACCGTCAGGCAAAGAACCGAAGAAAAAATATCCAGATAAAGAAGATGACAAGAAGAAAGAGCCAGAAAAAACTGCTGAAATAGAATTCTTCAGCAAAGAAGCACATGAAATTTTTGACCGTATTGAGCAGAGAATATCAGATGTGGATATCATAAAAGAGGGTAAAATTAAGGTTAAAAAGTTTGTATGGCCAGCGATTGCTGCAGCAACAGGAATAGGCGCATTCTTTGGTGGTAAAAAATATGAAGCTGGGAAAGACGAAACAGAAGATCGTCGAATTGCCAGGTTTTTCTATCGTCTAGGGCAAAGGAGCAAATGATGGGTAATAATAATAATGAATTAATGAAGAAATCAGCTGGGAAGATCCGTGAACTTGATCAGAAGATCAAAGAAATGGAAAAAGATGCAATAGATAAAAAAAAAGATATTGATAAAGCGAATGAAAAGTTGCAACAGGCTAATGACAAGATTGCTTCGCTTGAAAAAGAAAATAAATGTAAGGCTATCGTATCAGGTCTGGTTGACGATGAAGTGATTGGGAAGGTACACGAAAAGATTGCTTTTGATAAATTGTATAATAGCCCAAATCCTGAAGATTTGGAAGCAATTTATCGCGCAACCAGAAATGATAAAGATGGTGACATAGAAAAATCGGCAGGTAGATATGAGAAATCTAAATCTGCTAAAGAAGAATTCTTACAAAATTTTGTGGGAATTCATTAATTAAAAAAAGGAGATAAAAATGTTAGTAGAGAGTCGTAATAAAGTTAAAGGCGCATATTCTGTTCACCTTTTGGTAGACCAAGATGATGATAATTTCGAAAATATTGTTGAGGGAACTATCTTGAAGTGGACTGCGAATGGTGTTGTGAAAGCTAGCACAGGAGACTCCCTTGTTCTTACAATTGCTGGGAAGGCTAAATCTATAGGCATGTTCTATATTGCAATGGGAAGTTATTTAACTGCAAAAGATCATGGATATATTGCAGCCACTCCCGTTGGAGCAGATTGGGAAGGGGAATTATATAATAATCATGCTGCACAAGCCGTCGCATTGGGTGATTATCTTACTATCACAAATGGGGTGTTTACAAAATGCACTTCCGATGGTGAAGTTGCGGTAGCTCAAGTTATGGAAGCACAGGCTGGAGTCGTTGCAACAGATATTTGGAAGGTTAAATCCTTCGGATTCCCACAGGTTACCCAAGCATAAAGGAGATGAGAGATGAATATAGATAATACACAATTAATAAAAGAGGCGAACGATATTCTGCAAGACCTTGCGATGAATGGTCGTGAGGCAAAAGATAATTTTATAACGAAATTCGGAACTTCTCTGGAAAATTACGTCAAGAGATATGTAAGGGAAGAGGCTTTCTCTGAGAAACTCTTGGTCAATAAAACCATGTCACCGAAGGATCCGGGTATTCAAGAGACCGAAGATGCTGATGTATTTTACGTACTTGACAAGAAGGAAATCGGAGCAACCGCTGCCGAGGTCTCTATAAGAGGTGATACCCAACCCATTTTCGTAGACACAAAAAAATATAAGATATGGATCGGCAAAATTGAAACAGAACGGCACAAAAAACCATGGCTGGAACTTGAAACATCTTCTGCTTCCGATCTTGTTGATATGGTAACGAAAAATGGTGCCGAAGCAATAAGGCGAACTCAAGATTTAGGCTTTATCAAGAATGTTGCTTCCATATTGACAATTACGGGTAATCATGTTGGTGGAGACACCACAGTATATACTGATACTATCGATTGGACAAATAGTGGTAGAAAAAAAGATCTTACGAACCTAATGTCCTATATCACACGACAAGGACTTGTGCCTGCTAAATGGTTGATGTCTCAGACTGCATGGAATGATATGCTTGCATTTGATGCTGGTGAAGTTGGTAATCTTGCTGGAGAGACTTTTAAAAACGGTATAGCGCAGAAAGTCCTGCTGGATATTCCTGTCATTACAACCATAAAGGCAGACCTTAAAAATGATGATGAAACTATTTACTATTTTGATAAAGAAGGTGATAGCGGCGAGCTCTATACAGATATCTATTTGTTTGTAGATCCATCTTATTTGGGTAAAAACATCAAAATTGGAAGCGATAAATCTGATTCCAAATGGGAATGGGATGATTTCATCTGGGGTGCATGGAGATATACCGGTCACGGATTTGGCGACACTCGTGGTATCTGTAGGATGAGAATCCGAATTAAATAATTGGGAATAGAGAATGTTTCGCATACTCAATATAACGCGTAAAAATCCGCATATTAAGTCCTATGAGAATGTAACAATAATGGACGGGGAACATAAACTTGTTGTCCGTCCTAAAAAGGTTACTGTTATTAGTGATGAGGTTCATGAACATTACAAGGGAATGATGACCGATACCACGGATAAAAGTGAATGGACCGTCGACACCAAATTCTATGCTGTCAAAATCATATCTGTCTCGGGATTAACTATTTCGAACGATGAGGAAGAGACAATAGAAGATAAGGTTGAAGAAGGCTCAAAGAAACCGGATGAACCTGAACTCAAAGGGAGCGAAGAAGGTGAAGGGATTACTAATAAGGCTGAAGATGGTGATATTTCCGAGAAAAAAGAATTAATATTGAAACAGGAAGAGGTAGCCAAAAAAGAAATAAAGGGCGATGAAATCACCAATAAAAAGGAAGGGCCAAAACCGTTGAACCGTGCCAAGATCATGGAAAATTTGGATGCTTATAATGAAACTCGTGATACTGATGAAAAAGTTACTTATCGCAAAAAGGACACCCTTGACACTCTGCAAAAACTTTGGGGTGGCCTGAATAAAGAATAATTGATTCTTATCTGCCCATAGTGATAAGATATTAAAGGCATGGAGAATATGAACACAGTTTAATCTCTATGCCTTTTAATTTAGAAGGAAAAATGAATAATAACCAATTGATATCTCGCGTTAGGGCAATGTTCCGCGATATAGTTATAGAAAATAAACTAATGGATTCTTATGAGTATAGTGAGGATGATATTATCAGTGCATCAGTAATCGCACTATCAAAAATAAATACTGATCATATTTATCAAACCGGGTATACAGTTGAGGATTGCCCAGAGCATATGTTGGTATTGGGCACAGCTTATTATGCTATGCAAGCGAGGGTTGCTCAAAAAATAAGAAATAAAGTTACTATAAACGATGGAGGAGTAATAGCAGATAGAGAGGGGAATACGCCTCTCTATATATCTTTAATGGCATCAATGAAGCAAGAGTTCGAAGAATCAATAAACAAGATTAAAGGTTGGGCAGATATCCAGCGAGCAATGCCATGAGAATAAGTGAATTTACAGCAGAAAGAACAAATACTCATACTGTCTTATTAATGTGGACGACAATGCCCCCAATAATGGAGTTAGAATTTGATGTATTAAGGGCATTAAATGATGGGGATGAGTTCCAAATAATATCTCGGGGAAAAGCCACATCATATCTTGATATAGAACAGAAAGCGATTAATAATAAGTATATTAAATATAAAATAGTGTGTGGGAAAGAAGAATCTAACATCGTGACTCCTAATAATATTGGTGATCCTTATTTGTTGGGAGTTGCTTCAGATATTTTATGGCAATTGGAAAAAGTTCCCCTCGGGGAGATATCTTATATTTATTGCAAATCAGAAACGAATATGAATTGTACTAATTGCTACAATGAGACTCTAAAAAAAAGAATCAAATCTTCCTGCTCAAGTTGTGGTGGCAGTGGAAGAATAAACGGATATAAAGGACCGGTTACAACATATATCAATTATAGTAGGACAATAACGGATGATATTCAAATTGGTCAAATCGAAAAAGAAGAAGAAGTTGTACAGGCTTATATGTCAAATTTACCCATCGTTAAACAGGGAGACATAGTTATCAGGAGCAATCGGGAGCGATATGTCGTGAACAGACAACCGGATTACACATATTTAATGGGATCTATGGGCAAATTTATCGTGAGGCAGAATATCCTCCTAAAAAAACTCCATTATCAGGATATTGCATTTACTCTGGAAGTGCCGAATGTTTAATAAAACGGCGTTAAAAGAAGCAAATTTGATATGGTTAAGGGGATTACTCTTTAATCATGAAGATTATTCTGCGGACAATTTTTATACATCTGGAGATTGGGCGGAAAAAATGGAATATCCGGGCATGGTTGTATCAATAGCAAGGGAAAATGTAGTAATCAATGGCAGCAATGGATTATTATCATATGATCCTATGAGCGAAGACCGTATATATTTATATATATCAGATTTTACTATCGTTGTTGAAATATACAGCACAAACGATGAAGAGGTTGAATCTATCGCAAGCTATCTCATGTCTCAAATGAGGGAGACCTATACTCTCCCAAAATCTACGGACATAAGTATTTCAAGAACATTTGATGATATTGTTAAAGATAAAGCAACACCCAGGGAAAATAACTTTATGAAAGGATGGGTGTCGACAGTTTATTATGATATAAGAGTCAATATGACAAAAACAATAGAAGGGGAATTTCATGATTGGTTCCCAACGGTGAGAGAAGTAAGTGGAGACTAATGTAGAAATTAGTTGACAAATAAATGATAAAATATATGTAATTAATCAAATTTGATAAGGAGACGAAAATGAGTAGAAATGGTGTATTTACAAACATACTATATCAAATACAAGGGAGTAGCCTGGTCGCGCCCACGAGAGGGGCCGTTGTTGTTGGTGTCCCATTGAGGGTATCGAAAAAAACTTATCATGGACCGATATTGGTAGGCGATCTGACTATTGACGCTACAGAAGACAATAAAATGAAATTAAATGATGCTGAGAAAATGCAGGCAAACGGTGACATGAAATTGTTCATCAGAAAAGCTGGCGAAGAGGATCCTGCTGCTATTCAAATGTCAACAGCATATTATTTCAACACAAACCCCACTATCAGTAAAACAAATTATAATAATGATGGCATTGCGACCATAACGTTCCTCTCAACTGATTTCTTGCGACAGATTGGCAAAAACTATGGTGGCGCTAATTTAACCTATACTATGGATGCTGGGGGTGAAATAGTTACGGTTGGAGGCTCAAACGCAACAAAATTTATGTCGCTATTAGAGGTTGGGCAATGTTTTTATCATGGAGACGATGATAAGTATTACGAGATATTGTCTATTGATGTGGGCAATAGCCAGTTTACTCTTGTTGAGGTTGTAACAGGGGCATTGGCTGCCAGTGTGGATGATAGCATATGGTATGATTATCTTGGGTCTAACATGAATACCCCGAAAGTCAGACGTCCTGTTCTCCTTTATGATATTATAGTTCAGAAAACAGACATTAGCGGACTTTATACCATTACATCGGTTGGTGATCTCGTGGATAAGTTTGGATCGGAGAGTCTAGAAGACCCAGACAGCAATCTGGCTTTTGGTGCGTTTTTACATTTGGCCGCTAATGGTGGAGTCAATCAATTTAGGATTTATGCTATTCCTGTTGATGGGACCGACGCATTATCAACGATATTGGCTGCTAATACAAGTTGGGTTGCTGCCCAAGAGTCAATTAATGGGGTATCAACCGCATTCTTTATAGTTCCCCTAACAGACAATGAAACGGTTTTGAGCGGATTTAAAACCTGGGCAGAGACACAGTCCGGAACAGACTATAAACGTGAGAAACAGGTATTTATTTCGGAAAAAGTAGTAAACGGGGGCAACGGACTTACCTATGGAGAAGATGGAGATGAATTTACTATCTCTGAAATTGCGGCGGCATCAGATGGATCAAAAACAGTGGTTACAATAGGGGCTGGCGAGGCCGCAGACATTAAAGCCGGAATGGTATTTTCTGCAACTTATGGCGGAATAACCGTTGAGTCTGATGTTATTGCTGTTGATACTTCGAATGACACATTTACTGTCAATAAAGATTATGGTAGTACCTTTGGAGACCTTTCTGCGGAAGTATTATCCTGGCCACAGGATAGTCTATTCTGTGATAGTGGATATACTCCTCAAACTGATGCAGATACAGCGGTTACTGTTCCAAATGGCTATGATAGTCAGCGAGTAGTATTATGTGGTCCATATTATGCAATGATGGGAGACACAAAACTATTTGGTTATCATATTGCTGTGATAGTGGCCGGTTATGTCTCTTCAAAAATATTGGGTTATGTATTCACTAATGATGCACTTCCTTTGATTACTTGGCTACCTACCATTAATTATTTCACAATAAATCAACTTGAGGCAATTAAAGACTCTGGGTGGTTTATGTTACACCAGGAAATGGAAGGGGCACCTATTGGTATTTATCATCAGAAAACAACCGCTCAGGCTATTCTTGAAAAAAAAGAGTTATCAATAGTAATCGTGACTGTCAGCGTTGCTCAGGCTATTAGATCAACCCTTAGACCACATGTGGCAAAAGGGGTAGATAATAGCATCTCCCACGAAGCAACTAATTCGGCTAAAAATAGGAGATATATCAAAAAATTGAATAACGATCTAGCTACTATCAGATATAAGTTTGTTAATGAAATAGAATGTTTGGCTGACTTTAAAGTAATTGGAGTTGCTGCAAATGTGGTAAATAGAGATCAAGTCGATAACAAGGTTGAAATAAAGCATTATTATCCAGTCAACAGAATAAACAATTATATTTATATAGTGTGAGGGAGCAAATATGGTACCTACATTAGATGAAAGTTTAAACCCCAACGAACCCATTGGTGGGCAAGCGAACTCCATAGAATTCATCGGGGGCGATGGTATTATCGTCGCTCCCGGTCCTGCTTTGCTTGCAAATATGTCAACCTATGGTTATGGAGTAATAGACTTAAAACCTATTGGGTTATTGCAAGGGTTGGATGTCAACACATTTAAAAGAGTCAATAAAACAAGTGAGCTTGGCACACATGCTCGATACAACACAACAAGTAGGGGCGACAAGGTTATTGCCATACCGCGGATAATAACCAAACAGAGCAATCTCTTGAAAGCGATGTATAACTTTTTGTTAGATGTTGAACATGGTGAAAATTCTGACGAGCCATGGACAGTAGAGACGGGAGATTATCCGTATGGAAATATCTGGAAAAACATTGACCATCCATTATTCAAAAAACCCACAGGTTTACTTATTGAGATGATGAACGGCAAAAGAGAATTGTTGATGCTAGCCTATTTGGAAAACGTATTAATCCAGCAAATGAGCGATGTTGTGGCAGAAGGACAAAGAGGCCTAGCCGAAAATGTTGTGATCAAGTGGGCAAAAACAAGATATTTGCCAATAACATAGGAGAAACAATATGAAAACAGTGCAGGAAGTAATAGATAATCCTACATATCCTATTATAGAAGGCTTGATCAGTCCAAATTTATTAAGTGGTGATGAAGTTATGTTGGCCGTCGCTGATCCCCAGGAAAACGACGGTGATCCACTTCTTTCGGATTATCATATCATTGGAATGATATCAACTCAACAGTGGACTGCAGGTCGTGGAGTAACAACCGTTGGGGAGATTGGTTCAAAGGCTTTGTATACTTTGTTAACCGATGGAGACGAGAGATTGGCTGTTAATCGATTAATATTATTCAAGGACCTATTAAAATCAATTTACGATGTATTGGAATATGATGGAGAACTAACTAATACGCAGATATTTCTTGATTTAGACAGCGATCTATTTGATAGACCAGTTAATTTAATGTTGATTTTCTTCGAAAATAATGCTGACAATAACTATTTAACGGGAAGATCAATAGCGCAGTTATTGCGACTTAAAAATGCTATTCCCGAAAGAGCGAGTATGGGCTTCAAGGCTGGTCAGCGAGGGGTTATGCAGTCGGCTACATTTGTCTGGGAAAAAACCGAGCCATTGCCGGTGGGGACACCATAATAACAGGAGAATAATATATGGATATTGACAAAATAAAGAAAGACAAAGAGCGAGATCAGAAGAAAATAAAAAGTATAGATAATACCACGGCAAAAGAGAAAGAACAGGGAGAAATTAATAGAATTATTGACTGTGAGATAAGTGGAAAGCCGATTGAAGTAGACCATACGATATGCAACGGCAAAATATTCTTTACATTGAGGGAGATAACTTCGAAGATGGCACTGCGATGCGAAGGGCTGATATTCAGGGAGCCAGTTATTGGAACGATACCATCAATAACTAACCAGATTTCAGTGGCAGCTTATCTGGCCAAATATAACGATAAAGATTTTGTTGCGAGCCAGGGAAATAAATTTGAACAGGAAGAAGGATTAAAAGAACGCATAGAATTCGTTTCCAAAATGAAGTTTAATATTCGCAATATAATTCTTGAGAAGAAAGGAGAGTTTCAAGAATTACTAAAAAAAGCATTTTCATCTGATAACTTAAAAAATTTATAAGCACTCCCGCAGGCTGGGCGCGGGTAAAAATGTTATCAATTTCTCCGGGAGTGCAAATAAATCGAAATAGTCCAGCGTTTTATCTGCTAAAACACTTTTATGAGAAAGAGGCCTTAGCAGATATAGTTCGTGCCAGATTACCATATCTGGAAGATAGGCAAAAGGCTATAGAATTATTATCCTCGCTTATTTACCCACCATTGGAAACAATAAAGAAAAATGAAATCAATAATTTAATGCACAAAATGAATTATTTTCTTGGAGATGAATAGTGGCAAATATGGACGATGTTGTAAAAGAGTTAAGAACTGGCTTCGGATTACTGTCTAAAGATATACAGTTGTTAATTCGTTCCGGCGGAGAAGCCATGAGAATGGGGGCAACATCAGCTACTAAAATTCATGGCACCATGAGAGAAGCGATGAATATAGCTTCCGAATCACCAAGATCATTTATGCAGGAAACCTTTAGCAAACAGTTTAATCGACCAGCATTATGGTCACGAGATATTGTGGCTCTCTCTGGAGTTCAGCCAGAATATATGGATATGACACGGCGAGAAGCCGAATACTACGCAGCAAAGCATTGGGGACAAAGAGGTCAGTATCTGGCAGCAACGGGGGCCGAAATAGCCGCATGGTCAATGGGAATTGTCCCCGGGGCAATTTATTCATTTGGGGTGCGCCCTTTGATAGATAAATATATAGGCAGAAAGCATGATTGGTGGAATTTTCTTGATAGATCCGGCAAGAATAATATTCTAGCTGGACAGAGTTCAAACCGGATTACTTATACTGGGTGGGATGACTCTCAATTAACGGAATTGTCCAGATTTATGACCACATCACACCGCGGGTATGGGTTTAAACGAGATGAAGCCGATAATATCTTTAAAATGGCTGACCAGCAAGGATATTTTAAAAAGACAGGAGATGTCGAAACATTTAAGCGATCTTACAGAGAATTATTGGAGGGCGTTAAAGAAATTATGCAGACAATGCATACTTCTTATACAGAAGCAACTCAGGTAATGTCCGATATTAGTTCAATGCAAATATCCAATCCCGCAGGGTACATCAAGGGACTTAATGTAGCATCAGCATACTCAGGATTATCTGCACAACAATTAACCTCATGGAGCAAGGACACCGCGAGGAGAATATATTCCACTTACGGTATACCCATGTCTACCGGAGGTGAATTGGCATTAAATATTGTTCAAGACAAGGACACTTCTGGATTAAAAAGTTGGGGATTGAATGAAATTATGTCAAATCCTATATATTTTGCTGCATTATCAGACTATAAGGACGGGGAATTAACTTTAAACGAGGAGGTCTTAAATAAGTTTTTAACTGGTCAGATAGGAGTAGGAGGACTATCTGAAAGAGCGGCAGAATATTTCCGGGGAGGCAATATTATGGATAAATATATTGCTCTACAGACAGGAATGCCCGGATTGTTAGAACAAATTGGACCCAACCGGTCTGGGGAAATTATGTCATCGCTGGCGTTGACCAAAGCGCGGATGATAGTTGACCAAATGTATCCAGATGATAGTAAAGAAAGAACTAATGCAATGCGCTTTACTCTTGAGAATATGGGATTAAATCAGGGGCAGATCAATGCTTCAATGAAATTATATAAAGGAGAATACGATAAAAATCTTGCATTAGAACTAAAAAAGTATAGAAAAGGGGAAAAGACTGTATGGGAAGAGTTAGACGATGTAATATTCACCCCCATAAGTAATCTTATTGAGGACGTGACAAGACCCCAAAATGAATTGTTCTCAATATTAGCAAGTGACCCAAGCAGAGCAGAACAAATGTATATTGAATTAAGGGAAAAATACGGGATAGAAAAGCCACCAAAATATCTAACATATGGAGGCGTGGGGGGTCATATGCCTTATGCGAGCATGCTGTTTGCAGCGATTCAATCTGGAGAGTATGAAGGATTAGCTGATGAGGTTATGGATAGGGTTGGTTTTGGCGATAAAGATTTCTGGCGAGCAAATAAAAAAACTATTATGCAATTGTATAAACAGGGGTATGTTCGAGATAAGGGAAACTGGTTTTCTCCATGGAGAACAAAAAAAGAAGTAACCAGGCAAGCAAAAATTCTGGAAAGATTTTCAGAGGGGATGATATCAGGGAAATATGATGACATGGGAGGAATCCTAAAAAGTAAGGATGCAGAAGCTTTATTGGGTGCGATAGGGGAGGCAAGACGCAAGGGTGAAGACGTAGATGTAGCAATGTTGTTTGGAAAATTAGGGTATTTGGAACAAGAAGATATAACCGATGAGGATATGGCGACATTCTTGAGATCCGTCCACATGTATGCTGACATAAAGGGCGTCCATGTTGATACATCTTTCATAGGTTTGATGGGACAGTCTCCTGGTGGACTCTATGGAAAATGGGCAGGAGACTTAGAATATTTATCAAGGAGAGGTAGTAGTCGAACCAGAGAACTGTTGTCAACATCAGAAGGACAAAGGTTATTTACCGAAATAGCTGTTGACCTAAAAACAAAAAGCTTTCCATGGGATGAGATAAGAGCGGATGTTCATAAAGAATTTATAAAACTAACTGATAAGAGTGTTTCTCCCGGGGCACTAGATCCTCTATTTGATGATGTTAATAGTTTGTTGGTCTCACACCATGGGTCTATTACAGGCGCTCAAGCATTTTTGGACAAAAAAGACCTTGATCAAAAAGATAGAATGACAGAGGTTTCTGGAATTTACAAAGGGCAATGGGGGGATGTTATAACATTGTTCAATAATTTATTGATAGCGGCCGAACAACATAAAACGGCGACCAGAGAAATATTAGCCGAAGTCAGAGCATGGAAGGGATAAATAATGGAAATATTATTCACTGATGGAGAGACAAGAAATTATCCGCGGGCAGTAATATCGGTGGGTAGATCAAATTCATCTGATTTTATATTAACATCGGTAACCCAGAAAAGATCTGAACAAATTGCGGTCAATCATCATTATGATGATTATAAAATAGGCATTAAAAATAAGATCATAGAGCCATATAAATTTAGTGGGATTGTGATTGACACAAAAAATACTACATGGGAGACGCAATTTATTGAGAATTATAAAAACCTCTGGAGAGCCAGCGTATGTTTGGGGTCTCAGGATAAGTCTGCACAAAGGAAGGATACATATGTATCAGTCGTATATAAAGGCATTCAGATAAATGGTTATATGGTTGATATGTCTATCATGTCAAACAATACAGGTTTATCTTATTTTTCGTTTACTCTGATTCCCTTGGGGAATCCGGTGGAGAACTTGGCTGGCGAAATAGATTATATTGATAAGGCTGATATATCTAATGTTCAAAGAGAGGATAATAAGGCATCTATATTTATGAGTAATAAGCCCATAGAAGAACAACCAATGAGAGAGTTCTCTCTACAATCGATCAATAAATACTTCTTGGAAAAATATCAATTCACAGGTGTATATGGGGGGATTACTAGTTTTGGGAGTTATCCCGATACCTATATTTTTGGTTTAATATTACCGGATACAAAAGAGAGCGTAATAGTAGAAGGTGTTGAATATTCATGGAAGCACCTATTTAATAAATATTATCGCGAAAAATGGAGTGTAAAGAATTTATATAGGGATCAGAAAGTGCATATTGTATATAAAAACAGGGTGGCCACGGGTTATATTATGAGTTTAACGGATAATGTGAAGGCCGGGGAAACATTCTCAAGAGTAGAACTACGAATGTTGGTAAAAAGTGATTATGCTGACATGGGGGGGCATTAATGAGAGGTGTTGATCTGAATACCGTTTGCTACTTGGAGGGAATAAAGGTCCCAATGATGAAAATAAGTATATCCATGCATGAGAATAATCTGTGTGTAGCCACAATTACCTTGCCCCAAGTGGGGAAACTGTCGGAGATCAAGGACGGTACAATCATAACGGTATTCTATTACGATTGTGATTCAGAGGTCTACCGATTATTATTTGACGGTGTAACCACGGGTGTTACCTATAATAGGCAAAGAGACCTTAGGACGAGATCTATATTAGCCGTTGGACAGAATAAATATCTGAACGATCTGCCATCTCAATATTTATCCGCTCTTGAGTTCGAGAATTTTTTTCAATTAGTTGGTTCATATGAATTTTATGGTATGGATGATGCAAATATGGGGACAACCGTGATAAACAACGCTATAAAAAATGCTTTTCAGATATTTAATCTCGGAGATCCTGTTAAACTTAATGTTGTTGATTATTTTGATAAAGTTTTATCCCTATTAAAGGATTCGTGGGAATATTATTATAAAAATATCAACAAGAGACTGAAAATTAGTCGCGATCATGTTTATGTTGATGAAGATTTGTTTAAAGAATTTTATAGGGCGGAGGGGTTGACCAACTTTCTGGAATCTACCAATATGGATGTCATATTGAACAATGAAACACCATTGGATGGTATTTTGAGAAAACTAATGCATGTGGGATACCGCTATATCAACATTGGTTGTCCCGCCTATAATGATAAGGGAGTGGAGAAAATACTGTCTGGGCTAAAAATCCAAACAAATGATAAATCGATGGCTAAATATGTATTGCTGCCCGATATATTAAATGTCGCTCCTCCCAAATGTAATGTCTTTATTGCCGGTGATGATGTAGAATTGTTAAATGACAATATCCGGAGCACCCCCATAACGCGACTACGCCATGTCTATAAAATATTCGATAATAATCTTTTCAGTCGAGAATCGCCCGGGGATTTAAAGGAAAATAAGTATAATCTGACAGATGAAGAATATGAATTTGGGATACGGGGAGCAATTGAGATAAAGAGTTATCTGTTTAATAGAATAATTGGAGAAGACATTCTAAAACCTGAAGAAATTGCTGAACAACAAAGCAATATTGTTTGGCAAAACCTCTGTGATTATGAATTTATGAAAAAACGATATTCACAGAACATCCTGCAATGTTCATTTCCAGAATTACACCCCTATGGAGTAGTGGGATTTCCGAGCATTGTCTATGATGTACCACAGGATGCTGTTTATTATGGAATATTATCCAGCGTAAATATAATGATAGATCAGTCTGCGGGAAAAACCGGGACACAAATTGAGATGACTAATGTCAGAAAAATAACCAGTCTGACAGATATCGGTTTGATCAATCCATTTCTGGAGAGGGAAGTATTTACAAATATTAATAAGATATACGATTATTGCTACAATCCTATTCTTACTGGTTCTAAAGGGGTTGCAGCCAAAGTAGTTGAAAGCGAATATTCTCCCGGTATTTTGGGAATGATAGGTTATATTCCCATAACAGAACATTCGAATGATCTAAAACTACTAAAAAGGAGAAAACGCGAAAAAAGAACTGGCTCCGAGGTAGTAAACAGCGTTAATGCTATAAAAACAAATCATCAAGATTTATTTAAAAAAGATGGGTATTGTAAACGAGAAATCATTACATTTGGAGAATATTTGTATTCAAGAGGACTGATAACACGAGATAATACCCCTAAGAGTATATATGAATTGAAATATAAGAAAATTATACCCGATATGGCATCAGAAGTTACAGATCAAGTGAAAACGTTAGAAGAGCATGGAACAACTGTCGTGCCAGATGGGACGGTATTTATAACGGAGAGGCGAGATAAAATCCTGGAATTACTAGAAGAATATGGAGACGATATATTGCCAAGGAGATAATATGGAATATAATGATGTCCTAAAGAAATATCAACCTTTAATTAATTCAACTGTCAATAGATTTTCTGGGAGCACAATACCTAAAAACCTGTTAAGATTGCAGGCGGAAATATTAGTCGGAGAAGCTCTCAATACTTTTGATCCCCAAAAAGGTCCATTGGCTAACCATGTGAGCAATTATATGAAATCGATGAATAGGTTTGTGAATGAAGCGAGTCCTATATATATTCCTGAAGAAAGATCGCAGAAATTTGGCAAATTCACATCCGAGGTGGCTACCTTTGAGGAGAAGGTCGGACGAAAGCCAACCTACGAGGAAATGGCTGACAGATTAAAGATGGGTATTGGCGACATAAAAAGATTATCAGAGGAAACTGGCAGAAAATTAACATCAGATATCTCTTTTGCAGACAATATCACAATGGCTTTTGATCCCACATTCAATGAAAAAAACTTCTTGGATATGGTTTATAATAAACTTGAGAATTCTGACGAAAAGAAAATATTGGCACTAACTTATGGGATACACGGATATCCAAGATTGTCAACTAATGAGCAGATTGCTCAACGGGTAGGGGTGTCAGAATCTACAATAAGGCGGAAAAAAGATAACATTATTACAGTAATGAGGAAATTGAAATAAAATGCAGAACTGCCCACTATCAGAGGCTATTAATCTTAAACACGCTATAGACCTATCAAAGCAGATAGAAAAATCTGGGATAGTAAGTCTTGGATTGGGGATTCTTGGGCTATGGCTAGGCCCAATCATTGGCGAGATAATGAATACGATAGAGAATCTCGGCGATATTGGGGATGCATTTGTAAAGGCAATTAATGATATTGTCGGATCAATAAGTCCATTGTCGTGGGCATTATATATTGCACAATATCAAGCAAATTTAGTGCGTGAATCATGCACATGGGAGATAACTCTACTGAATTTGATTAAGTCGCGCGTGAGATTAATTGAAAATAAATCCAAAATGTCGGAGGGACCATATAAGAAACTTGAAGAAATATGTAATCATATCAGACCACAGATAAAAGCCGCTATCAACAATATGATATTATCCTCAAACAGCAGTATAATCCTGGGGAATTTAAAATCAGCCAAAAAAAAAGCCCAAGCTCTCAAGGATATTCTCTCATTAGAATCTACGGGGATAAGCTCCAAAGTTTTAGAGATTATTAAAGAAGTGATAGTACAAAGACTTGAACAGGAAGTTTTGGGAGAGGGATTAAACCTCGAAGAATACCAAAAACAGAGAAAAAAGCCAATAAAAACCGCATTAACCGATATTGATATAAAAAAATTTATGTCCGATAATCTTTCCTCGCTGTTAGATGCGTCTGGTAATTATCTTATAAGAGAGTTTATTGGTATCCTGAGAGCATATTTTGAGATATTGAGATATTATTCGGGAAGGGATATGGTGATATATGCCGATAAGATTGCAGAACAAGTACGATTAATGATTAATGATCAGGAACCGGTCACAGCACCATCTATATCATCAATGGTAGATATAAAAAAAATGCTTAAGGATATGGGTGAATCTGCAGTAGCACCATTCTTTACCTTTGATAATGACCCGAATATTCTTGAGTGGGTAGATGGACTGAATGGTAGTTGTAGAGACTTAACGGTGTTTGGTGCCCAATCGCAAGTATTGTCTGGAGTTGAAATTCTTCAGCAGTTAAACAAATTGATGCCCGACTATACTGATCAAGAAACGATAGGAAAGCATGAAAAAGAGAGGGCAGATATTATTTCTAATATAAAGAATAAATCTAATGCCATAAAAAACCTTATCCCGGATAAATGTACTATCCGGAATATGCGGGATCGTATCCAAGCATGGAAAAAATATTATGACATTTACAGAAAATTGCGATATGTTGATAATATTGTGGCTGACGATTTGGAGAAAATAGAAGGACAAAGAGATTATGCCGAAAAATTATCAAGGGCTGTTAGTATCCTGAATAATATTGAATGGGGTGGTGACGAACCTAACTTTACTATCAATTTTATTCTTGGATTGGGGCTTCATATTGTTAAGGACATGCTGTTGGGGCAACCATCCTATGATTATTACTATCAACTTATTGATGATAGAATAGCATATTTAACATCGATAAAAACGGGCATAAAGGATTTGACGGGATATTCCGATCCTCATATCGATGGGCTTATTGGCTCTTTGCGGGAACTGGGCTTAATGCCCCTGCTTAATAAGATTATGCAGGCTGAAATTTTTTTGAATAAAATAAGTGTGGGGAATGCTATAATATTTGGTGGTGGAATAGGGATGATTATAGCAAAATGCATTATTCCCCCGTTTGGCAACCCAAAAATATCAAAGGATCTATTAAGGTCTATACAAAAAACAGCCAGTAAAATTATCAAGAGGTTAGAAGAAACATTTGATAAGACAGTAAATCAAGCGATAGACTCGGCGATGAACATTGTTGGATTAGGATCAGACTTAGTAAGAGAAGTAGCGGACATTAAAATCAAAATGGATGAGGGCGAAAGACAGTTGAATAGAATTACCGGAGTGTCTCGAATGATGTCGGAGGTTACATGATTGACTTAAAAATATTAGACAATATAGGTTCTCAGGATTCCGAAACATGTTTTGATATAATAAACAATGGTCCCCGGGCAACCGGTAAAGTCTCTGTGTCACAGAGGTTTTGTAGATTATTATATGGAAGTGATTGTGGGGGCTTATTAGATGCCTATAAAACCATAAAGTTATCAAATAAAAATGTTGGGTTAATGCATAATACCATTATATCAGCGTTGAGTAAAACCTCAGAGAAAATGCTTAAGTTACAAGAAAATGAAGAACTCCTGGCAACTGAGACATTTGTAAGGGCAAAGTTAAAAAATCTTGACATAATTATCACCAATGGTCAGGTGAATATGAGTATTGAGTTGGTCACCCTCGATGGTGTCCAACAATTAGAATTATAGGAGACATAATGGATATTGTTGAATTTATAAGAGAGACATTTGCAGAGGATGAAACTTTAAAAAATTATGATATCCGAGAAGGCAGCAATATTTATGAGCTGTTGATAGTACCTCTCGTATATATTTTAACTACCAAGATGTCGCTCGATGTGATTGACACAGAAAAAGATGCTCTAAATTTATCCAATTATTCAAACATGACGGTTGATCAGATAAAGCGATTAGCCTCTAATTTTCTAGTCACAGAGGGAAAATCTAATGAAACAACGGGCATGATCACATTATATTTTACGGAACCAATTTCTTGGGAAATAGCCGCGGGGAATAAACTATATTCTGGAAATAAGGAATTTGAATTTACTGATAATGTTATTTTGTCCACGAATGCCAATGTCTATACCGTGATTGACGGTTATTTCACTATTGGGAATATTCGAGTAAAAAATACTAGAGGGGAGAGCATTGCAGAAAATACACTGGGACAAGTAGATGATGCTCCGGCAGAATTGGTTAAAATCGTCCACGAAGCAATGACCAGCGGAACATCCGATTATACTGTATCTGAATATTATAATTTAATAAGAAATTCTATAAATTCGCGAAATATGATGTCAAAATCAGGGATTGAACTATCCATTAGAGAGAATTTCCGAGGACTTAGAAATATAGATATTGTTGGTGCTGGGGACAACGAGATGGTAAGGGATCTTCTCTATAATACCATAATAGCCAATGGCGAATATAATAGAACCAGTAATTTTGTGGGTAAACTCAAAGGTAACATAGCAGCCGTGCCCAATAAAGCATTTTATCTCTTTAGACAGTCTGGTGAATTGTCCAATGCAATAGAATCTGCAGATGGAGAAGAATTTAATCAGTATCAATATAATAAAATATCTTTCGAGGATACTGATCTTATAGAAATCAGCACCGACAATATATTGAACGAGACTTTTACCCAATCATCTGAAGTTATCGGGGAAATTGAGAATGTCCTCAATGATATTGGCTTAACTGACACGATTATACACATGAATAGTTATTCAGGATTCGAAGAAGGTAATACAATAAACATTATTGACCCTACAGAAGCAGAATCTACCCGGGTAAACATTATTAAATCAATCACCTCGGCTTCTCATACAGGAGTAGAAACAGATAAAGATAATGAATATATTATTATCCCGGGTGACCAAACTGCTAAAATGAAAGCGGGAATGAAATTGACTTTATCCGATGCGGGTGCAGACGATGGAGAACATACTGTTATATCCGTTGGTTATGACGAGGGTGAAGACGAGACAACTATCACCGTTGCATCGATTACAGAGGACAATACTGGATGTTCCGTAACATATACATACATTGAAGTTTATAATAACATCAACGGAACATATTTGGCCGCAAATGGATGTTATATTGAGAATGTTATAGGTGAGGGTTTTAATATAGGTAATGGATGGATAAAAAGCGAGCACGGGTTATCCGTGGGAAGTTATCTGGACAAAAAAGAAGTGATGGTCGTGGACGGGGAATTAGTGTTAGGGACGATAAGTTCCGCCTATAGTGGCAATATCGTAGCGGAAATGATCATACGGGCTGGTGTGCAGAAATTTATTCAGGCAGTTAGGGATTCCAGCCAAATAGTTTTCACGAGACCGCGAGGAAATAATAATGAAGTTGTCGTCAATGATGGTGATAGTGTCTATATACAAGGAGAATAATTTATGGCACAATTCGTAGAAGATGTGGTAAATCAGAGTTTACCAGTATCCCCAACGGGGGATACTCCGTCTGCTGTTAATCCAACTACCAATATCGCTCTCCGTTTTGATGTTTCAAAGTTCTTGGAAGAATATAGCAGCGGAGATGATATTCCTGTTGAAACTTATAACCCAATATGTCAGAAAAAGTTGAGTTCAGAATTGCAGAAAAATATTGAGATAACGGGGAAGTTTAGAACCGATTATGATCCTGTTGAAAGCGGGAGCCATGGCGGATATAGTTATATTACTGTGAGAAAACCATCTTCCGGGAAGGCAGATGCCATTAGCGGATACGGAATAGTATGGAGACCTTCATCCTACGATGCAGAAAGTCTTGAATTAACGGGAACAGTCTCTGGAACAACAATAACACTAAATCCTGGGGACGGAGTACACCTGGGTACCAACACAGTAGCATTTATATCTAATGTTATTGGGAATAAAATCTATTATGTTCCGTTTGAGTTTACCCGAGACACAGATATTTTGACAGATTGTGTGTTTCCGGAAAATATCACACCATCAGGAGAAGTAACCATACTCGTTTGTGAACCCAATATCTTCATTGTTGATAATGATCTGGTGAATGCTGATATGTATGTCAATAAAGTGATGGAATTCCCCGGTAATACATTAGCATACATAGTGTCTGGAATAACCAAGATTGAAAAAAATACTGATTATTATTTCAAAATGCAAATAAGCGAAGATAATGCGATCGATTTCTATTTGGAAGAAACAGAAGAAGCCCTTGAGGAAGCAACGGCAAAAATAAGTTGTGGGGCGAGAACTCCCTTATCAGAATATCTTGCCACCTCTAATATGGATGCCTTCGGAATATCAACGGTTGATACGGCTGGGTATAAATGGTATTATGATAACATTCAGATAAGAAGATTGGCGGGAGAATATGCTGTCAACTATTTTGAATTCGATATCAGCACCTTGGCGGACATGATCCAACTCTACATCAAAGGATATGGTTCCGGATATGGGGGAGATGGATTAAAAATGTATGTATGGGATCCATCTCAAGAAGTATGGGAACAAATAGCAGAAAATACATTTTCTGTCTCGGGATTAACTATTTCGAACGATATTGATACAGAGTATTATGCGACAGATAATACTATTAAAATAAAAGTACAAACATCCTATCCCTCGGGATTAACAACAGAGGCGGCAATTTCTCTGGATTATATAGATGTTCGGAGTTCATACAATAGTGGGGTCAATATAGGTGGATGTGTGGACGTTTATATTGATGATGAATATCTCAAAAGCGATACGGTGGATGTGGAACCGGATTTATCTGACTACATTAACGTGATAGATTTTAGCAATAGAGTGCCAGTATGGATTGATAAAATAATTATCAAAGATAGTAGTCCAGAGATTGAATTGACGGAGGGGATTGACTATATATGGGAACACAATGACAATAATTATGAAAGATCTGTACGGGGACAGAGTATTATAAAATTTAATCCCGCAATCTCAAGTGAGGTGAGAATAACTTATTATTATAGTTCCCTGGTTAAAAATGTGCAAAATTGGGTCAATGAGCCACATATTCATTATAAGGGGCAGGATATTTTGGTCAGGCATAAAAATATTCATCTATTGTCCATTGTTGCTACAACTGGCGATAACACTATTTTGTCCACCATAAAAGGCCATATTGAGGATTATGTTAATACCTTAACATCAAAGGATGGGGAGGTATCCCTAACATATGAAGGAATTAAAGAATATTTATATCTACAGGGGGTAAGAGAACTATCCTATTTGGTCGTTACCGATAATTATAGGGAAAACGGCGTGAAGACAAAAGAAATTATCAATGTTCCCGGAGATGTAATAACTATTAATAAAACGGCTATATTTAGATTAGAAGGTAGAATATAATCACGAATGGCAAAAAAAGAAAAGAAGAAAGAGCCAGTAAAGAAAAAGCAAAAAGGGGTACCAAGTTCTGCCCCTATTCATCATAAACCGTCTATAGTAATGAAAAGGAGCGAAAATGGAGCAAATAATTAAACAATTTAGTATGGAGATAGTAATGTTTTTCTTTCTATCTCTCTGTGTATATGCTGTGGTAAATATATTATCCAGTATGATCAAAGCATTTCCGGACGAATGGGGAAAAATCTTTAAAGATGGATTTCCCAAAGAAATCCAGCGATGGTTGAACGCTGGTTTTGCTTATTTGTTCTCCTGGACGCTAAAATTTACCGTAGTCTCAAAGATATTTGCCGCCTATAACGGCAACGGAGCAACTATTTCCGAACATGTTAATTATTTGATTGTGGCCGCCCTAGTATTCATGGGTGCCCAGAATATTTATCGCTGGATAACAAGCAGAAAAGAAATTATGGAAGGAAAAGCAAAGGCCTCAAATGGTATTAAACAGTCTTAACGAAGCAAGATCCCTGTGGCAGGTGGTTAGTGATTATTATATTCTTTTAAAAAACAAAAGACCTATCACAAAGATTTGGCAGGGAATGATTGAATTAGTTAGAGAATTGAAGAATAAAGAAGATGCTGTGGCTCTTATGTTTCCAGATTCTGCTCTGGAATTTAGAAAGCGTTATTGGGAAAAGTTTTCAAATCTTTATGGGATAAAAACTGAGCATACAACAGAGCCTCTGGCAGTTACAGAGGTTATCCCGGCCTATTGGGGAGATGCATCGATTATTAATAATGGCTATTGGTATAGTGTTGATTGTGTACAAACAGGGAATGCAATTATAGTCAGAGTGGATCTTTCAACAATGGCTGTAACTACCAAAAGTATAGACGATGATGTTGATTTCCATGTGGGAGGTTTTTTAAATTGTATTGTAATTAAAGATGGTTATTTGTGGATAGCAGATTATTGTGATCCGGCGCAGACGAATCCTGACCCATTCCAACCGCATTTATATAAGATAGATTTAGACACCCTGGAAGTTGTTGAAACATGGGAGGTATTCGCATCAAGTGATGCTATTGGATCAAACCACGGAACAAGTTCTGGATGCGCTGATGATGAATATATATATCTTGGGGGATATGAAACAGGGGATATAATAAAATTTAAGATATCTGACGGCACAATATTCAGCGAGAATATAGATGGAGCGAACTATTTCGATGATAGCAACACAAATATTCGCTGTATAATAGAAGATGGAGATTATTTATACGCTTATAGTAACACATTAAAAGAAATGTATAAAATATTGAAGTCCGATTTGTCTCTTGATCAAAGAACGGCAGATCCTTCCACCTCAATAAATGGAGATAATATAGTCCAGGATGAATACTATGTCTATACTATAGATGAATCAGGCACTCCCGTGGGCATAAACCGATGGAAAAAACAGGATTTATCTGTGGAACACATCCATAATCTTGGAGAAGGTACCTATGGGAGCGATCTAATTATAAACAATAATCTGATTATCTTGCCTAGAGTTGTAGCAGATGGAGAAGACCAATATACAATCAAACTGGTTAACCTGAAAACATTTGAGATGATTCCCCGGATAATAACAGTTGCTGTCGGCACTGGGTACAAATGTTGGAATATTATGATAGACCCAGATGCTCCTGAATATATTTATCTGTATCGACAGTTGTCAAGTGGATCAGAGGCTGTGTTGGAACGATATTCCACAATGTCTTTACTTTATGGAGATTGCACATCATATCTGCTGAATGAAGATGTTTTTGGCATTGAGAATATGCAAAATAAGATAAATACCGCGACGGCGTTAATTGAAGAGGGAACAAATTATGAAATAATTGATCAATATTTACCGTTTATATCCGGAGTTGTAAGAAACGACCATTTAGGAGATAATAGGAAAGTCTTAATCCAAACAGCATCTCAATTATCAGCAGATGGGGATTTAGATGATTATTGGGCACAGGAAATTTATATCAAGAACGATATTGCAGAAAATTTTGTGACCGGGCTATTGGATGTTTCTCTCGGAGATTATCATTATGATATAAAAATAAGTTTATTGAGGATGATTTGGACAATAGTTCGAACCGGTCCAACAGAAGATAATCTAAATTTCTTTATTCATGCCATGGCTGGGATACCTTTCGCGAAATATCCCGGAATGGTAAAAATAATTGAAACAGACTATCCTAGCGACATCCTTCCCAGATATAGGTTATATTATTCAGTACCCGTTTATGCGGTAAAAGATAATGAAAGAATATATATAGCGGATAAAAAAGTTAAATATAACGGCCAGGCGGTAACTTCTAATGTTATTATCGGGATTGGCGAAAACGCCTCTGTTAATGATATTGTAATCATAGATGGTAATGTCTACCAAGTAATAGAGAAAGATGGTGATAATGCTGTTCTTGATGCTACAATAACAGATGGAACATATGACATAGTGGTCTATACTTTATTAGATCGTTCAATCTATAAGAATTGTGTTTTATTCGATAGAGTGAATAAAAAAATAATAGAACTATCTTTAGATAATGAGATTCCAGAAGGTGAAGTCTTAATGGTTCATCAGCGCAATGTAAATTATGATGATAATGGATATCCATATATTGCAACCGAATCAGAAACGCTGGAGAAATATATAGAATTTCCGGACAATGTCAAGGATGGAGACAGAATACCAAGGTTTAAAAATTTGCAAAAAGCATTCGAAATATCAGGATGGTTAGACAATTACATAGATAATGATGTTGCGGGATACGGGGAGGCATTAAGACCTAGTTATGTTAAAGCAATTTACAGCGAAGAAGTTGATAAAATATATAGTCCCACAGAGAGCAATACTGGAGATAATACCAAGGTAAATTTGGACAGTGTTGACAACCTCGCGGACGGTGAGAGTATTACCATAAAACCAAGATTATCTACTAACTCCCATAGAATTGTAAAGGCTTATCAGGATGAAAATGGCTATTGGTGGGTAGAAGTAGAAGACATGGACTATAATTTTAGAGGTCTTGAACAGATATTAATAGTCTGGGATGAAGATACAGAAAATTGTCATTATGGAGGATATGCTATAATACTGGAGGGAAACTACGACAGGATTCTGGACAGATACGCTCTTAAGGTTGATATTGATTTATCCAATATGGTTAATTATATAATTGATGGGGAAGGGAATTATCTTGTCACAGAAAATGGTGACTTGATTATATCATTAATAGACGCATATGTATATCCTCTCGATAACAAATTATATACAAGAAAGTTAGATGGGCTGATTGGTCTAGAATGTGAAATGGACGCCGAAATATCTGTCAATATTAATACTCTGCCGATAGTTAAAAAGGCTGCATATCTTGGTTATGGCGACAATGTAGTGAAAGTACTTCAATCAAATGCTAATGCTCACCAGAATGAAATTGTTTTGGCGAGTGAAATAAATATAATCAACACATATCGTTATATATTGATTTATGGAGATACAACAGAAGCGGAATTGCATAAAATAATAGGAATAGAAGGGCAAACGCTTACCCTTGCTGAAAATCTAGAACATAATTATAAAATTGCAGACAATGCAAAAATCCTGTTGTTAAAGAGTTTGTCGGTTCACAATAAAATAACAATCGATGGATTAGTAAAGACGAATGTTGTAACTGAAGACGGATATTATATTGTGACCGATGCCGGAGAATATATGATCACGCCCATTAAAATACTACATGGGTATGAAAATATCTTGACAAATTTTCCAAATTACCAAGAAAATATTACAAAGGTTCTAAATGTCCTGTTACCAAAAGGAGGTGGACATCTTTGGAACATATAAATGGAGGATAAATGACATTACCCATTCCGACTAAGCAGGTGTCTGAGTTAGATCCAGTAACATCAGCGGCTTTAACAGATTTGACAGCTGTTTATCAAGATTCTACATCGAAATTAAAATATGCAACCCTTGCTATTCTGCAGAGATTGATGTTGCAGGTTCCGTTTAAAATAATTGCCGTTGCTGATAGCCCTTACACTGTATTGAATACTGATTATATTATCGAATTAAATACCGCTGATGGAGACATCACTGTTGTCCTGGATACAGATTTACTGATAGCTGGCAAGAGGTATTTATTTAAAAAAGTTTCAGCCAGCAATACCGCATCTATAACCACCGAAGGATCTGAGACCATTGAGGGATCAGCGTCACAAGATCTCACCAGCAATAATGAGACTTTATATATTTATAGTGACGGGTCAAATTGGAAAATAGGGGCAGGGAGCGCGGTGTGAATATTTTTACTGATTTTGCTAATCTAATAATGCAGAGAAGACGCGTATTGGAGTATCTGCAATTACAGATGGTGAAGAATATTCAGCAAAGATATGACTCCATGTTTACATCTGGAGGGGTGTTGTCATTTGGTGTAATCGCTGGGATAAAAAGCGACGGGCGATTAACAGATAATGATTATTTTACTGTTACCAAACTAAACACAACGACAGTTCGAGTACAACCGGGCTATGCCATGGGATCAGACGGTGAAATAATATATTTGTCTGCATTAACAAATGTCTCAATTCCAGATGTAGAGGGACATTATTATCTTTACGTTGAATATGATGAGGAAAAATCTCTCACCGGATATGAGAATGCATTCCCCGGCGGGACAATGACCCCGGATACGATTTATCCCCTATTAAATGATTCTGCTCAACTAACCGTTGGAACAGTGGATGCAGCAAGAGATACTAGTAAAGTAGCAATCGCATATATTTATGTCAACAGTAGTGGAGAAATAGCATCTAATTCAAGTACTATTACAAGTGGCGAAACAACAGTAGATGACGATAGCGGAGATTTATCATTATCTGGGGCATTGGCAAACTACGATTCTAATACTCCGTATTTGCTAGTAGGAAATGAATATATTGAGGTCAGCGAAAGCGGAGGTGTCTATACTATCGTATCCCGTGGAGGTTATAACACCGTTCCCGATCATCACCATTTTGAGAATGTTGCCAGCACGGTAGTTTGGTCTCCGATTATTGATATCAGACATTACAATAAAGCAACAATCAATACAGGAGAAATATCTCAATTAATACAACTTCATAGGGGGATAGTAAATATTGACGAACTGGGAGTCAACTATTTATTTTATCATACAGATCGCCTTACGGCAAATCAAGCAAGAAGACTTTATACTCTATCGAATAATCTTGTGATCAATCTGGATGATGGAGAAGGGGATAAAATGGTGTTGGCAGAAAAAATACCATCAATGCCTAATGCCATAAACACGAATACTATAACGGTTGAGATAACTCCGGACGATTATGATATCGCCGATAAGGTTTATGAAGATATCAAATTAAGAGAAATATCTATATCTAATAGATCGAGATACCAGGGAAAATCAAGCACAATTCAAGAAATTATTAATAAAGTAAATAAATTACAACTATGGTCAGAGAAGGTTACAAATGGTGATTTTTCTGCTGATGTTAATTGGACAAAAGGCACAGGGTGGACAATCTCTGGGGGCAATGCCTCACATTCCGGTGGAGATGGAGATCTTGAACAAGACATATTGGTAGCATCATCAACTAAATATAGGTTAACCTTTAACGTCAGCGGATATACTGGGGGAACGCTGACTCCAGAAATAGGTGGCACCGAAGGTTCTGTAATAACGGCTAATGGAACTTATGAGCAGGATATAACTACAGTGGGAACAGGTAACCTGAAATTTAAGGCGACGGACAGTTTAGGATGTAACATAGATGATGTTAATGTAAAAAAATATAATGATCTAACATCTAGGATAGACGACGCTGAAACCTCGGGAGCAATTAGTTCGAGCGAGGCAGACAACTTGTTATCTTATATATTGGGGGAAGAAAGTGATTTTATAGATGATGCTAATGATTATAAAGATATATTCGATGATCAAGTGGCAACCGAGAGTGAAGTAATAGAGGGGCTTGAAGACTCTATTTACGAAGAATCCGAAAAAATTAATGAGGGGACTCCTTTTGTCACGGGGAAAATGGATATACACTGGGATGAACCGGCCTTGATTGATAATGAAAAGATAATAGGATATAGAGTTAAATCCTACGCCGTGGTAAAAACATTCAGCGAAACACAAGAATCTCTGATTACATTAGGGGCAACAGATCCATACAATTTTGAGGATAAGATAGCGGAAGACCAAATATTGCAGAAACTTGATGAAAAACACACTGATTATAAAAGAAAGACAGTTATTGATGATCCGGGCCACCCTTTAGGTAAAAGCTATACATGGAACACGGTTGTAAATGAAAGAAATATCCAATACAAAGTAAGTGCCGAAATGAGATTTGTTATCTATATTGCCAGTATCTCGGAATATGGGGTAGTCGGAGACTGGTGTAATCCGTACGTAATAAACATACCGGCCGTTATTGTGCAGCCGGATCCGGAAATAATCTTTTCTGATTGGGTCGATGAGAGAGCGACCTTAAGAAGAATGAGAAAAGGTATTGAAGATGCGAAGATTAAAAGACAAACAGAAGATGATATTACTCAGATAAGAAATGACGTAAATGGTAAGGCGGGCATAAGTGAAGTTGAAAGGATTGTCGCCAGCGAAATACAGCAGACACAAGATATGGTTACCGACATATTTGGGGATGTTCCTGACGAGTGTTTAATCTCGGGGCCAACGCTTATTAATAATAATAATGAATTCACAATAACTTTCAATGCAATATCTGTTGTTGGTAATTACCAAATAGAGTATATGTGGTTTCGCCCAGATACGATATTGGATGATCCCGTTGACTGGGACAACCCTCAAGAAGATATTCAAACTCTCATGTCAACACAGAATACCCTTAGGGGCATAAATCTACCTGTGGGAGATAGTAAATATGATAGCGATGGTATAACAAAACTTGTTTATAGAGGGCGATTTGGCAATACGACTAAGAATACAAATTGGTCTGATACAAAGAATTATACCATACATGCTCCGGACAATCCAACCTTGGCAGAACTTAAGGCTGCCATTGTAGAGGATGAGGATTTTGCTGACCTTGTTGGAAGGACAATGAAAGTTAGCAAAACCTTTGTGGATGCAGAAGAAAGTGAATAAAGACGAATTTCTGGATATATTTCTTAAAGATTATCTTAAAAAACGAAATAAAGAGATAGTTAATATTGAAGAAGGTGGATCATTATCTAAATTTGATATTGTTGGACACGGGGGTAACCTAAGAAGAGTAGAGGATGTTAGGTCAAAAGGAATTGGAGTTTATTATGCCAGCGCTAAATGTTTTGGTGATAAATGTGATTGGATAGTAATCACAATTAATGCGGGTATGATCGCAGATGATCGAGAAAATTCAAACTTTGTTCTCGGATTAGTTTCTACAGGGGCCTATTACAGTTTTGGAACGACTGAAAATGATGAAGTTTGCGGACAGTTTGAATATAAAAGTGCCGGATTCAGTAGTCAATTTAATAGCGATCAGTTTGCCACTTCATCTGACATGCTACACGTTTCGGCATTGGCTCTAAAAAGTGCTATAATGTCAGCATTTGGGATTAGAATGAAAAATATTGTTGTTTGTGTTGCTAATAAGGTGTATTGTAAAGCATCATATTTTGATAGATTAATTAAGTATGGTGGTTTTAGCGATCAATTCAGCGATCAATTTTACAAAGGAGAATAATAATCATGGCTGATACAAAAAGAACGCTTGCTGCGTTAAAATTACTTTTTCCTGACGCAGGGGAAGATGCAACCTGCCAAGATGTGCGAGATATTCTGGAATCAATGTATATTCAAACACTTTCGGATAATATCGAAGACCCGTCTACACAATTAAATGCCATTGCCGGTGTTTCAAGCGGAACAACGTTTGTTATTATCGAAGATTCTTCCGATTCAAAAAGAAATACTCTTTATCTCTGGAAAAATATTTCCATCACGGAAGATCCTCCGTATGTTGTAGATGGAAGTTCGGGGCAATGGTATGCGATAGCAGGAACTTATGTTTACAAACAGGCAGCAGGAGCAGGAGTCTGGAAAGATTGTCCGATAGAAGTATTTGTCAATGGAGTTGTTGTTGAAGATGAGTTTACATTTCTCGATACACAAAAATGGGATTCTCTCGACGATGGTGCAACCGGCACTAATACACTTTCGGAAGCTACAAATGATGAAAATGGTGTTGCATTTATAAAAACAGACGCAGAGGATAATGATTATCATTACATGGTGTCAAAAGCGAAATTTGCTAAATTGAAGGAGAATAAACCTATTTTCATTGAATTCCGAAAAAGGCTTGAAGAAACAAATATAGATGCTGCTAATTGGATTGTTGGATTAACAAGTAATATTGCTGCTGATAACCTACAAAATGATGGAGGTGGATTAACTACTGGATCATTCTCCAGAATGATATTTTTCAAAACAGATGGTGATATGAAAATTAAATTCGGAACTTGTATTGGATTGACGGTGACAAATCAAGAAATCAGTAATGTCGTTGACCCTTTTGTTAGCAATACTTGGTATAAACTTGGGATTAAAATTGAAATTACTTCGACAAATAATTATAAGTTTACTCCTTATGTAAATGGAGTTGCCGGAACTCCACACACTCTAAATACCGCAAGTGCTATCGTTGTTATGGGAATAATGTATGGTGTTAAAGCCGGTGGAGCAAATGCAGAATCATTAAAAATCGATAAACTATTATTCGGACAGGAAAGATAATTGTTACAATTAGAGATTTTACAAAAACACACCTACGCTGGATTGCACAGGATAGATCGCCTTCATGCTTTCTTTTACAATGAAGGTTATTTATGGGTTTTAGAGCAATATCCGACTCAAAGCGTTTTCAAAATTAACATAAATGATCTAAATGATTTTGAAAAAGTTGACTTTGGTGCTGGAGAAAAGATCAAAGGTTGGTCTTTCGATCTCGCAAAAGATTATATCTGGTGCTGCCATCCCGATAAAGTAAGAATTTACAGGGTAGATATTACTGATTTATCGGTAACGATTTTTGAACATTCTACCGAGTCAGAAACAGTTTATAATCCGGAATGCATAAGAACTGTCGGAGACTATTTGTATATTTTCGGCAGGTATTCAACCGGTAAAGGTGGAATTTGTAAAGTTAATATTACCAATCCAGATAGTATCTCTGACGATGATTATACTTTTGCGGAATACCCTGATATTGCAGATGCTATTCATGGTGTTGGTATTAGTGGAGATTATTTCTTTATAACTATCTCGGCTATGAATAAAGTTTGGAAAATACATAAAGATACATTGGTTCTCGACTCCTATAAAAATTTTTATAGTTTTTATGTTTTTCACGATGAACATGCCTCTTATGGTAGTAAATTATTTTTTGGAACAGGTCTCGGAGAGATGGTTGAACCGTTAGATTTATATACACACAGAAGATATTGTACTATGTTTGCTGATACAATGAACTTTTACACCTATATAGAAGAATGGGGAGACAAATATAATGAAGTATATGGTTCATTTTACTACAATGGGTTGATTTTTTATTGTTTTTCTGGACGACCTGGGTATGGGGATATTCCCAACGGTTTTCTCGTTATTAAAAATACCGAAATGGAAACTTTGGTCAAAGAGAATTTCGGTGTCGATTTTCTGGCAGCAAATGGAATTGCATATAAAGACAGCAATAATATCTGGATATCTTTTTATGGGAATCAGAATATCCCTGATTCTTTAAAGCTAATCAAATTCCGTCTATACGATGATGAAAACACTTTCTCTATTAATGACGGAGCAGAATTCACGGTTGATCAGGAAGTAACACTTAACAATTTCATTAAAAAAAGCGGACAAACTCATTACATGGCTTCGGAATCAGCAGATTTTACCGGAGCTTTATGGAAAACATATTCGACTGCTCCATCTTTCAAACTTTCCCACGATCACGGAACGAAAACTATTTATTTTAAAACGAAAAATGCGAATGGATTTGAATCGCCAATACAGACAGCAAGCATTCGATATGCTGACATCAGACCAAGGGACTTTAATTCCTCTCATCTTGCGATTAATAAAACCGATGATGAGAATACCAGAATAATGTGTGTCAGGGCTGCGAATATGAATGGGCTGTGTGGAGACGGAGAGATAGATGGCGAGAGTAATTGGATACAAAGCAATGATCAACCTGGCGCAAAAAAGCCCATATCTGGAGGAGGATGTTCGGAGGGAATAAATGGAGCAATATGCGCCGTATGTGCCAATGCTTGCCCTTTTGATTATATTTATTGTAGAATAACGCGGACAAAAAGGATATTAAGTGATATGCCCAGTGCCATTAAAAACAGGTATGCAGATATAATTGCCGGAATAGATAATGAAGAAAAAAGGAAGGAACTGATGTCACAACTTATTCAAGTAACTGATGATAATGGAGGATCAGGATTTGATAAATCGGTTGATTATCATATAGATATAGGCTGTTCAAAAATAGCGATTGACGAAATGTTATTTAAAACGGTTTCTACTGATTGGAGTTTGTGGATACTACAAAATGATAATGGTTATGCATCCGATGATGCCAATGTAAAAAAACGATTAATAGTATCTCATCATAGTGGGGATAAACATGAAACTGCTATGGGGATAATATACAGGGATGAGGATGTTTCAAATGAGTTACATTTCTATTATCTGGATCATGACGGGTCGAATAAATTAACAGAAATAATGATCAGTGGGGTTAAAAGGTACTAAATGGCTGTGACAGTAAGTTTGAGCAATACAAAAATCGATGTAACATCGACGGGTGGAGTCCAAGAGCCTCTGGAATTAATATATCAAGCGGTTATTGCCATCGATGCTACGAGGATGACACGATCAGGGTCAGGTATCGAGGGAGAACCTTATATATATACAATTCCTCCTAAGTCTGGGCAAGTTTATTGTGAATTTGAGATATCCTCAGGATGTAAAGTTTTGTTCCAAAATTCGGGGTCCAATTATTCAAAACTTCAGTGGACATGGGGATCAACATCAGGGATTTATACAGTTTTTGACATGGCAACAGGGAGTGAGATAGAAGTTGAAGCAGGATTTGAGTTTGATTTTGATACAGCAGGAACACATAGAGGTTATGCTTACTGGTGGGGCAAGTCTACGTTATCAGGGTCAAGTGGCAATGAGATTATCTTGAAGCATATGCGAAGCAACTATTTTTATCCTAGAGACGACTTTGACTGGGATTATGTAAAGATACAAGATGTATCCTATAGCACAGGGTATATGGTTTATATGGGTTATGATTATCATACCGATAAATTGCCAACATGCTCTTTTGATAATATAACTGTTGAGAATACAAACGCTAATTATTGGGGCAGGATATATTTGGGACATAATGCAACAGTACCTTTAGATAACAGGACTTTTAACAACTGGCATGTGGAGCATTTGGATCATCCACTTTATAATATTTCAGGTAATGTAAAAATAAGCAATTCGACCTTTAAGGATTGTAAAGGTCCAATTGTCTGTTATTCGAGTGGTAACGGGATAGGTTTACCGTTCAATACATCTAAGACTCAGTTAGTTAATAATAAAACTTTTCAGCCGATGACGGTTTTTGATAATTGTGTAATTGACGACATAGACCATGCTGGAATATCGGGCAATGGTGTTTATGGATTGTATTGTTTTTATGGTGGCAGGGTTCTTTGGAAAGACGGAGAGATTAAAAATCAGGATTACGGAGCAAGAGTTTCTCAAGGGGGTTTAGTTTTTTGGCAGGGAACGACGACTTTTACGAATATAGATACTGCTAACAAGATGTGGACTTATAATGGAACACATCTTCATGTGTTCTCTTTAGGTTTAACTGTTAATGATATAAATGGAAGTCCTATAGAAAATGCGGCTGTAAGTATTATTCAGCAGTCGGTAGCATCAAAAGAATGGCATGCAGGATTGACAAATAGCAATGGACAATTAAAGAATGTTTGGGGAGATAATCCTGTCTTTGTCGAAAAAGAAGAGACCTCGGAAGATATTTTTGAACAATGGTCGGATTCTATTGATAATAGTAGGTATCATCAAATAAGTGTGTCTAAAAGTGGATATCGGATAGAAACAAGAAATATTGAATTTACGGACGATATAACAATGGAGATAGTGCTGAAATCACAATATTCGGGTAAAGAATTGAGCACTATATAATAATAAAGCCAAGAAGAATGAAGGCGAAGTTATCGGGGGTGAATATAAATGAATAACAGTAGAGAATCAACAGCAAAACAATTAGCAGATATAAATGCTGATATTATAAGAGAATTACAAGAAAGAATAGCCAAAGAACGCGGGCAATTCGAGCAAATAATGGACTGTGTATCGCATCCATCATATATCGCGAGTATACAGTCCGACAAAATATTATTTGAAAATGCTTCTTTGAAAAAATTGATGAAAAAAAGTGTGCTTGGGGAAAAATGTTGTAAAGCATTACAAGGGCTTGATTATAAATACACATTCCGCAATACTGAGACAGTACAGCTAAATATCCTCCCTGCATTGGAGAAAAAAAATCTAACGAATAATAGGTGGTACAGATATCATGCTACTTTAATCGATTGGCATGGAGAGAGGGCAAAATTTGTTTTAGCCATCGATATTCATGAAAAGAAGCATACAGAAGCACTGTTGAGGGCAATTGTAGGTTACTCGCCATATGGAATTGCCGTAACATATCCAGATGGTGGAATATATATGATCAACGATAGGTTCGCGAAGAAATTTGGCTATACAAAAGAGAAAATGTTAAATATGAATACGCGTCAATTTTATCTTTATCCAGAACAAGGGAGGGTTTACCTTGAACAGCATAAAAATGACACCTTTCAATATACAACTGACTATGTTGATAAAGAAGGTAAACAAATAACCCTCACTCTTGAAAGTAGACGCGTTGAAAATGGAGACCTTAAGTTTATAAACTATATAGTAAATGAATAGAGATAAGGAAAACACATATGAACCAGGATGAACGAAGGTTAATATTATTAGAGTGTTTAAAAAAAACGAAAACGGAACTTGATACTGACAAAAAAGAGATTATGGGTTTATTAATGAAGATAATGGGGTCTCAGGATAAGTCTGCACAATGGAGGATAGATACAGGAAAGATCGTTGATAGTAATCTTTTGCGGATTGGGACAATAGAAAAAGAATATGTGCCACGGGACAAAATCGAAAGTATGATAAGCAAATTCAAAGAACCTCTAAGCGAGGATAAAATAGAAACAATGATAAATGATAAATTTGACCAGAAAGATAAATCAGAAAGCAGGAAAGAATATAATACAATAGCCAAAATAGCGATTATTATATCAGCATTAACTTTCGTGGTAATGATTATAACTCTTATATTATGACGAAAATGCCATAAATCTGTTATATAATAAATAGAGTCATGTATAGCAAACCGCCCACAAAAAAAGCGATAGCAGTGGGCGGTTTTTTTAGACTCTAAAAACAGGAGGAAAAATGTTTGTCACATTCTTATGGATTGGTTTAGTACAAAGTTTAAGAGGTATGTGGATCGCTATGAAAAAACTGGAAGTACCCATCTTTTTGGACATTCTAATTAGAAGTCCCTGGTTTGCCATCCCTGTCGTAACCATATGGATAGTGATGGGGTGGTTGAGTGCGTTGATACTGTTTGTAGCAGGGTTCGTATGGAATGTTCTGCGTGAGTATTATTACTTGACTCATACAAAGAAAGGGCAGGAATATCTTAAAAAATGTTATCGGTATAAAATAATTGAATTACCATCTCTCGACAATGTTGTGACACAATAATTTAAAAGGAGGAAGAATGAGTAAGAAGGGTTATATCTTCATTGTCATAGCTATATTGGTGGCCATGGCTTTGATCGCAACTGTAGAAACGGGGTTCATGGATGTTGTTGTGTTGAATCCAGATTCTGCAGAACTCGAAGAGGCATTCGTTCTTTACGAAGGTAAAACCGGAAAGGATCGTAATGACATGTCTTACTATGATATCGCAAACTATGTTTCAATGATAAGGGAATTCCAAACAAAGGAGGAAAAATGAAAACTATATTAATCGCTGGCGGTGGCGGATTGATTGTCGGTGGCTTTTTGGGGGCATTATTGTTTCCAAGAAAAGCAAAAGCTGACAAGGAACCGGAAGTAGATGCCAAAAAAGACGACAAATAATCGTCTGGCAGAATGATAAAAGAGGGGGTCAACCCCTCTTTTTTTTAACTATTCGCTAATAGTGACCTTTCTTACCCTTGCCGAATTCAACCCCATAGGCTAGTCCAGGTATTGGTTCGGGACCATGTATGTCTGCTTCTGCACCAGTAATCAGATCCTTCTGAAATACGCGTTTGAGGTTACGGAAGTTAAGTTTAGATAGCCATGATTGTGTTTCCTGGGGGAGTGTATTTACTCCGCGGAAAAGATATTCAAATGATGCTGGATTATCATCAAATTCGGTATTTTTGGCATTAATGTTATTGACGAGATCAATGTCTCCTGGTAAATATTCGGTGTCTCCCGGATCAATGATTTTGCCATATCTGGTTAATCCCTCTACTATGACCTCAGCGTTCCTTCTTCTCAATTCAGGAATAACTTTTCGAATTTCATCAACCATGTACTTTTGTGCACTTTCTATAGATTTCAGTTTAGCGAGGTCCTTTGGTTGGATAGGACCCGTTGAGAGAGAGTCTCCTCTACCGACAGAATCCCCGACCTTAATTTTCAGTTTGTTGGCAGGCAGGACGTAGTGTTTCTTACCACCTATGGTGACATTATGTCCACCAAGATCATCATTCTCTATTGATTCAACTTCGCCGGAGACGGTAGACAGTGTTGCTTCACTGGGAAGCTTTTTGCGTTCAGTTGTTGAAGAAGTAAGCTCGAGTAATTGTTTGAGTCTCGGATATCCTGCAGCTTGGTCTTCTATAGCAGACCCAGTATGAAATTTCTGCATAGATCCAGTATACAGGGGCTCAACTAATCCGAATGCACTAATTGCACCTACTGGGTAACCATCTTCCGGGATCTCTTTATATTTATTAATCCCATACGCAACTGATGGTATAGTCCCGTCAATGTTACTACTACCCAGAGGAGTATAAACTCTAACATTCTTGATATCTTTTTTTAGCAGCTTTTGTATAATATCCGGATTAATTAGAGTATCTTTTTTGACTACTGTCCTATTATCATCATCTCTGATGTCTCGGGCGGTATATCGATCTAAAACATCGTCTGTGTTATCAAGAGGCAACTCTATTGATCGGAGGCTATCAGGTTTATCTCCCCGGGTAATGAGGGTATTTGTAGTGGATAGTAATTCTTTACCGAGGGCGCCGGGCAGCGCGGTCTCCTGGGCGCGACCAATAACTCCTCTGCGAGCACCATGTGCGGACTTCCAATATTCTGCAGGAGAAAGTCCTTCTGAATAAGCATGTTTAATAGGTTTTTTAGATATCTCTTTGCTGGCAATGGCGATAGGTGACACTATGATATCACGGAATTGGGACATGCTGCCTCGAGCTCGAGAATTCAACATGACAGGGATATTGCCCTTGCTGTTTTTCATTCTCTCTAATACCTTCTTGTCTGTATCGGCAATAATACTCTGGTAAATTTGTTCTATCTTAACTGAATCACCAGGGTCAACATACTTCAATTTTTTGATAGCCTTATCAATGGCCTCTTGTTTGATATCCTGTAGTGGTTCAATATCTGATAAAGATAGGGAAAACCCTGATTTATATGCATGATTATCGCCTAACTCTCTTAGCTTATTAGCAACTTTGGCGGCTACTGGCTCACTATCTTTGGCGACATTGCTAATTATATTCTTGATTTTATTTTTGTCCAGTATACCCGTAGCCTTATGTCCATCCGGAAGAACTGAATTAATCCTGTTTAACCCATCTTCTGTTTTAGACAGTATATGAAGTCCAGCCACTGCGGAATGATCAGGGAAAGCTTTTATCTTGCCTGTTTCTTCTTCTATAAGAGACATGGAAGGCATCATGTTTTTAGCATTTTTGACAGCCTTGTCTGAAATTGGGACATGGACAGATACAGTATCAAAGACAAATATGTCGGAATCGGTAAGAAAAGTGGTTTCATTCTTAAGTGAAACATCATACATGTCTACTTTTTTGTGGGTATTTATAACTTCAACTACTTTTTTGTATATAATGCTACCATCCGAGAACCCAGGAGACACTTTGCCCACAATACTCATATCTATAAGATTAGCCCTTTCCCATTTATCATCAGACATGATAAGTATTGTGTTGACTGGAGATGTTAGTATCTCTGAACCATCCGAATAAATAACTTTATAGAGGGGGATATTTCTGTGGATAGAAAAGTATGTGATCTCGTCTTCAACAATTTTGCCATTTTTTGTGATGGATGTGCACATTTGGCCAGGGAGTGCTACATATTTAATGTTTTGTCCGCCAAAGCAATTGCCTTTTACTTCAATAGGATATGGGTAGTGGTCAATGTCTCCGATAAAGACTTTGCCTTTACCAAAAAGCTTGTATGAAAGCTTATGAAGAAAACGATTAAAAAGGGAAAAATTATTCATATTGGTACCTCAATTATCTCCTTTACGATTTCATATTGATGATTGTAGTTAAATTTGGTGTCGTACAACTCTTTGATTGGACCATAGTAGTATCTATCCATTGTTTGTCGGGTGATATAGCCACGATTGCGAGCAAGGGATAATACTGTTGATCTGTCTTTGTAGGGGATCAAAGACTTTATTAACTTATGAATTTCATTATCATAAGGAACAATATCTTTGCGGTATGCTTGATTTTCTATCGTGAATTTATGGAGGATATCTTTTTTATATGGAAGTATCAAAGATAGGTTGTCTCTCAATTCTGTTAAATGTTTAACGCTTAATACTACTAAATATTCTGTAACATTAGGACGATCATCATGTTTGTGTATCGTAGTAGTTATCGAAGCATTTATACCGAGGGTAAAGCAAAGTAGTTGTACTTTATTAGCGAGATTTATACTGACGGTTGAATATGTTGACAACTTATTGTAGCATAGCTTACCATTCTTTGTTTGTTGGCGATATGTGAATGTGCCATCTGTATCCATCAAGCCAGACAGTAGCCCCCATCTGAAATCATTGGGGGTATTTAATAAATTATCTGGAAATGTTTTATTTTTTGCTCCATGTCCAAAAGTAGCAAGCATCGCTGAACATGTGTTAGCAGGAACTCCTATAGTAAATTTGCCATGAATAGATGTATGGTTATCCCAATAATCGTGTTTGGTATTTTTATGATGTATCCCTGGTGTATATGCGAGGTGTTGCCTTAAAAATTTGTTAGCATATGTTCTGAACGCGATTATAATCTCATCATGAATGGAAGCAATGCTAATATGATACCCCTTACGATTTCCGTTGCTAGCATCTGCCCATCCGTCTCCAATAAACATGCCAAAAAATTGACCTGATTCTCTATTGCAAACGATATTATTGTCTGCAATATCAATAGTTTTAACGGAATTATCACTTGCGGGCTTGATCATCAAATAAGTGTCCTTTTTGCCACCTTTAACCATAATTGACTGTTTCGAAAATTCATCGTTTACTATTATGTTTCGCCTGTTGTCTGTTATTGCTATTCGCATTTATTTTCTTCCTCCATATTTTAATTATGGAGACAATGTATTTAAAAACAGACTTAATGTCAATATAAAAATCAGCATTCTGCTTATAACGTAAACGAATGAAAGATATGCAACTATCACCGTCAAAATCCGCACCCTGATAAGCCGTAAGCAAGCTAGGGATAGTAATGTTCTTCTTATTTGTAAATATTGGCTTATGTGCAGTTACTGATCCTTGCCAAATAGACGGGGCTCTGTTAATCAATACAGGCCTGTTCCTACTGGCTGATAAAAGAGCGTCTTTTGCTAATGAAGTTCGTTTTGATATTGCCTTTTCGATGTCATCGTTGGCATATCCACGTTCCGTGAGTTCTTTTTTAATAAATGGTTCAAAAATATTTAGCCCAATATCATATGGTATTTCGACTTCATCAATATCTAAATGAGGACCAGGGGATATCACTGACCCTCCTGACATGTTTTGACGTTTGCGAACCATATGCCTTTGGAAGAATCCTCTCTTGGGGGGGGCCTTACCACCGGATATAGTGTCGAATAAATTCTTTCCCTCTTCGGGGGATTTGAATCCCATTAGTTTCTCAACGGTTTTGTAAAGTTCTTTGGTTGCTTTATCTTCCTGTTCTTTCCCCATTTCTTTTGATTTATCAACAAGATTATTTGTGAGAGCAATATCTCGAAGCAGTATATTAGTCTCTGGGCTAAAAATGTTGCCATTGGGAAGTTCGATGGGTGATCTGAACTGAGCTGGGATAACTGGCACAATCTCTCTAGTAAATGCCTCATATGGAGTTAATCCCTCTTTCTTAAGATTATTTAAAACCTTAAACTCCTTAACTAACTTATCAATTATCCTGGGGCTAGTCTCATGCTCTATTCTATTTTTAATGCGAGGTAACCTATCGTCAATATCGATGTCGGATAGTCTGTTGAGTATTTCACTCATTTGATCTCCTTACTATTGGTGGCTATTTCTTTTATCCCTTTCAGCCAATAAGCATAGATGCCAGCAGGAACATCAATAGCATTATGTTTTATAGTATCTATCAAGTTTTGCGGGGCAATATTATCTTTATGGATAAGAAATAAGTCATTTAATTTACGAACATGCAGTTTACCCAGTCTCCATGAGGGAGATAAAACGAACTCGCCCGGGACAGGAAGTCCAATAGATCTCTTAAACCCAAGTCTTTGAAGTTCTTTGATTGAGATAACATCCTTATGAACACCTAATTGATGAAATCCCTCATGAGCAGAGCCTTCAAGCATCTCCAACAATTTCGATTTAGTATTTCTTTTGGGGAACTGCGTAATCGGTTTAATATCTTCTCTGACAAAAATATTTTTGTCTGGGAATTTAACAAAATCTATTTTGTCAAGAGATGGAAGATATTGTCTGGTTCTCATGATGTTATATAGTGCCTTTATTTTACTTGGTCTGGCTGTTTTAGACATACTGTTAATATTCTCGAAATATTCATTTAATAAACGTTTCTGTTTTGTGTCAATATTGTTATCAAACGAATACATTATAGAACCGTAGGTATCTTTTGTTAGTCCAAAAATTGAATCATAATGGCCGGGACTAATGTATTTGACAGTTGTTCCTGGTCTAATGTCGCGAAAGATCGTCCCCTTGGGAATAATTAAATCTTTTTTAAGTCTTTTGGATAGTGCGACCTTAATGATCGAAGGACATTCCATTTAAAGTGACTCCTCAAATTCCTTGTCAGTAAGACGAAGGATTGCTTTAATGCCCTCCTTGAATGCAGGATTAGGAATAGGTTTATTGAGTTTGATATGATTAAAATGTTGTCCCATGAACCCCCCTGCGTTATCGCCGAATAATCCATGCTTATCTGGAGTAAGGGAAGCGCCTTTGCCTCGAAATGTTTTTATCGGAGATTCGATTTCACCTTTACTTATATCTAAAACATCTTTATCCGTCATGGGTGCTAATTTAATGGAGGATCCTTTTTTCTTAGTATTGATACCCATTCCCTTCAATAGCGATTCAAATTTTTTCCACTCATAGGATGTAGTTGGAGCTGGAGGGACTTCTCCGTGTTGGATTGCCCTCCAATAATCAGTGTTAGGGTTGTTTTTAACATTGAACCCTTCCCGAAGGATATCTTTTGCTCCATGAGATAATAATACATTTGTGGTCAAGTTATCAAACGCCATTCCACCACGACCGCTACCAGCAATAGGCTGATTATTGTAAGTATAGGGTCCGGTAACTCCACGGGAGGACATTTTGTGCTCAACCTGATGTTTTAATTTATTTATGTACTGTTTTCCCACCAATATATTTGGGATTGTGGCCCCTGTGGCTGGATCAAAAATATCTTCAGTTTCTTTGATTCCAATATCTTTCATGATGTCTAAAATCTGTTTGCGGTGATCAGATCCGTCAAAATTATTTACTAAATATGGAGATTTTTTCTTGTCAGCGACCTTGCCTGCAGCAGTTTCAATGAGTTGACCTATATTGATACGACTAGGAACGGAGAGAGGATCAATTATTAGTTCAACCTTTTCTCCAGATTCTGTAACGGGAGCTAATTTGTCAGGGATAATAGATGATACAGTAACCTTGTTACCATGTCGGCCGACAATTTTATCAGCCACTTTAAAGGGTTCGGTTGTTTTGATATATACCTTTACAGCATCTTTATCTTTTACTACATCAATGACTTTGCCCTCCGGACTTTTTCTCCAGGAGACGGAAGCATCCTTAAATGGTTGGATAGAAGATTTTTTCATTTTGGCAATAAGGCTATCTGCTCCGGTAACGACATTATCTTCCATGGCGGCAATTAATAGATCGTGGGTCTTAACCGTAGTTCCCGGCTTAATAACCCCGTCTTTATCATAATTGCCGGACTCGATTTTATCAAGGACATAGGGATTGTATGCTTTATATTTTTCTAAATTAAGAGATAAGTTGTGTTTTTTGGGTAGTGTTATCTTGTGAACATGGAGTGATTTGAGTTTTTTGGCCGCACTTTCGGTGATGACTGCACTATCCTCGTGGTTCAGCCCCTGCCATGGAGTATATGCTGTGACTAAATTCACTCCATTAACATATTTTCCATCCCGGGTAAAAGTTGAATCTGCAAGAAGTTGCCCTTTTTTAACCTTATCACCCTTTTTAACCTTTACAATAGCGTCTATAAATGATTTCTCATTAAGAGGGACATCGCTAGGAATAGAATGTTGAGATGTGCCATTACCTGAAGTAACCTCAATAATATCTTTGGTGACTTTAGAAACGGTTCCGGATTGTTTAGCCTTCGTAGAGAACTTGTCCCCAATAGCATCCAGCATAGGAATCCCATCAACTACTGTTTCAACTAGCGGCTTTTCTGGTTCAACGAGAGGAACCGCCTGGGCGGACATCTTGGTCCCTGTTAAGAGCCTGTTAGCTTGGTTAGATTGAATAAAGGGGATCATGTTAGTAGAGATGTCAAACATCCCAGATGGGCTGTGAATCATATATCTTACTTTGCTGGGGTCAATAGATTTCTCATCATCATTATAGATTACATCAACCTCACTGTCTTTAGCAACCCATTTGCCACCACGGTTAATAAACTCTCCCGGGAATGCAACTGGTGTGTCAAGGGTTTTAGATACTGGCAGCCAGGAAACGCCTCCCGTTTTAACATCAATGACTTTAGTAGCCAATTCGTTACCTATCTTTTTTGTATCTTTGGCTAAAGTGAGGCTGATCCCCGCAGCGTACGATTCGGGAGTTTTGACCGGGTCAATAAATCCAGCATGAGAATTCTGCAGTTTTTTGGCAGCCTGTGTAACAACATCTTTAGAGCCAATACCACCTTCTCCTAATACTGTAGTAAGGTTGTTTTCTGATATCATAGATGCAGGATTGGTTTGATCAGCGTATCTTGACAATTTGGATGAAGTAAATATCTGTTTAACGTGCTCATCGATCTTTTTCGGATTGACCATCTTGGATGCGTCATCAGTGTGATTCATTTTCCAGCGAGCTTTGTAGCTAAATGTGCTCATCTTACCGGATCTCTCAAGCGAATCTTTAAGGATGTCGTCAATACCCATAGTAGATTTATTAATAAGAGAGTCCCTGTTGTCCGGAGAATCAATTCCCCTGGTTATGTTTACCACTTTTTTAGCCGTATCTAGCAAATAGTGACCATCAATGTTCTTGTGGTCATCTCCGAGCGTCCTTTTATTGACTTCGGGACTGGTTGACATGGATGCGAACTTATGTTTGATGTTTTGTTCAGCATCTTCTAATGAATCAGCATTGAAGGAGAACATTATTTTATGAACCTTCATAATGTTTTTTCCATAATCAGCAGTGGCATTTTTGTCAAAGAGTTCATTTCCTATGGTGGACTTGATTTTCTCATCTTTGATACCCATTAATTTTAGTAACGGATACAGGGGCACGCTACCCTGTCTGATTTTAAGAGAAATAATTCCCCTTTCCGGACTAATCGTGGTACGAAGGGGAGTGCTACCCTTTATGTTATTGTAGACTTCGGCTTCACCCGTTTCAGATAATCTGGCATATGCACCTGGCTTCAATCTGTCCTGAAGGGGAATAGAGTAAGCATTGCCATCAACCATGAAAGATCCCATCAGTAAGGGAACTTTAGTCGGGAGGGTTCCGCCCTTAACTTTCTTACGGGAAATAGTTTTCCCGGATTCTTTGTCCGTAATAACCATGTCATAGTGGTAGGGTAATCCTATTGTGCTTTTAGACTTGTGAGCATCATTGATATCCTTCCATGAATTGCCGTCAAAGTTTGGTCTGCCAAACCAAATGTTCTCAATAGATAATTTTCTCTTATTAGATTCTATGGGAAAAATTTTATTAAGCCCTGCTACTAAAGACTTTTTAATGTCTTCGGTTTTCCCCGAACCGTTATCCAGACTGATATCCTTCATAAACACACCTCAATATCAGAAGATAAAACAAATAAATTTTGTCAAGATATTTTGACGGAAAATAATAAAATCTGTCATATAATAAACAGTATAAGTTTAATTATATGATGGACAGTAGATCAATGGTAGATCACAAGGGAAGATGACAGCCTTGGATGGTGGTTCGAATCCATCCTGCCAATTTTTACCTATTAGGAGGAGTAATGGATATCCAAAAAGCTCTGCAAATAGTAACCACCAATACTCAAAAGGATAAAATATATTGTTTAGTCCCATCGTGGGTAACAGATGAAGTAAGTGAATATAATGAGGCATCAGATATTCTGCACCAAGAGTATGATTCCACCCATTTCAAAATTGTGGACAGCAATGTGGTATTCTATAATTCGGGAAAGGGATTTGGGGCAACATTTGCACAATTCCAAAATCCGGTAAAAGTTATACCTCTTAATAGTATAGGTATGGATCAAAAGCATAAAAGGAGGAAAGATGTGTGTCTACAGAAATGACTGCAATCGAGTTGGATGCCCATGTGCGTTGGTTGACCATGAAGAGCGTAATCAAAATGTCGCCAAATCACTGCGGCAAGAATTGGCTGAGGATGAAAAAGATATGATGCAACAGAAGGAAAGATGATTAGAATTGTATTGATGGCGAATATGCCACGCAAAACAACGTGACGAGTGGATATTTTTGTTGAACTAAGCTGCTAATCGCAGCAGAAAAAACTTGCATTCTTTTGAATGCATATTTAACTTGATCGCAATGTAAGAAAAAACCAACTAAAAGCAAATTCTTATAATAATGTGTAAGGTCAGTTTCCACCGAGCTCATTCAACAAGATTTCCAGGCAGGCTGCGCTGCAGGGAAATCCTTATTTGTTATACGCAATTAAGGTAGTGTAAAAACTATTATGAAAGAGTTATGAGAGGAATTTTTCCTTTCATAAATGTGATTTTAATTTTAAGTTGGATTAAAAACGATCATTTTTGTTTCAGGTAGAAGATGGATTTTTTTAGGTATTTCCAGAAAACAGATTTAACCGGTTGGACATCCGAGAGTTTATCCCGGAGTCCAACCCTGTATATCATTGAGGAGGAAAAGTGAGGAAATATGGTGGAAAATGGTCAATAAAACATAACAAAGACGATGGTGAAATTGTGATAGAGAGTGAGCAAGGGTATGAAGTATGTAAGATGAGCGAGGATGACGTGGGTTGGCTTAAAATGGCAAAGCTAATAGCGGTAGCACCAGCACTATTGTCAGCTTTGCAAACATGTCATAAAGCATTATCATCATATGGTTATCATCCTATTATTGATGCCGAAGTGAGAAAGATATTTGATCAGCTATGAGTCAGGCTGGATGTTGGCAAGTGGCTGGCAGTTGGCGAGTCACTGGATGTTGGCAAGTCGCTGGAAGTTGGAGGCAAAATAACATTCCGGGCAGTCCAAGTAGGACGGTTAAAGAGGTTCTTTATCATTAGATGGGCCGGAATAAAGAAAATTATCATTAATCCAGAGATTGTCCAGAAGATGAGAGGGAAAGAATCTATGGGAGAAGGGTGCCTATCTTATCCAGGTAAATATGTTCAAAAAAGAAGATGGAGAAAAATTGTTGTCAAATATTTTAATGGCAAAGAAACCGTAGAGGAAGCTTTAGAGGGTATGGAATCACGAATATTCCAACACGAGTATGACCACCTTTTAGGTAAAACCATTTAGGATGAAGAATTATGGATGCAGAAGATAAATTGACAAAATCACAGTGCAAGGGGAATATGTGTGACACTTGTCAACACTGAGGTACTACTAAAACAGAGTATTGTACAATCAGGGGAATTACGACAGTTAGTTGTGTGGACAAACCAATTAACTTGAGTCCATAAAATCATTTGACGATTTGATGAAAAATCTGTCATATAATAAATAAGTAATGGATAGAAGTATAGCATTCCTCGTACCGGCTAATCCGGACGTGCGGGTTCGAATCCCGCTTGCTTTCTGGTTATTTTATTGCCCTGGGTTTCCTCGACATACGCCATGGGGTTTTGGAAATCATAAAATAAAAATGTCGTTGCGGAGTCGGTTGTGCGTACCGCGAGAAATCACTTGTAAGTGATTGATTTCACAAATATGTTGCCTTGAGTTTCGGGGTTTGTAAAGGTGACGAGAAAGAAATGAAACCCCATTTTTTTATTCTGTTCGGGATAGCAATGGTTATCCTTCTTGATTTAATTTTATGACTCTATTAGCATCTTATCCTAACGGATGAGAAGAATTTTTTTAATTATTAGCCAAAAAGGAGGATAGACCATGGTAAATAAAAGCAATAAATACCTAATAGATGGATATTGATAGTATGGGTGTTAGCACTGATTTTTCTTATTGCAACAAAATCCGATAGGGGGAGAAAATGATAATCAAAGTAAACATATTAGCATATTTATCAGCAATTGTAAAGGTTGTATTTCAAATAGCCTTTGCAATCGTGTCCGCTATTCCTTTTAGAATAGCGTGGAACGGGGTTATCCCCGAATATTTCGCGCAATACATTCCGGAAAACCTGCATTATATTCCTTACTGGAAGTTCGTTGGTATAATCCTGGTAATCACTTTCATCGGGGAGCAATTAAGAAAGCTCGTACCAATAACTAAGGAGAAATAAAAAAAAGGAGGGACGATGATTACAATTATTAACGAAAAATACGAGGGGATAAAAAGTAGAAAAGACGGGAGATACGAGATTGACAGCATAATAGATGTTGATGAGGATGTAAGGATTGAGATAAATCTATATGTCTCCAAATCAATGAAAGTCGGCGGGTCGCTGAAAGTCGGTAAGTCGCTGGAAGTCGGCGGGTGGCTAGTAGTCGACGGACCGCTGAAAGTCGGCGGGTCGCTGAAAGTCGGTAAGTCGCTGGATGTCTGCGGGATGCTGAGAGTCGGTGGGGATATCATATATCGAGGAATAAAAAGCAAGACAATTCTTTTAATAACCTCCAGATACTTAATCACCATCCTCGATACTCATATCAAGATAGGGTGCGAGTTCCACGTGAAAGATGCGTGGAGGAATTTCACAGATAGGGAGCTGCTGAAGATGGCCGCCGACAAAGAAGATGTGAAATGGTTCAAAAAAAATAAGAGGGCAATATTAAATTTCTCTATCAAATAAGAAGGGGGGACACCCGTGGATACTGATAATGTAGACGAGGCGTAATAGCTAAATATAAAATAAATATGGAGGATTATAGGATACCAAAGACGGGAAATTATCGTAGACCATTTGGGCAGGGGGCAAAAATGGGTGATTTAACAGTTATTTTGATAATAGTGATAGTTGTATTATTGATTGAAGTAAAATTTAGGCCCAGAATTGACACAAAAAGCAAGAATCGGGTAATTCTGCGGTATTATAATTTAAAAAAAGAAAGAAAACACTTAATAATATGGTAGAAGTAATAATGAAAGTAGAAAATTAAAACAAAAGGTTCTTGCAATGAAAAGAAAAATCAAACTGGAATAGCAGTTTTGTAGCAAGCAGGCAAAAAAAATAGTCTTTCTACGCCCATTGGGCGCAGGAAGGTGTTTTTAGGTATGTGAGGAGAGGTTAATGGATGATAGACATATACGGATAGGGAGAGTGGATGTAATGATTGACAAGATTGATGCATGGCTGTAAATGGGTTATGCATTATAGAAGGATATTCTAATAAAACAGTATGGGAAGGGGACTTAGCGAAGTTAGAAGAAGAATTCCGTATCAAAAGATATAGGAGGTAAAAGCAATGGAGAAAACATGGAAGAATGACATGTGGGATAGCGTGAGGGTAGGATTGGTCAAAGGATTATCCGAGGTAGTTAACCGGGTATCCGGGGCTTTGGAAAAAGCAGCGAATAATTTAGAAAAAAGGATACAAAATCCTACTAATAAGGCAGCAGAAACTCATGAAGACACCGCAGAAAATGTAAAGAAAAACTAATCAACGTTTTGCAGGATAGCTATCAATTTATTAATTTGGATATCAAGGAGTTGGGGTTCATCAGAAGAACTATCAACATTGAGGGCCAGAATAGATGGCATGAGTCTATGTAATTCTGTTCTGGCCTCTTGAACTTCCCTTGATCCTTTTGGGAGGTGTTTATTGCAGAAATCAAGAGGTGGTGGTAATAGTATTAATTGTTCGTATTGGGCAATAGCCGCAATGTACATCTCAATATCCTCACTGAATATGTTCCTATCGTTAATGTCTTTCATTATATTAACGGCAGATATGACACATTCGATGGGCGGTTTGGTTAAGGTCTCCGGAATAACGGCGCGACCATTAAGGGCATCTACTATGTTCTCAAAAATATAGGGGTCTTCCCAAGGTGATATTATGGACATAAGTGTCTTGATGGCATTAAGGGATTCCATTTCTGGGATAGAGAGTTCAATACCCTTTTTCTCCAATATAATTGAAAGGGATTCCGGTTCTGACATATCTGTCCAATCATTTCCGAATATTTTGTTCAGGGTATCGATAAGATTGATTGCTATTTTTTGCGTTTCCATTTAATTGCATCCGGTAAAGAATATATTCCATATGATGCCCAACCTTTTGGGGTCAGAGCTGATAATGTCGTTGCTAGTCCACGGGCTTCATTTTCTGCTGTTGGGTCTTTTTTCTTAAATTCTTTATACCCCCAATATGCTGGCAACCCCCAATATGTGGCAGCCATGGCACCCGTGCCCAAAGGAGATCTGCGATATAATTTGCTGCCTTTTGGACCGTGCTGAACATGACTGGTAAACATTTTAAATTGTCTTTTGAATGATGCTAATGGGTGGGTGATATCGCTTGCGGTTTCTTTGGCATATTCTTTAATTTGTTTCGCTAATAATTTTGGATAAGTGACGATTGATTTCATTCTTGCTTTGCTAGAATTTGGATGATTAATATATCTATTGCGGATATTCTTGATAGCCCCCTTTCTAGCAATATAGCGAGAATGTTTCGCTTTATCCCGGGCGAGAAAATCCTTCATAGATTTGCTAAAATTTTTATTAGAACCTATATTGGATACGAATTTGCGGGTAAAAGGCCATTTAATACCTTTCCAGATCATTTTGCCCAAAGCGGCTTGTTTGATGATCAGTGGACAGGTTATATAATATTTGCTATTAATTTATCTCCTCCGGTTTTAATTAATCTATCCGCCAGTTCAAAATCAACTTTATGTCGGGGACTATCATTCATGAAAAAATCAGCATATGAGTGGTTAAACTTCTGTGGACAAAAACCAGCTTCCTTATCCATTAGTTGAACGCACTGGATAAATTCAGCAGGTTCAACCTTGTTTCTAATTTGGGACAATTTATCAATATTCTCATGATATTCTTCGTTATCAAAGACCGCGGATTTACGGATAAGAAATTCTCTGTCTACCCGGTTGCCTATCTTGTGGGATGCATATGCTCGGGTAATATCGGAAGCCTTATGTCCATACAGTGCTCCCGTTTTGACAATAGCCTCGCCAATTACGAATCTGTCTTTAGTATCAATGTCTGCTTCTTTTAAAAGAAAGGCTTCTTCTGCATCAGCCACGCTATCGCGATTGTCCATGGGGTAAGTTCTATCACCAAGTTTGATAGTAGGGACATGAACAGCGACCTTAGGCGACCAATCTTCGCTGACATCTATTTCACTATCGGCAGGGGTGCTATCCCATTTAACATCTATATTGTGTGTAACGGCAGCCTGCTTGATAAAATATTTGGCAGATGTCAAGATATTGTCAGGAATATGGGGATTGTTTTCTATAGCATAAATTGATTCCCTGATTTGTTCTGGTGTTGATATGGGAAACTTACCAATAGAATTTTTAGCAGTCTTGATTATGACTGCGAATTTATCACAATCCTCGTTTCTAAGTTCACCAATTTTTATCATTCCAGATCTAATCATGTCTGGATAATCCAATATAAGATTCATTATAGCCTCCATTATGAAAGAACTAATAATAAAATGAGCTAACTTGTCAAGTTATTTGTGATAAATTAAAAGTGATTAGGAGATGGGAAATGGAAATTAATAATAGAGAAGAGCATGTAATCCTGGAGAGAATAAAAGAAATGTTGATGACCAAAAAAATGTGGAATGTATTGTTCTATCGATCTATATATAGGTTGGGAGGGATAACCGAAGAAGTATCTAAAGTAATTGAATTAGTAGGTGCAGTTAAATTAAATACGGTCAAAAGAGAATTTAATAGATATAAAAGATTAAAAAAAATGGGGTTTTCAGACAAGGATCTAATGAATTGTGATAATTGGAGGAAATATGAGAAAAAAGGAAAAGGATTCGCAGATCCTCGACGTAAAGATAGATTTAAGCAAAAAAAACGGCGATATATATTATAATAATCGCCGAGGTGTATGGGAAATAAGTTATGTAGGATATCTGAAACTAAACCGGTTTGCACGGATATCGATTATTATGCCGGATAAAATATACTATGTAGGGAAGTATGTTACAAATCCCCACAAGATAGAAGAAAACGGATATGTGCGAGGAGCTATAGTAAAGGGTATAGGAATAGGACAATCAGAAGCAGGGGGAATAATAGTTAATGAGCAGATTGTTTTTTACGATACATCGGTAGTGTTGGCTGATAATCTTATGAGGTCCATCCAAGCATATCCGGAAAGCGGCTTTGTAGCCGCAAGTAAGGACGATAGACCAAAAACTTTTCAATACAGAAAGAAAGGGGAACTTTGTATAAAAAAAGTGGAGGGAGAAGGGTGGAGATATATTCCTATCAATGAAATATTGGGGGGAATCTGTGTTAATATCAGAGAAACTAATATCGCCTATGCTATGAAAAACCACCTAAGCATACTTAGAGGTATGTCTAAATATATTGAGACTCTGATAGGAAAACAGATATTAAGAACCCACCCATCAATAGGAATAACTGTGGCTCCTAAACCTAACATTAAAACAACAGAAAATGGAAAAGATGTTATATCTGAAGTTCAATTGAGAATAAGAAAAAATTCTCTCGAACCAGAATCTATCAAAAAGATACAAAAGGTGGTTGCAGAAAAAGGAACAACCATTGGAATGGAAGGTGTGAATGTGCTGCAGGGAGAGAAAAAAGAAGACCACTCAGAAAACGAAGTAATTAAAGATGATGAAAGGTTTCAATTGATAGAAAAAATAAAAAGTGATCCAAATCGATATTTTGATAAAATAGTTGGCATGGGTAAATCCATTGAGGATATGACTATAGATGAATTGAAAAAGATAACGGAATGATGTAGAGATTTAATAGAAAAAATATTTAATAAAAAGGAGAACAAATGATCAAATCTATTAGAATGGTGAATGTCCAGTGTTATAAAGATAGAACTGTTGAATTTACTGGGAAGGATGTGGTGGTAATGCCAAACGGAGGGGGCAAAACAACATTGCTGGACTCAATAGGCATCGGTATTATGGGTAAACATCCAAGGCTCGGAAAAAGCCCGGAGCACATTATAAACATGATGCCCGAAGAACAAGATCACATGGTTTTAGTGCTCAGAATGGGTAATGGGGCTGAGATACGGCGAGAATATGAGAGAAAGAAGGGTAAATCTCAAACTATAATTATAAACGGCAAAACCTATAAAGTCAAAGAGGGCGAAGAAGAAATATCTAAAATGTTTTCCGATAAAACGGGAAAATTATTTATAGTTAGATTTCGCCCAGCAATATTGATGAATAAGACCGAATTGGAGATGAAAAAATATCTCTGGAATATTTTTTCAGACAAGTTGTCAGGAAAACACCTGAGGACTGTGAGGAAAACTTTTATCAATGAAATATATAGGTTACATAAAGGGTATGAATCTATATTGCGAATATTGTTTGGAACAAAATATAGCGATCTGAAGGAAGAACAGCAGAATGTCCTTTTTGAGAAGATGTATGACGAGCTGTGTGTAAATGGATATCAGATTGTAATGGATGACATCCTTAATATTGTTGATAAAATACCGGAAACACCAGTTCCTGAATGGCTGGAAGAATTAACCAACAGGATCAACAAATATAAAAATGATAGCCAGCGGGACAAGGAATCCACCAAGAAGGCTAAACAAAAGTTGATGGAGGATCAGGAGATTGTTGACGGAATTCCCGCTAAAACTACTGAATTGAGAAAACTTCGGCAAGAACGGGATGATTTTAAGGTGTTGAAAACTATTCATAGCAATAAACAAGAAGCTCTTATTCTGTATAATCAGGCAATGATAGAACTTGAAGTAATATCGGTCGATGAAAATAAATTGAAAAGAATGAAAGAGGAATTGAAAAAGAAAAAAAATATTCTAGATCTCAAGACATATCTTGATAGCCAAATGTCCGAACTTAATGGACAAAAGGTTATTCTTCAGCCGCAGATTGACAAGTTGTTAAAAAAGAGAGACATCCAAAATAATATCGATCAAGAAAAAAGGAAGAAATTAGTTGAGGTAAATAAAATAGATTCAATCACTATAAAAGCTAAAAATGCTTCGAAGAAAATGGATGCTGTTGATAAAAAAATAATTTCGCTGAACAAAAAGTTAGAAAGCATAAAAAATAATTATCAGGCAATAAACGTTAAAATAACTAACTTGTCTTCTAGTATAGATACCCTTAAAGAAACAATACAATTATTTGAGGATGGGAAATGCCCGACCTGTGAAACTCCAGTTAAAGATATTAAGATTGATCTGAGTGGAATAATCAGAAAGAAAGATGAGAAAGTTATAGAAGTCGAATCGCTGAAAAAAAATAAAATAGAGTTGTCCAAAAAAATAGAAAACCATGAAAGTAGTATAAAGAAATTAGAAGTAGAGAAAAAGAAATATTATGAAGGTATAATTACTAATAATGCATTATTGGATAATGCTATTTCCAATGAGCAGAATTATGCTGCAAATATCAATAAATGGAATGAAGAAATTGATGCTCTGGGTAAAATATCGTTGACCGATGAAGAATATGATAAAATGGTCAGCAAACTACATGAAATCAAAAACAAAAGAGAGCAAAATAAAGATGAAATCAATTCCGTTCAGCAATTGCTAAGTGACATTAGCGTTATTGAACAGATAAAACTGGACAACAAGGAGAAGATAAATAAAAGAAAGAAAATGGAAAAACCGGAAGTTCCAGATATTGATGAAAATATTGATAATGCTATTGAGAGCCTTGATCTTCAGATAAATCAGATTGAGGAATATTTGGAGAATGCTAGAGAAAAGATAGGGATAGAGAAGAAGATCGCAGAATTGGGTGAAGAATATGATGAGAAGGAAGCAAACACGAAATTTGTGACCCAAATTGAATTAACATTAGCAGAATATAAACAGAGAATGATCAAGAAATTCTTGTCTCCAATAGCTAATATGGCCAATAAAATATATTCTAAAATTTACGCGGGAGAGATTGTCTTTACGGGAGACAAATGTGGGATTAGGGTTGGCAAAAATTATATATCCTACAGACATCTGTCTGATGGGGAGAAAGTGGCATTCTCAACATCACTGATATTCTGTATCGCGGATGAAATAAATGTCAAAGAAAAAATGATGCTCATTGAGGGAAACGAGTTGGACTCGTTGTCGTTAAGCAAGATGTTGGAAGCGTTATCCTTGATTAAAATGGAGAATGTGATAGTCACAACATTCTCCAAAGAAACGGTAAATCGGACCACCATTCCAAAAGGGTGGAACATAATAACATGAGGAGAATTATATGGATAAAAGGTATTTAAGTTTACCCTTGTGGACCAAAGAGGGTAAACTAGCTGTTTTTACTGTCGTCAAAAAAAGTAAAGCAGGTGATAGGGTGAAGAGACCAGATGGCAGACAAATTATATTGCCGCCTGGCTATGTAGATAAATCTTTTGCCCGCATAACATTTCCGTCGTGATCTGCGGAAGAAAAGCCCAGCCGTCATTTGGTGGCGGCTGGCATATTTGGAGAAATGCGATGAACAATCTAAAGAATACAGAACTAGTATATTTTTATAGAGATGGTGTAAATGAAAAAACATATGGGTCAATAGTTTTTATTGGAATACCCAGTGAAGGAATTGAAAGGGCACGAGAAATTATTAAAAGTTGTCTATTGCACGATGGAATACAATTTAATGCGGACCAGATAAATATCCCGGAATTAAGGATAAGATGTGATGCTTTAGAGGATCACTGCTGGCATGAATTTGAATATTTACAGATGATAGTACAGCCTCCTACTGACGAACGGACAATAGATCAATTCCTTAAAGAGGTAGAGATAATTGGTAAAAATGGATGGAAAGAATATGATGTTGTCCAGAGGGCAACCGGAAATTTGTTAGTAAACATATCAACGCCAGATATTGAAATATTATCTAAAGCGAAGAATACACTTGTGAAGACACAGATGTTTCCGGCATTAAATCGAATACATTTGGAGTTAATAAAAAAAAAGAGGATGGAATGAATCTAACAAAACAGCAACAAGAAGCCGTTGATTCTAATTGTCCTAGAATAGTAGTAAGGGCCGTTGCCGGCGGCGGCAAAACAACCACTATACGCAAGAGGGTAGAACGATTACTTATAACCGTTAAACCCAGCAAGATTATGCTCCTAACATTTACCAACAACATGGCAGCCGACTTGACCTCGTCTATGCCGGATCTGGAATGGGTAGGGACATTTCACAGCGTGGGACTACGATTACTCCACAAGTATTATAATAATCACTTAAAGGTCATATCGGCGATGGATAACAAAAATATTATAAAGGAGATACAGAAAAAGATCATTATCAAAATAGGGGAAAAGGATTTCAATAAATATCTTAAAGGGTATTATACAACCGGAGATACCGGTCCTCGAAACTTCAAATTATTTATGACACAATATAACAGATATCTTGAAGCATATAATCTTGTGACTTTTGATATGATTGAGATACTCTGGTTAAAAATGTTAAAAGACAAACAAATAACAGATAAAATACGAGATAATTTCAGTCATATTATTGTCGACGAATTTCAAGATACTTCAAAAATAGAGATGGATATCATTGAAAAAACGAATATTAGCAACGTTATGGTTGTGGGTGATGCCTTCCAGAATATCTATCAATTCAGAGGAACGACTATTCAGAATATATTAGATTTTGGGGGGCAAGTTATTGAAACCAGTCAATCTTTTCGGATTCCAAAAGGTCAGGTAAACTTCATTAACAGCATCATCAAAAAGAATAAAATTGGATATGATATGCAAATGATGTCCCGAAAAGATGGGGCAGGAGCAACTATTATTACAACAATTGATGATGATGTGGCAAAATTATTAAACGATTTGATTAAAAAATATTTAATGATATATAAACCTAGGGACATAATGATATTATGTCGGACAAACCGGGAGGTGGAAAATGTAAAAGATATTCTTATTGATTATCCCGTGGAGGCAATTAGTTCTCAGGCGGGATGGAATAATCCAATTGGGGGCATGTTATTTAATTTTATAAGTTTTTGCCTGAATTCGAACAATTATCATACTGAAAGATTGATTAGAGGGATTCAACTTGAATCAAGTAGCAAAATCGACACGTGGGTTTCGGAAACAAAATATACGGATAGAGATTTAGTTGAGATTATTATGGAGTCAGATGAGTTTGGGCAAAGACTGTTTGAACAGATAGTGATGATTGCCAGTATGGATTGTCCTATTGAAGAAAGAGTTGAAAAATATTATAATATGATAGACAAAGACTACTTGTTTCCGAATTGGGAAATACGATTAAGGGCAGAACAATCTTACGATATATGTATTAAACACATTAAGGATATTGTTCGCGAGAATGGACAAGATATAGGTGCTATGATTGATATTATATTAGCAGCAAACACACAAAATATGATGAGCAGCATGAATACAATTAAGATAATGACCGTGCATACTTCGAAAGGACTAGAGTCGCCGGTTGTTATTGTTATGAATATCCGAGACGGATCGTTCCCCATTAGAAAAAAAGACACAGATCCAGAAGAGGAATTGAGATTATTTTACGTCGCGACCACTAGGAATAAAAATAGTTTAGTCGTGATTAAAACGGGTGATAGCTCGTATTGTTAATATTGGGAGGAGTAATGGAAATTGGTGGAATATGCGGCGTAGATTCAGGGTGTGTCTGCATAGTAGGTGCGGGATATTTAAAGTCGGCTGGATGTAGCGACATCCACAAAGAGTGGCGACTGATTGTTCGAATACAGAGTAAAATTTAAAAGGAGATAAAAATGGGAAATAGAGCAGTGATAACAACATCACCGTTTGGCAAAGAGAATGTAGGGGTATACTTACATTGGAACGGAGGGAAAGACTCCGTAGAGGCGTTTTTAAAATATTGTGAACTATATAAGCATAGACCACCATCTGTAGATTGCTATGGCTGGGCAAGGCTTTGCCAGGTCATAGGTAATTTTTTTGGAGATACGACATCGATAGGTGTTGACAAGTGTTCACGTCTGGATTGCGATAACAAAGATAACGGAACTTATCTCATCGATGGCTGGAAAATTGTCGGCAGAAAATACCATGAAGGCGTGGTAGAGCAAGAGAATTATAAGTTAAAGGAAATGTTGGAAGAAATAAATGCTCTGCAACCAAAACATTGTCAAATAGATCAATTAATAACTGAATATCAAAAATGTGTAGAAGAAGAAGCGGAGGAAAAGCAAAAGTAAGTATGGATTTATGGGGGTGAAAGGTATCGACTGGTGTCGTTGGTTACCTCTTGCGTGCCGGGAATGTCATTGTTCCCGTAAAACTATGACACGACTAATAAATGGCGAAGTTCCATTAGCAAAAGCTGCTTGATTGCAGCATGGTTATTTGTTGACGTCCGATAGCGGATAACCTTCATACTTCGGGCAAAATTCGGCAGGATATCTCAACCTGCGGTCTTATTAGAGATAGGATGGCGAAAACTCCTGGTTATCGTGGTTTCGTGTCCGATATGAACGATAACCTACGCACGTGAACGAAGGAGATATCGATGGCAGGCAGGAATTGGCTCTCGGATGCCAACACCTCCACCATTATTCAAATAAATAGGCATGTATCTCAGGTGGTAGAGGCATCGGCTGATATCCGGGGAGTCGGAGGTTCGAATCCTCCCATGCCTATTCTTTATTATGCATTTAACAGGAGGAGAAATGCAAACAGTAATTGACAAAAATTTTGTGGGAGTAACTTTAGATCCAGATAACAATACCTATTATGTTGACCGGATAGATGTGGAAGGTAGTGTGGAAATCTCTATATCTATAGTGGTTGAGCATGGTATGAAAGTCGGAGGGTCCCTAGGAATCAGAGATTCCCTGATAGTCGGAGAGTCCCTAGAAGTCAGAAATTCCCTGATAGTCGGAGGTTACCTGGGAGTCGGAGGTTACCTGGGAGTCGGAGGTTACATGGAAGTCGGAAAGTCGCTGGAAGTCGTAATATCTCTGAAAGTCGGAGAGTCCCTGATAGTCGGAGAGTCCATAGAAGTCGGAGGTTCCCTGAAAGTCGGCTTGTGGCTGAAAGTCAGTGAGTCGCTGGAAGTTGGAGAGTCGCTGGAAGTCGGTATGTCGCTGGAGGTCTGCGGGATGCTGAGAGTCGGTGGGGATATCATATATCGAGGAATAAAAAGCAAGACAATTCTTTTAATAACCTCCAGATACTTAATCACCATCCTCGATACTCATATCAAGATAGGGTGCGAGTTCCACGTGAAAGATGCGTGGAGGAATTTCACAGATAGGGAGCTGCTGAAGATGGCCGCCGACAAAGAAGATGTGAAATGGTTCAAAAAAAATAAACGTTGGATATTGGGCGATTATGGAACACAAAAAGGGGAGTAAAGTATTTTTAATATGGACGCATAACTCAGTTGGTAGAGTCCCCGGCTCATAACCGGAAGGTCAGAAGTTCAATTCTTCTTGCGTCCATTAACTATCGCGACATAAATTTAAGGAGGGGCAGTGAAAACATCTAAAATGTCTTTGCAAAACGCAAAGTACCAACTAAAAAGCATTGCCGAAAAAATGATCAAAACGCTGAAAACATATTGGCATGAACAATGTTCTCCTAGTGAGATGATAATATTCAAAAAAAATATTATCGTGCAGGAGAGTGTTGATCCTAATATGGATGTCTTAATTGAAGGGATATGTTCCGATAAGACATCCATGATGGTTGTTATTAATGACTGTGGTAAAAAAAAATATGAAAATCTTAATTCATTTTTTAAAGAACCTTATGTGCTGATTAGAATGTTACGATATATAGAGTCACAAGAATATTATATCCAAGAATACTCACCCCTCATATGATGCGATGTTCTCAGGGCTTTCATTTTATTTGCACCCATTAATATTAGAACAGAAAAGGGAAACAGTGATGTGAGTGACACGTAGGCGAGTCATATGGCAATTGACCTACCTCTGTGGGCGATGTGGCAGGATACCAACTCTCACTGGTAAGATTCAAAGCCTGCTAACCCACCTGTTCTGTGTACACACACGTCCACCATTTCGGTGGGCGTTTTTAATTATGAGAGGAAAAGGTAATGAAAGTTAAAACTCAAGAGGAGGCCATCAAAATGGCTAATGAGATGGACGAAGGTAGATGTTATCAGATAATGGTGGTTTATAATCACGACAAAGATGTGTTCTCAATACGAAAATGGGGGCATTACTCACTACATGAATATCTGGTATATTTAACAGATAATTACCCCTTGGAGGAACGATGAGTTATCACTGTGTATATGCACTATCTATTAACAAAAAAGATAAAACATTTCGGGTATATGGGGGAGCAAATAAAAATGTTCCTATTTATAAAAGCTGGAGTTATTGGATGCCAATATCAAATTTATTAGATGAGATCACGGGGGGGGAATATTCAGTTTCGGAATCGCTCAGAACGATTGCTCGCCATAGAATCACTAGCGTTTGAGTATGGCAGAAGAATCAAGAAATTAACCGGATTAGATATTTGGACAATAAACCGAAGATATCAAAATGTGAATACGAATGAACAGATAGAATGGTATAAAGCACACCCTTGGCAACCATGGGACGATGGGAAAAGTAATCTGAAAATGATTGAATTGATTAGAACCAATGGTATGTTAGATGAAGTAAACGAGATGGCAACTGAGTTTGAAAGCAAAGTATTGAATCTTCGGGTTAGCCAAAAGAAAGAATATATTGTACGACATATAAAGTTAGATAGATATGTGTATAAATATTATCCGCGAGGGCTTTATAGACAAGCAAACATAACCTTGCGGAAGGAATTCGCGCAGACGTTTAGTTACTATAAGGCAAAAGAAGTAGCTCAAATATTTGAAGACTACATGATTGAGAAAATTACCCAAAATCACGTTGCGTGATTTAACGCAATAAAAATATCCGTGCATCAAAAGATTAACGATATATCGGTTTTATTACCGATAAATAGTAAGTATAGGTAAATGAACCGATAAAATAAGGAGAGAAACATGTTTGTAAAGTGTATGGGGGACCGACAGCTGTGTGATGATGACGAGGGAGATATCATCCCGGACGAGATCTTTGAGAATGGTGATGTGGAAGACTTACAAATAACTGACTATGCGATTAGTGATTCTAAATAGGAGGGAGTAATGTCTGCAAAAGACAAATTTATGTGTATGAATTGCGGGAGTGAAGTATTTCCGCGGATAGTCCGAGCATTTATGCCAGTATCAAAAAAGGAATTACAGGGGTGTATTAATAACGATGGAGATTTTGGTCCACTTTATACCGATGCACAGGGGTGTTATCCAGATGAAGTGATATTGGTATGTGACTGTGATAAAGCAAAATTATCTAATGAGGACATTGAGATGATTGAAGAATATATGGGAGAAGTTATTAATAATGATAACTGTGTTTGTAACCTTCAGTAATACGGAGACTATCTTTGATACGCTGAAGATTATATTTTATTTGAAGACAGTGAGTTCAAAATTTACCGAGAAATTACCGCAACTATCAAAATCAGATATTGAATTCACTATTAACGAGAATCAGAATCTCCTGTATGAAGGGAAGTTGACTGGCTATTACGGATCTCCCAACAGTTTGTCAATAGAGGTAAGAGTTAAATTATCTGAGAAAGAAGACACTTTTGGTGATCTTCTAAAATTGAGGGGGAAAACTTGTAGGTTGGACATGAAATATATTGCATATAGCGAGGTAAGTCGTCCAGCCAGCAAGAAATTGGCAGCCAAATGTATGAAAATCATTGAATCTGTGGGAAGGGACGTTGGATATAGCAAGGACGAAATGCTTAAAGTCGTTGCTACTGATTATTTCAATGATACGAATATTGAAAAGTTTAATATCTTTGATATGGAAGAAAAAGATGCCGAATACTTCCACGAGTATTTAATTTATAAATTTCAGAACAAAGAATATGGGGGCTTTAATCTCAATGTATCAGAATCGCGGACTACAAGAGCCATTCGGGATAAAAAGTGCGTCCTGTGTAACAAGTCAATGGTGGGTACAATGCATATTTACCCGCTTTGTAAAGTTCATTTAGAGCATTATACTAAAATAAAAAAGTCTTATCCATCTGGATGGATAGGAATATTTAAAAAAGATAACCATTTTGAATAGAGGAGAAACCATGTGGTGGAAAATAACATCTATAATATTCTATATTGCTGGGTATATTAGTTTTTTGGACGAGACCAATGTCCCAGCATTCACATTGAAGGCCAGAATGTTTTTGGCGTTGTTCTGGCCAATTGAAGTGATTGTTATAAAGATAACTAAATTAATAAACAAGGGGGGGTATTGAGTACGAAGCAGCGCCGTTATATTTGCCAAACATTGAGGGAAATGGGATGGAAAGTGGGTCCGGGGAAGGTTATGAAAATAAAATTTAGATTATTGAGTTTAAGTTTTCAAACAGTGTGGGAAAAACATCCTACTCTAATAGTGGCCTCGAAAGGTCCGTTTCACATAGGGATTGATACATTGAGACCTGTTGAAATATCGTTAAGGGTTGATCTTGTTAGAATTCCAGACGATGCCAAGGTGATTAATGAAATTAATAATCTTGCAGATATTATATTGAAGGGAGACAATAAAGATTAAATGCAAGAGAACATCTTGTCTATTTCTCGGGGAAATAGAAAGATGGGGAGCGTGGCATCGGTTTCGCTACCTCCTATAATTACTTGTCCGGACTATGTGCCATGTACGAAGGATTGTTATGTGGTGAAAAACATATACCGTTATCTGCCTAGGGCTAAAAAAGCATATGAAAATAATTTGAAGATTTGGCAGAATGATCCGGACTCTTATTTTGATCAACTGCGGATAAATGTCCGCCATAAAAAATATCCATTATTCAGATATCATGTATCAGGAGATATACCTTCACAGGATTATTATAATCGAATGCTAAAATTGGCAAATGAATGCCCTGAAACAAGATTTATGGTAATGACAAAAAATAGGGAGATAGAATTCGATGACTCTCCGAGAGGAAATAAATTAAAGGTGTTGATCAGTATATGGCCGGGGATTGAAGTACCCCGCAACTTAAATTATCCCATGGTATTTATGCAAGATGGGACAGAAAAGCGGTGTGGCGGAGCCATTCAGTGTGGCGGCGGATGTGACAAATGCCAAGCATGTTGGGATGTAAAGCCTGGCGGAAAAATAGTAATTAATAAACATTAAAGGGGGAGAGAAAATGAGAAGAGGTGAATTTACCATGGGGATGTTGTACACCCTGTGATGAAATTTTTGAACAAAAAAAAAGAAGGTCCCTATACATTTGCTATAATAACAAATACAAATGCAAAAAAATGTTGGGATATAGAGGGCTTTAGCTCTCAAGATTATGTAAAGTAGGAGATATATGATAAAAATAGCAGACTGTGGAGCAAGGAGCTCCAATATTCAGTCAATTTATTATGATGAAAAAAAAGAAATGATGGAAATAGTGTTTAAAGGAAAAACAAGAACAACAACTTATCAATACAGCGGAGTTCCCAAAAAAGTGGTTACAGATATTATTCAAACCCACCAAAAGCCTTACTTCAGTTACGGAAGATGGGTAAGGACTAATATTCAGAACAAAAGATATTCTTACAAAAAAGTATCATAAGGAGAGAGAACTGAACAAAATTCTCAGGGCAGGATTGATAGCAATTATCACAACGGCTATCAGTGAATTAACATCAAGACTGATGAAAATTTTAGCACCGGAAGAGAGCAAGCAACAACCTTCCGGGAAAAAAGACGATAAGTAATAGGAGATAAAGATGAAACACCTACTATTGTACCTAGACAATGAAACGGAAAGTAGTCAGGTTATTAATTATTTTAAGAGTGAAGGCGAGGAATATACTGCATTTTATGTATTCGACGGAAATTATCCAGAAGGTATAGATAGAATCCCAACCATCATTGGGATGGAAAATGGTGAAATCAAGAGAAAAATAAAGGGTTACAAATTAGGGTGGATTTTGAGATTAAGGAAATGGCTCAATGAAAAGATGCCAAAATGAATTAATGCCGATGAGGATAGAGGCGTGTAGTATCTGCATGTCTAAATTCTCATGCGGCAGATTCCGAAAATGGTATCAGCGGAATAGAGATGATTATATTAAGTTTGTAACCATTCAGGTTGCCAAACATCCAGAAAAATATGAAATAGGAGTAGTGTTTATGAGTACAAGAGTGCCAAAAACGTATTTGATAGTAGAGGGAGACAAAATTACGGGTGAAATGTCTGAAACGGACATTAAGGACACGAAGAAGATTGGAAAAATACCAAAAAAGGCTATCCTGCGTGAAACAACGCAGTGGCAATATGAACCAATAATAACTGTAAAATTGAAAAAGAACAAAGCTAAACCAATAAAGGTTGGTAAAAAATGACAAAAGCAGAGACATTATTGAAAGAAATATTGGAACAATCAGACAATTTGAATTCAGCGAAGGAAAAAATTAAGAAATATTTTCTTGAAAGAAGGGAAAAGGCAGTATGGACATTCCGCGACATTAAAACGATAGCATGGATGCGTGGTATTAATGTAGGGAATGATGATATTATAAAAATAGCGAAACAACGACACTGCAGAATAGAAGTATCTTGGGATGATATGATTAATATAATAAATAAAATAAAAAAAAAGACTTGACAGGATTCCGTGTTTAAGATGTGGGGTGTTAATAGTTTATTTAATATTAACAGGGGGAACCATGACAGGATCCGACGTTAAGGCAGAATTAGCTAGACACAATATTACTATTAAGCAACTTGCCATAGAAATAGAATGTAATGATCATATTTTAAGGCAAGTGCTGAATGGTGACAAACATCTCCGAAAGGCTGAAAATTTTCTAAATAAAATAAAGGAAAACAATGAAAAATCCTTTGACGAACAAATCGGATAGTAGACCTTCATTTGCCTTCTATTATAAAGATTGGTTATCTAAAGCATCATTGTCTTTGTGCTCACTGGCATCTCAAGGATTGTGGATAAGAATGTGTTGTTATATGTGGCCAGCAAAAAATAGGGGATGTTTACAAATAGAAGGGAAGAAGATGACTGTTGAGGAATTGGCGGGTATTGTTGCAAAACCTGTTGATATTGTCAAAAAGTGCGTAAAAGAATTGGAAGAAAGAGGGGTATTCTCAAGGTTTAAAGACGGAACAATCTATAACCGCAAAATGTATAGAGAGTCTGCACAAGATAAAAAAATAAAGTTCTCCCAAAAGAAGGGTGCATTTATATCTAATATGTTGAGGGGGCACTCTGTATCCTTGCACGATGCTCTGGATCTTGGGATTCCAATAGAATTATTAGACGCAATAGGTGTTGATATCAAGGAAACTCAACAGGAATTGTTTAAAAAACCAAATGAAGAACTTGAGGAAAATAATAAAGGTGAAGTGGGCACGGCCACGGATAAAAAAGGGAAAACAACCATATGCCCACGCATAAATGCCCAGCAAATATTATCGCCCCCACCATCGCTTACACCAAATAAACAGGTGCAATCGAATGTCGCTCCAAACAAGGTGGGCACGAGGCTGGACAATGCAGTGATAAACGCCATTGGTGATATATTGGCCGAAAGGGCAAAAGATGGCAACCTAACGCTCAAAATATACGCTGAGCATAAAGGCCATCATCGCTATGCAGACGCTATTGCTATTGCTTTTCCATTTTCTATTGCTTCTTCAAAGAATAACTATATACTGGCGACTGAAAAATTTTGGAAGGAAATTGAACTAATTTCTCTCGAAGATAAAGCAGACATAATCCGAATATGTTATTGGAAAGTAACGGGGAAGCGAGGAAGAAGATATAGGAATATAAAATATTTGGCAACCCACACAACAAAGAAACCCTGGTTAAAAATATATACATTTAAGCAGATAATTGAATCAATTGAATTATATTTCACCCAAAATAAAGGTCAAATATCAAGAGGATATAGTTTTGATCCTAACAACTTTTTTTCAATCAATACTCCGGAATTTATGGATTATCTGCAGAATAAAGAAAAAAAACGAGCTTTAATTGCAGATAAAAAAGTGAAAAATTTACAAAAAACAGAACAATTTAGAAAATATAAAGGACATGATGAAAAATATTAAAAAGAAGAAACGATTAGACAGTATTTCCAGCAAAATAATTAAGAATGCCATGGGGAGGATATTGCCTAATGGCGCTTATGGGAGGTGTGGTGAATGCCATAAAATTATAGAAACCGAGAAAGAGTATGAGTCCACAAACGGTTTATGTAAAAATTGTTACAAAAAGGCTCAAGAGCGATTGAAGAAAGAGATGGAATCCCATTATAGACGAATGATTAAAGGACTGCCGGAGGAATATTTGAAATTTTGGTGGAAACCAGCACACAAAGATATGCATAAAAGTATGTTTATTTACGGAGAAACAAACACAGGGAAAACAATTCATGCTACGAGCATTCTTAGATATCGTTGGAAAATCGGGTTGCCAGGTAAATTTATTAATTTCCCTGAATTAGTTGATAATCTCCGGCATAATTACAGGGATTATCATTATACGATGATGAATGTTATAAATTGCGAAGGATGTTTAGTCCTTGATGAATTTGGTGGAGTAGTAGAAACAAATGAACACACTATTAAGGTTGCTAATATAATTTCAAATCATAGATCCGCGAAAAAACTACAAACTATCTATACGAGCAATTGGTCTCCTGAAGAAATTGCAGAACTTCTAGACCCAAGGGTAGCCAGCAGGATAGTGCGATTGTGCAGGAGCGATAATATTATCAGAAAAACAAAGGTCTATGATATAGGTGAATAGAATGATATGGTATGGATATATGTACAGGAATAAGGCTATTAGATTAATATACCATTTGGCAGAAAAACATGGGAAAGGATATAATGCTCTGCACGAGGATTTGAAAAGATGGGGACATATCCACCTATCTCATTGTTCGCCTGAAGAACTTCAAATTATTGCAGCAAAATATGATGGAAAAATCAAAGTAAAAGAAGAATCTATTATATTGGCAATAAAATGTCGTGCAGAAGAAGCGGGTATAACAGGGGAGGGGATAACCGCCATAGTTGTAGAACGATTTGGAGCGGACAACTTGTATGAATTACTGAAAGATCAGCACTATCGACGTATAAGAGGACTTTTTAAGGTTATTAAGTATATTAAGGAAAAAAACTTGACAAAACTCAAGGAAAGTAAGAATAAAAAAAGCAAAGGAGAAGTAAATGAATAGAGATGAAATAGTAAAAGGTCTTCCGGGCATTAAAAATAGTGACCTTGAAAAAATTATAGAAGAATGCAACAAGGTTATTGCAAAACGAAAAAGCTTGCAAGCGAGAAGGGGAGATTTAGTAAAAGTTGATTTTTCAAATAATAATATGCATCAAAAATATAGCGGGAAATGGCTAACAATAGTCAATAGAAGTGAAGGGGGAATAAAAGTAGAAATCCCCAACCAGCAAAGACGACCTTACGAACTTCGCGTATCAGTTGATAATATTATTGATATAAAAAAGAAAGGAGACTAATAATTGGAAGTACAAACCAGTGTAAAATTCGTAGAGGGGAGCGCAGAGTTAACATCAATACCTGGGTTTCTGAACGAAATATTAGACAAGAGTAAAGAAGAAATAGGGAAAATAGAAATTGCAGCATCTGATTCTGTGGTAATAACCCCAATATCTCTTGAATATATTAGAGGACTACTTATATCTTCTGATAATCGGATTAAAGTAGAAGTTGATCCAGGCGGGGGATATGAAGAAAGAGGTAGAGGTTCAAAAATATTGATTAATGAATTGAATGCCCCCAATATAAAATTAACTAATTTAGACAAAGAAATTGATAGGGCGGAGATATTAACAGTTGATGTATCGGGTGGCGATGATATTATTACTATAGATAATTGGGATGATTATACAAATTACACTTATTCAAAATTGATTGGAACAGTAATAGAGGGCCCTTTTAATCTGACTGGAGCGAGATTTGTTTTTAATATATACAGCCATACTAATATTATCGTTGAACTTGGGGAAATTAGCGGTGACACACCTGATGATAGAGCTGCCACTGCCGCATTGGAGATAGAAGCAGATATAAATGATCAGCTTGGTTTTGAAGCTGTTGAAGTTGCGTATGATACGGTAAATAATTATTTTACTGTAACAGCAAAACGTTCTGGTGCTGAATTAATAGAATTTTCGAACAATGTTGCTGGTTGTGATCAACTCTACATAGGCATGAGTAATCCTACTCTACGATATGGAACAGATGACTATACTGGTAAAATGATTGAAATATTAACGGGAGATGACGCTGGCAGCACATACGAAATAAAAGCAATATCGGGTAATCAGATAACAATCGATGGAGATTTTGCCTCGGAACCAGCGGCCGGCGATAAAATAAGAATATACGATCCAGAAGAAGACTGTGAAGTCGATGTCGTTATGTGGAGATAATGTTTACAGTAAATAATTTGGAAGAAGATAAAAGGTTAGATAATCTTGTTAAAAAGATATTGTCTCGGAATGAATTTTCTATTTTATCAGAATATGAAATCATGATAAGAATATTTTGGATAGAAAGTCTCCGAGGTGATTATATGAGTGAGATAAAAGCAACCACCCCGGCTGAACGATATTCTTTAGAATGTGATGTTATCATATTCTTATCTGCCGAGAAATTAGAAGGTTGGGGAGATAAAGATATTGAAACTGCAATCGCTCACCATATTATGCAGATTGAACCGCAATTTGTCGGAAGAGATGAAATGCCTAAAATTATAATAAAAAAAGACTATTATCAGATATATTCTGACATTATTCAATATTATGGGAAAGGCACACAGATGTATAAACAATTGTTCGAAGCAATTGACAATTCCTCAGGGGGGCAAAAACATCATCAAAGAAGCACATATGATGACCATCGAGAACAGTTTGGTAGATTTCATCAAAGCGATAGAATCGCAAGGGGACAAAATGCAATACCGATGTAAATGGTTTAAACTATATGAACTTTTGCCGGAAAGCGAATATAGAAAATTAGCAGGAATCAAGAATTCTTGTGTCGTAAATATAAATTATATTGTTGATCATAATTTGGAGCATATTGTAGCCCAAAATAAAGGATGGATGTATTTCAACCCATATCTACTGATGACAGCTGATACTATTCGTAAAACATTTGGCCCAAGGGTTGTAAACGATTGGGCGTGGAGACCGGGAGATGTTAATGCCAATAATTTTAGAGGATGGAGACCTTTTGATTGCAAAGAGGGAGCAATACTGTCTCCTCATAAGTTTGGCAGAGGACTGGACAGTGTTAGTGGCAAGAAAATTGGCATAGATGGCTACAATACTGAAAGGCAATACATTATTGAACATTTGGACAGATTCCCGTATATTACTCGATTAGAAGCCAATATACCATGGCTGCATTATGATATTCATAACCATAATCGAGAACAATATGGGGACATATTGCTGATATAAATGAAAATAACTAAAGAGTGGGCAATGCCAAACGGAAATACCTTTAACATAAAACCAATAAGAAACTTTGTAAAGAAGCACCTAAAACAAAACATTAAGAGTATAGACCCTTTTGCAAACAACAATAAACTTGCAACGATTACAAATGATTTAGATCCAGAAATGGAAACGGACTATTGTATGGATGCCCTTGACTTCTTAAAACAGTTTGAAGATGAAAGCGTAGACCTTGTTTTGTTTGATCCTCCTTACAGCCCAAGGCAAGTAAGTGAGTGCTATAAAAAGTTGGGGAAGACTGTAAATATGCAAACAACACAAGCAAGTTTCTGGTCTAATATGAAAAAGGAAATAGCACGAATCACAAAGCCCAACGGTATTGTTTTATGCTTTGGTTGGAACTCACAAGGCATTGGAAAGACACGAGGTTTTAATATGGAAGAAATATTATTGGTTGCCCACGGCGGACACCATAACGACACTATATGCACGATGGAACGTAAAGCGCAGACACTTTTTTGTATTAATGTTAAAACACATCTTCCTATGTCAGCAATAGGTGTTGACCAGTTGTTAGGCATTTTATAAGAACTAGAGGAAATTAAAGAAAAACGGGGTAAAAATGAAAATAAAAATTTATAGTATTACGAGAAGGGTGCTGATGATAATAGCGCTGTCATGTGTGGCTATGTCTTTCGTTATGGCTGTTGCAACGCCTATGGATAAAGACTTGTCACTGTGGGTAGTTATATTATTTTTGGCAGGTTTTGTATTTAGTATAGGTCGCTACATATTTAAAAAAATATTTGGGAATACAATTGAAAAATAAATCCTCCTTAACGACACGGGTGGCGGAGGCAAAGGGGGGTCTTATTAAATACGGGACCCCCCCGGAAGAAGTTCACCCAAACGCGATAGGCAAGAGAGGACATGATGAAGTTAGTAAAGGTCGCAAAGGCTTACATAAACCCCAAAAGCACAAAAGGTAATTACTCAGCCACCGATGCTGAAACGGGCCGAATATATAAACCTGTATATTTTTCATTTCCATCTGATGATATTGTGATACAGCCACATATTGGGCAAGTATGTCTACTTATGGAGATGTCTGGAGGATATTATTGCCTTGGATATTTCACGAGATCACAACATCTTTATAAAAATCAAATAATTCTCGTTGATGGGGAGACATTGTTCAAAGCGGGAGAATCCCGGGGTGTCATAATATCTCCAACTGGGACAGTAGGGATATATTCGATTCGACGAAAAGCAGATGGTTCTTTGACCCGTATTCCTAAAATAGAATATAATGAAAATGATGAATTATTGTTGGAATTTAGTTCGGTTGTTGCCAGTATGTTCGGGGCGGCCAGCCATGGGAACATTGCTTTAGAAAAAATGGAAGCCGGCGGATATAGATATAAATTTGCTGGAAAGACGAACCAGTCCGACGGATCTCCGAGATTTAGTTTTGAAATCATACAGGGAACGACCGGACCAATGTTTGACATTAAGGTAGACAATGTTCCATCTGCTATCAATCCGGCACCTTTGCCCGGCTCATTTTCACCATTAACGACAACACATCTTAAAATAGGTTCCCAGGGAACATCGCCAGCTTCAAAAATGTTGGATATGGTTATCAATAATTTATTTAATCTGAATGTCACAAGAGATGGGACACTGTCAGTGGATATAAATAATTTGGCCAATCTCAAGATGGATACAACGGGGCAGGTTATTGTTCGTTCCGGAGTTGGTAATCAAATAGTTTTCAGGATGTCTCCTGATGGAAAATTCGAGATAGGAACATCGGGTGCCAAATTAATGCAGATAATAATAGCCTTCCTTGGAATATTTATTAATCATACTCATATGACTGGAGCGGGAGTGAGTAGTGTGCCCATAAGTCCAGATATATCTGCTGCGACGGCAGAGAAATCTAAATCTCAACACCTAGCTGGTTCAATAACGGGGACCTAAATGGCAGCAAATTGGCCGGAATTTATTATTTCTTTAACTAATTTATTTCAAGAATATGCTACTGATTACGAGGCTGCCGCAGAAATGATAGTTGATGTTTACCATAATACAGTGATGGACGCTAGAACAATATATACTAATAACGGGCTAATTGATACTGGAAATGCTCAATCATTCAAAAGCATATTAAAATTAAAAATGGGAATGGCAATTCAGACTTATACTCCCGAGTCTTTATCCCGGCAACATTTTTCGAATGGTATTAACCAGGGAGTTGTAGCATATTGGACAGCGGCGCAACTAACTACTGCTTATCGATCATTGCCTCCTGCCCATATAAAATTTATTGGACCATGCATAGTAACTTTTCCGGGGATTTGTTCTTTTGCAGCGCCATTGCCGACGATGAACCCGAATGAATTGCCTAGTCTTCTGGCTAATGCTTTTCAACAGCATTTAATGACTGTGCAGGGACTTCATACCCTAATAAGACCACCAACACCTGTTCCTCCCTACCCCTTGCCATGGGTAGGGATAGTGTAAATAAAGGAGATAAAAGAATTTATGCCTCAATCTCAAACTTATGATCCACATGAAACCACAAACCGGTTGGCATTTGATGTTTTAAATACAGAGCTGTTAGATGCATTAATGGGATCTCTCCCAGAGGGAATACCCGCAAATGATATGGCGGAAATCGAAGCAGGATTCGAGGATTTCGCATCAGACATGTCAAATGCTATAAGGAAGTATATTAGGAGTATATGCCTTCACGCGTTCATTAAAAGAGAAGATTTTGTTATTGATAACCTTGATGGCCACAGTATGAGTATTTGTTCTTTCTTAAATTGGCCTGGTTTTGTAGATATTGGAAGTAATGGTAGTTATATAAATGTCAAGATGGATCTACCTAGAACACATGAAGATGGAATCTGGCGTCAATTATTTCCTCTGTCGTAGAATACTTATGGAAAATCCGAGGTGTTTTTTGTGTGGTGATTATACCCCAAATATACCCGAGGAAATTAGCGTCAGTGATATTATAAAAAGATTGGTTAACATAAGGCTAATTCTTGGAATTAATATAAAATACGATGAGGAATGGCCATTAAAATATTGCTGCTTTGAATGTTATCTTATGAATAGTATTATAAAACAAGAGGTGACAGGGTGATATGGGAATACAGGGTCACCCGGGTTCAGAATATAATTCCCGGAGTATCAAATAGAGTTTATTATTATCAAATAGCTGAAGTAACCTATAATGACGAGGGAGGGATATACTCAATTGGAAATCCTGATGATTTATGTCAACCGAACCGACAATCATTATTAGATGAAGTGATCTATCGGATAAATGCGTTGAGAAAGCCGGTAATAGATAAAGATGGCAATGAAGTAGAACCGCCAATAGGGATAAAAGACACAAAGATGTTAGAACCTAAAGATAAAAACAGTTATCTTGAAGAAGTTTCTCAATGGATAAGGCAGATGCCTGAGGATCTTCAAAAAATTATAAAAGAGAGGAAAATATGAGGTTTATAGTGAATATCGAAAAAGAGGCGGATGATGGAAACCAGAATATGGGTGCTTGCTATATTGAATTATCTGGAGGAGATGCGAGGAATGCATCTTATAAGTTTAGAATCACCAAGATTAACAGTAGTGTGACCTTTAAAAGCGGGGAAGTCCACGGAGTTAGGGGACGAAGTCCGTGGTATATTTTAATGAAGTGCATTTCTGTGGCATTTCCATCACAGCAGAAGATAAAACATAGCCAGCAATAAGCTGGCTTTTTTATTATCCAAAAAAAATCGGAAAAGTAAAGAATGGAACAAGTTAGCGATATAAAGGACAAGAAGATGAAGGTTGATGTAAATTTCAGGGTAATGCCTGCAAACTACATGGTCAATGATAAAAAAAAAATAATCTTATCAGGAGGAAGGTCGTACCACCCAGATTATTGGATGTTTAGGGTGAATCTCGGTAGTAATAGCATAGTGGCTTTTGAAAAACATTTTGTGATGGGTGTTGGATTCTATAAGGAGAAAGCACCGGACAAGAATTTGCCTGCTACATATTTGGCTGATGTTATATATGATTTTATCAAGGGCAATAACACAACTGGGATTGAAGAGAAAAAATGCGTTAAAGCCATATTGTTGCTACAGCAAAAAATTGATGAGAGGATGTCCAAGAATATAGGCTACTTGGAGAAGATGTTAAAAATATATCAGTTAAGGCAACACCAATTTGTTAACAAATACAACATTGGTCATGGCTCACTGGTTACTGTAAGAAAGAGAAAGGTAACGGGATTCAATAAAAATATTATAAAGTGGTCAGATGAATATAGTGTTACTGATGGTAAACAGATATTTGTTAAGTCTGTTGAAATTATAGGAATACAGGGAACGAACAACCTGTTATATCCTTATTATTATTTAAAGAGTTCTAAATAATTTGATTACCAACTCACCCTCTGCCCATATCTTCAAAGAGAGGGAATGACTTTACCTCTCTTTTCTCTTTTTAAGAAAAAGGGCGAGGATGAATTAAATAATTGAAATTTCTAAACTATTCAATATTTCTAAAAAAACACACATTTATGCAGAATTCATTGCTATTGTTTATATAGAGGAGAAGAAGATGGATAATATTATAATAGTTATGGCCGACGAGATAATCGATGAAGCAATTATTATAAGAGGTGATGAAGATCTCGCTATTAAAATGTTTTTAGAAATATGCGAAGAAAGCGAGCAAAATGGTCTCGCCCCGGATGAGAAAGAAAATATTATAGAGAGTGGCTACCATAGTAATATAGATGGGAAAATAGTATATTTTATAGGGAAACCGAAAATTATTAAAAAAGAAGGGAGCAGATAAATGTTGGGAATACCATGTTCACATGAAATGATAAAAAGATCAATGAGGGGAATCCAAAATAGAACGAGTAGGGTTGTAAGAACACGAATTATAAAGCAAGAGGGAAAACTGTATATAGTGAAGGGAACTCAACTTGTAGATTTCGAACCGCATTATAAAGTTGGGGAAACATATTTTATTAAGGAAAAGTTTTACATAATAAAAGTAGCAGATGCTGAACAGATTATTTATATAAGCGATGGAGATAAGTTGGCAGAAGGTTATACCTGGATACCTGGTAGGTTTATGAAAGAGGAGTATGCGAGATATACTATTACAATAACAAAAACGGATATAAAGAAAATGAATCAGATGACTGCAAGTGATTATCAAGAGGAAGGAATTCGGGAAACAGGCAATTATAATATTATGATGCAAATATTTCATGAAAGATGGAGAAAAGTCAATAAGAATAAGAAGTACGACCCTCATAAGAATCCTTATGTGGTTGGATATTATTATAATTTCAAAAAGATTAATGGGTGCAAATAAAATGAAAGCCCTGAGAACATCGCATCGTATGAGGGGTGAGCATTTATTCGAAAAGCATTTGGCAGGGGAGTCCCGTAAAGATGGTTGTCTATATCATAAGATATCTGATCCAAACCCACACATGCAAAAGTTTTTATCTTTTATTAGGTCAGGAACTGCGAAGGCGAATAATCTGAGGGCAATGATAAAGGAATGCGGATTTAATCCAGATTATTTTAGAGAGAGCAGAAGATTGTGCGATGGGATACTTGCTATTGAGAGGGGCAATAATTATTTAATAGAGGCAAAATATAACGATGGCAAACTCAAAGACCATCAGATAATTAGTCAGAATAAAATTAATAAAACAAACGGCTCATATTTTATTATTAGAAAAGTATCGAAAATAAAAAGAGGGAATCATATTTCTTTTATCAACATTGAACAGCCCGAAGGTGTGATATTAAAAAAGGTTGAAAAACCATTGGATGTGATAAAATATTTCAAGAAGTTGAAGAGGTGATTGATGGGTATAGTATATAATAGTTTAGTGATTGCTGGAAGTAATGCCAGAGAGGCTTACATGCGGGTTAAAAAAGATGTCCCAGCGAAAATGATCATTAAGGATAAGTCTTGGATTGTTGGGAATGTGTATAGCATAGAATTTTATACTGGCGATGATTGTTATGATACCTCAACGATTAAGCAAATAGAGAATGTGGAGGTTTTCAATTATATTCTAGATATAGAGAAGAAGATATGTGGATATATGTCGGAGGATGTTGGATATCAAAAGGGCACATACCAAATAGGAAAAGAGATGCTGCGTATTAATCGACAGGCGATGAAACAGCGAGACAAGTTTATAAAAAAATGTATAGGTAAATACAATAAAATATAAGGGAGGGGTATTTTATGAACGGAGAGAAACTATCTAAAAAACATCAGGTTAAAATAATTAAGAAGGCTCTATGGTTAATAGATACGGCTATAACTATTATTGAGAACTATGATCCGTGGGGAGATGTCGATGAGAATTTTAAAGAATGGGACAAAACAACTAGAATAACTGATTCTGTAAGATATAGGTTATCAGGAGAAGTAGCGTTTTCTGAAGATAGTGTTGAGAGGGGGCGATTGTTTAATGAAATGGCTGGACCAAATGAATGGCTAAAAATATATAAAGAGGAATCAATTGTTAATATGATCAGAAGGTTGATGACTCCGAAGATTAAAAAAAAAGTTTTGGGTCAAAAATAAAAAAGAGGATAATATGAAACAAATAATGGTGGAATATTGGTGCTTCCGCAAATATGACGATTTAAAATATAAACATGGGGCAGAATATAAGTATTCAAGAAAAAAACGGGATGCCATAATAGATGATGTGTTGTCCAAGGGATATAGGATTATGTTGGAATCTCGCCCAGATACCATAGTAATCTATATAGATAAAGATAGATTTCAATAATGAGGAAACTGTGAGTAAAGTAATAACAATCAAAGGTGTTTTCTTTGTGGGGAAACACATAGCATTGTCAATAATTAGATTAAGTTGGCAATTTATCCTTTATTTAACGACCTTTACAAAAATGAAAACAAGGGGGAAATAAAATGAAAAAATATCAAATAAAGACGACAATATTGGTGGCGGGTTCTGTCGTCATGGGAATCATGATAATGTTCCTCATTCGACAGAATATACAAATATCTGTATATCAAGAGGAGTTAACTACCAGGGAAATAATAATTTCAGATATAGATATGTTCCGGTTTGCTATGTATTATCACGGAGCGGACACTATCTATTTTGAAAAGGATGTTAATGAGTGGTATTTTGTCAGGGATGGTGTAAAATGCATACTTTTTACTAAGGGATGCAAAGGCTGGTATGAAAAACTGTCTCCAGAAGGTTGGGATGAAATTTATGAAAGAGTCAAATTTGAGGAGTGATATATGGGAACAGCAAAAATAAAGCACATTACCATTGGAGGAAACAAAAGCGATGTCTATAAAGCACAAAAAGTCCTAGGGGATATTGATTTAGGCTTTTCTCCGTTTGAGGGAGAGAGAAGGCTAAAGATTCAAAAGGTATTAGACGAAAACAACTTAAAAGCTGATGTTATGTATAATGGTAACCCTGTCTGGTCTTATGAGCGGCTTGTGAGAGATTTTAAAAAGGCATTAAAATCAAAACCCTGTAAAATAACAGAGTATGGTAGCGGTGATTATACTATATCAAATTACCTGTATGAATTCTTTATCTTTGCATGTGGAAGTATTGCACATTATAATAAATATGGGTGGATAGGGAGTTATCCCAGAAAAACAGATTTAAAAAAATTTATAGTGGATAATGAAACTGGACATAGAATTGACGATTACCAACCTGACTGGCAATTGGACGCAATAAAAATTGCCAAAAAATTTGTAAGTATTGTAAATGGGGGAGAAAATAATAATGGGTAAACAACAATTTAAGTTACGCCCCTATAGGAGATTAAAGTTACTCCCCTATAAGAGATGGGACAGCACATCGTTTTATGTTTATTTTGTTTCCGGAGATCCACTGGAAGCTATTGAACTGATGAGGTTGATGATATGTTTTGGGGATATAAAAGAAGTTTGTGATGACGGGTTTGTGGTTAATGCAGAGTTATCAGACTTTAATATAGATAACCTGAGTGACCAGATGCAGAACATGATGGCTGCTGGTTATATTCTTGTGAGAATACCTCTAGACGCGGTGAATATCGAAACTCACAATCTGATAAAATTACACACTCCTCGTGTTGTGGTTGAAACAAGAGATGGGAGAGTCGGAGACATCACAGCAGACACCCCCAATGTTAAAGTGGCGGTTATTGATTTTGACGTACAGAATGATGAGCAAAAAATATTTAATGTGGGCTATGAACCGGTTAGAGTGGTTCATGGTGATCCTATTCAATGCTTAAAAGAAGAATGCGAGGGCAAATAAACAAAAGGAGAAAAATAATGATCAAAAGATTATATTATTTTAAAGAAGGCAGCAATAACCCCTCGGCGGACGTTTCGATAGCGGTTTGTGTAATACAAAACGATGATGGCAAGTATCATCGGGGTATAAGTCTATGGAATTCCAACGACAAAAGAAGGGATAAGCATGAAGGCAGAAGACGGGCGACGGGTCGAGCAGAAAGGGCAATAAGTAGAGAAAAATCCACCTCAGTGGTTGGGCGTGAAAATGTGAAAAAACGCATAAGAACCACAATCTTTGCTGGAATGGAAGTTCCTCAGAGTGTGGCAATGTTCAAGTCAGACTACGATTGTGAGTTGACATCATTTGAAGATAAACTATTTCAAATAAAGCATTAGGTGTGTCATGAATACTCTGAAGATATTTGATTATGGGGGTAAAGAGGTAAGAACCTCCATTCGAAATGGAAACCCATGGTTTGTGGCGAAAGACATATGTTTTATCTTGGGAATCGCAAATCCCCGAGATGCGGTGGGCAGATTGGACGATGATGAAAAGGGTGTCGTATTATGCGACACCCCTGGTGGAAGACAAAAATTGTCCATAGTAAATGAATCTGGATTATATTTGTTAATATTTGGAAGTAGAAAGCTGGGGGCAAAAAAATTCAAAAGGTGGATGGTCCACACGGTTTTACCAACAATAAGAAAAACGGGCGGATATGTTTCAAATAGTGAGATGTTTGTGGATTCCTATTTTCCAGAAATGGATACTATAGCAAAGAAGGCATTTATCGAAGCGTTAGAATCAAAAAGGAATCTGATGATTCAGAATGATCTTCTGATGAAAGAGAATGTTCATATGCGGCCGAAAGCAGAGTTCTTTGATGCTGTATCTGGGAGCAAGGGCGCTATTGAGATGTCAAAAGTTGCAAAAGTTCTGGATATTAAAGGGTTTGGGCGAAACAAATTGTTTGCCTTCCTGCGGGAACAACACATCCTAAGGGAACAAAGCAACGAGCCATATCAGACTTATGTTGACCGGGGATATTTCAGGGTCATAGAACAGAAATGGGATTCTCCAAGTGGAGAAACCTTCATTAATATCAAAACTCTTGTGTTTCAAAAAGGCTTGGATTTCATTAGAAGATTGATCAAAAATATTAAATATCCAAATGGATAAAAAAACAAAGACAAAAGGAGGAAGAGATGAAAAAATCTCTACCATGTGTAATATTACTACTAATTATAGAAGCCGGTGCATCCGGGGATTATCCATTTGGGAAAAATAAAGACGGGGGAAACCCCGTCTTATTTTTTGAAAGGCGGACAGAATGGGATCTATAATATTTTTAGACACAGAAACGAACAATAACCGGGAGGATAAAAAAATTCTTCAGTTATCTTTCGTTGAAGTTGATGGCGAAAAAATGCGGAAGTATGATGAAAAGTATCAGATAGATGGGGGAATTGATGTTGAGGCAATGGAAATTCATGGTATTACCCCAGAGGATATGTCTGGATTACCTAAATTTGGGAATACTAATGCGTTAAAAATTTTAAAACAGTTAAATATTCCAGAAAATTATCTCATAGCACATAATGCTAGTTTTGATGTTGAGGCTTTAAAAAACGAGGGGATTGAGATTAAAATGCAGGTGATTGATACGCTCAAAATACTTAAGGTATTATATCCAGATTCTGAACGGCATCGATTGGCGTGGTTTTTCTATAAACATAAACTCTACAAGATGACGGAAACGATTAAAAAGATCGTTGGGCATAACAAGGTGTCTCCACACGATGCATTGTCGGACTGTGCAATGTTGGTGTTAGTGTTTTATTCGCTTATAATGAAATCCTGTAAAACAATGGATGCCATCATGGAGATGATGAAAGCCCCGTATTATGAAAAATATCTGACTTTTGGCAAATATTCGCGATATAAAAGCGATAATCCCAAAACGATTGAGCAGATAACGAAGGCTGATCCTGATTATGTTGAATATATTTTGGGTAAATTCACCGACATGATACCTGAACAAAGAACCTCACTAGAGCACTGGTATAACGTTTTCCACAACGAACCAGAATTGTTTGCGGAGGATTAATGTTGCATAATCTACGAATAAAGGAAATCAACAGGCATCTTCTATATGTGGTGCTTGTTGTAGGCGATATAACAGGGATAGAATATTGTGCACAGGGCGATGAAGCCCAGAAATGTATTCAGATGATAAACAACAATTCGGGGAAAAATTATTTAAGATATCTGGATTCTTCGGGATATTTTCAATAAAAAAGGGGGTTGTAAAAATGAAAAATAATGTTAATCCAAATGCACCTTTTGCTCAAGCAAGGGCAGGTGACTACGTTTATTGTTATCTGAATGGATGGGGAACAATAGTTGAAATAGATAAAAATATAACAGAAGACGAATTTCCTATATCCGTCATGTTCCCTGACCGTGTTGACCACTATGATTACCAGGGAAGGATAAAAAAGGAGTGTTCCCCTGTATTATTTTGGGATGAAGTAAACATTAAGGCACCAGATCGTCCACATGAAGAAGTTTATTTAAAAAGCCTCAAAGAAATACTTGGGACTAATATAAATGTGATTGTTCAAGGAGAGATTGGAGTTGGAAACATTACAATCCCCGCAGAGATAGTCTCACATCTCGGGGACAGGGTGTCAATGAGGAAAAAAAATGATGAAGATTATCCTTATTCTCTGGGCACATGCGACATCCATAAAAGTTTGGTCATATGGGAAAAGACAGAAAAACCATCTTTAATAAAAAAACCAAAAAAAAATGGGGGAAAAAGGCAATACGGCGTTAGAGAGATAGAGGAAATAAGAATATCTTTTGCGGTAAAATCATTAAACATACAGGAATTGGCGAACAAGCATAAATGTAGCAGAGGAATGATAAGATCAATATTGACGGGGGAAAAATATGCCGAGGTATTGCATTATGACAAAAAATATCTGCCGAAGGAAAAGCCGGAGGGCGTAACCCAGCAGGAGATAGACACCGAAAGACAAAAAATTATTTATCGCGATGGTCATAGATGAAAAGAACTTCCTTTATATATGAGTTCTCCCGAACAGCGCAAAACCGTTAACATAAGGTTATACTTATATGCTATAGAGAGATTAAGGACTAATAAACAGAAAAACAAACCAGTAAGACATTACATTTATGCCAGCAAGGACGAAATATCGGTGGCATTACAGTATATAAACGAAGGGAAGTCGCATCATGATCTATATGAATACATAAAAAAATTACCTTATCTATCTGCAAAAAGTGATAAACAATTAATATCTAGAGCGGCATACATTATACATAGAATAAGAATGAGAAAAAAATAGACGAAAGGTCTCTCCTCTCAACGAGGGTTATTAACTTCTATCCCTATGAAAAATGTCTGGTGCCAAAAGGCAGGGTTTAATTAATTACCTTCATAGCCAGATATTCTCCGCGAGGGGAGAGATACATAATCTCTTTTTTGTCAGTATCAAGTTCCGTTTTCGTTCAATCTGTAGTAAAAAAAGATAAGTGATGGATAATATGAAACTTATGAAACTATTGAAAAGGGCTTCAAAGAAAAAAGTTGAGGGCATGAAGCCCGTTAAGTTCAGAGAAGACATAAAGCCATGTGAAGCATGGCAGTAGCAACAAATGGAAAACTAAAGCCAAGGGAAAATTTCATGGGTGTCGAAATTGTAGAAAAGTGAGGGAAGTTTGAATCATAAATCTTCGCAAAAAGCCGACTTATGCCCGGGAGTTATGTCAGATTTTTGGAAGATTGTGAAATAATTGAAAGGAATAAGAGGATTAATTCCAAGATAAAAAGGGCAGTTAAGATATCAGAATATGCCCACGCTATTCTAGGTAGGAGAGATGTAATAGAATTGTCATGGGTGCTGGCAAACCTCACCAAGAGGATAAGTGATACTGAATTTAGATTGATATATCATGATTTTAAACAGCAGTTTAAATATTTTTGGTACCCCGGATTAATGGAACATCTGCTAAAAGAATGTGAAACAGCATATCGCATTGACGATCTAATAGATGAAATCAATAAAATACTGACAGAAAACGGGCAAGACAGTTATAAAGAAAAGGAAAAATAGGAGGAATAATGGAAATTATATCTACGGTGGTTGTGTTGATTGCAATTTTTGTGCTATATAAATTTTTTAGAGGTATGGGAATCTATCGGAGGAGGACACGCCAGCTATTTGAAAAAAAAAGGAGGAAAGTCTGTGACAGTACATCTAATCAAGAAGATAGCCCCTAATTTTAAAAGGGGAAAAGATATTTGTGCCGACAAAATAGTAAATTCAACAAAAAAAAATAACAAAGGTGAGAATTAATCATGAAAAAATCTGATAAATTAACAATAAATGAAATATTGACCGGTATCTCGTATGGTAGGTATGGTAGACAAAAAAAAAGGAATGGTCATACGTTGCATTCGGTTGGATATGGAAACAGTAGGGGAATATTAACTTATATAAAAAAACAAAAAGATCCTGTTGCTTTCGCGTATAATCCTGGTAACGGGATAGTAATATTTACCAGGCATGGTGGGGGAACTTTAGCATATGGGGGAATCTACCGGGGATTCCCCATACTAACTCCAGGGAACGGAAACTTCATTTGGAATAATATCAGAGAGGTTGATAAAGCAATTGATTTGATCAAAGAGGATATCTGGACTAAATCATATTACGACAGGAGCATAAATTATGCTGATTCTTTTATGAGAGACGGATGGACAAAAGAATACGAAGGGTATCTGTTGCTACTTCCCCATAGAGATAACGTCCTATTAATGCCACACAGTCAATTAAAATCTAAACAACCAGACAACATTGAAAATCACGAAATATCTATAGTAAGAACAAAAAGCAATAGATTGAAAATATTTGTGGAGAGGGTGTGCCGTCCTGTAAATAAAATCACAAGTGCTTTATCAAAAGTCAATGCCAATGACATTAATGAAGATCATTTTTTATCTACATTTCCGGCTATAGTAATTGGGTGGGGAAAGTATCTTTTAATAAAAACTGTTCCAAGAATGGACAAGAATCTTATTGATGAATTGGCGGCAGAGTCCGTGAGAAAGAAATTTATGAAGGCGACAAAACTGAGGTAAAAAATGGGATATTATAGCACGATTAACCTATCTCGTCTTGCAATCAAGAAAGACAAAGTAGAAGATCTGAGGGGATTATTTGCAAAAATTAAAATCAAAGAAGCTACAGGAAGCCTGCCAGACTGGGAAGCAGAATTAAATTGGATGTCTGTAAACGAAGACGGGGATATCAGTTGTGAAGAATGCTATTGTAAATGGTATGAGACGGATTTATGGACAGTTCTATTGTTGCCATATGTAGAGGATGAATCAACCATAGACTTTGTTGGAGAGAGTGGAGACAGATGGGGTTATTTATATGAGAATGGGAAAATATATCATATAGAATATGTAATGTGTGCGGAAAGGGTGCATTATGCCCCCGGAGAAACAAAATTATCAGAAAAATTTATAAAGGAGTATAGTAAATGAGGCCAAGACAATTAAAGGAAGCATTGAAGTTTGCAATTCAGTATAAATTGCCGATGCTGATCAAAGGTGGCCCGGGCGTAGGGAAAAGTGAGATATGTGCGCAGGCTGCTGAAGAGATGGGGGCAAAGCTGATAATATCACATCCAGTGGTGAGCGATCCCACTGATTTCAAGGGATTGCCTTATCCGGTAAAAGGGAAAGAAGAGGCAAAGTTTCTACCCTTTGGAGACTTACTTCAACTGATAAAGGCCGACAAACCAACCGTGTATTTTTTAGACGATTTGGGACAGGCCCCAATGAGCGTTCAGGCATCGTGCATGCAGCTTTTGTTGGCTAGAAGAGTCAATGGGCACATAGTGTCCGACTATGTAGTTTTTCTCGCTGCGACAAACCGCCGGCAGGACCGCGCGGGGGTTCAAGGAATCCTGGAGCCTGTAAAGTCAAGATTCGCATCCATCGTGGAACTGGAAGTGAATACAGATGACTGGGTAGACTGGGCGATAAAAAATGATATGCCCGCGGAATTAATTGCATTTATTAGATTCAGACCGGAATTGCTTAACAAATTTGATCCCACGGGGGATATCAAAAATACACCCAATCCAAGAACCGTTGCCTATGTGGGCACAATGATTAATAGGGGTATGCCCAGCGAAAGCGAGTATGAATTAATAGCCGGGGCGGTGGGAGAGGGATTCTCGGCAGAATTTACAGGGTTTCAGCAGACATGGAGAGATCTCCCAGATATTGACAAACTCATTAAAGATCCAGATAATGCCGATGTTCCGGAAGAACCATCAAGTCTTTATGCTATATGTGGAGCAATAGCATCCAGGGCCACTGTCAAAAAATATTCTAATATTATGAGATATACGGAGAGACTACCGGCCGAATTTCAGGTGTTATTGATCAAAGACTCGGTTCAGAGAAAGAAATCTTTAACAAACACCGAGGCCTTCACGAAGTGGGCGCGAAGGCACTCAGATATAATATTATAAAAGGAGAGACAATGACAGAATTAACAGAAAGAGCTATGTTAGTTAACTTGAGTATTTCAGCATGGACTGGCAGAAAATATGACAGGAACGTTAGCAATGTGGCGGAAAAACAATTTGACGCTCACGAGGCGGGAAGATATAATAAATTATTGATAGGAAAAACTAATTTAAAAAAAATTCAGACTATTGTTTCAGAGGCCAGAAATTATCATTATTTTAACACTCTCCCATGGTCAGATGATGGTCCGAGAATATTAACTGCCGCCAACTATTTCGAATATATGGAAAAAATGAAGCACTTTAAAGATGAATATGAAATGAGGGTGGGAAATTTTATTGAGATGTATCCTCAATTAAAAGAGGATGCAAAGTCTCGATTGAATAAAATGTATTCTGAAGGAGATTATCCTGGTATTGAAGCCTTGAAATCGAAGTATCGTTTCAGCACTCAGTTTATACCTATTCCACGGGCGAAGGATTTTAGAGTGATACTGCAGGACGAAGAGGTTAACATAATTAAGGAACAAATTGAGGAAGAAGTTAAGGAGTCTGTGAATAATGCGGTGCGAGACCTCTGGAAAAGATTGTTCAAGGTCGTGGAACATCTCCTGGAAAGGCTGGATAAATCTGAAAACAAATTCAAAGACAGTCTAATCAATAACATAAAAGAAGTATGTAAGGTGTTGCCAAAACTTAATATAACCAACGATCCGCGATTAGAAGAAGCGGTCAATGAGATAAAAGAAAAATTAACCACACATACACCTCAGACATTAAGGGAGGATATGGGGGTGCGGAACAAAACAGTCAAAGATGCACAGAACATATTGAATAAAATGCGACAATATGCAATATGATTGTGGAAATGAAGTTAAATTTCCTATATCGCATCCGATGATAACTTTAAATGGAGGAAACATGGGACAATATTATAGCATTGTAAACATTGATAAGAAGGAATTTATTTGTCCCCATAAATTTGGGGATGGAATTAAATTAAAAGAATTTGGATGTTCAGGATGTGGGGCAATGACAGGTTTGGCAATCTTGTTAGCAGATGGGAACGGTAGAGGTGGAGGAAGTGTGTGCTCAGACAATCCAATTATTGGGTAGTGGTCAGGATGTCGCATAGTAATAACGGGAGACTATGCGGACGAAGGAAAGTTTTTAGAGAGAGTGGACATTGTTAAGCATAAGATGATAGGGCATACTGATAAAACACCCAATTTGTATGATTTTATTTATTCGGATGATGAATATAAAGATGTGTCAGATAATGTTTTTGAAGCAATGTTGGATGATGATTATATTTATGAAGGAGCAAAAAATAATTTACAAAGATATAATAGTCATACCAAGAAAATAATTGAAAGAATTATAAAAAAACGAGAGAAAAAAGATGGATGAAATAAAAAAAAAAATGGTTAAGGCAAGGGCGGGGTTGATATTATCCAGCCCTTTTTTTGCATCAATTGCTTTACACCTAAAACTCAAAGAAGATAACACACCATATAATCTATATGGGACAGCTTATACTGATTCAGTGGTTTTAGGTTATAACAGTGGATATATCCGCGGACTAAAACAAGCACAGGTTGTAGGACTTATATGCCATGAAGTTCTTCATATATCTATGATGCACCCCTTTAGAAGACAGAGTAGAGAAATCGAGAAGTGGAATGTTGCCTGTGATTATGCTATTAATTCAATTGTAACAAAATCAGGTTTTGATCTGCCACCTGGGGGTTGTATTGATGAAAAATATAAAGGAATGAGTGCTGAGGAAATATATAGGATATTGCCTAATCCCCCCCAAAAAGACGGTAATATTTTGTTTGGAAACATTAAAGACTATGTCTCCAGCAAGTCAGAAGACTGCAAGGATTATTCTCGTTCTATATCTCAACAGGAGAAAGAATGGAAGATAACTGTAGTGCGAGCAGTAATAGCGGCTAAGAATTGCGGCAGAATGCCGGCAGGATTGGAAAGGATAATTGGAGAGGTTCTGGAACCAAAGTTGCCTTGGCGTGAAATATTGTCACGGTTCGTGACTGAAAATTCTCGCAACGATTATACATGGAAACAACCAAACGCTAGATATCTATATGCTGGGTTATATCTGCCGGGGCTAAATATACCAACATTGGGAACAATATGCGTAATAATCGACACGAGTGGTTCAATATCCCAGCATGAGTTGGATTTGTTTGCATCAGAGTTACACGCTATGTTGACTAATTATCCCGGCACCGAGGTGATAGCAATATACGTTGATGCTAGAGTTGCTAATGTTGAGACTATCAGTTTGGAAGATTTTCACTTCTCAGCCAAGGGTGGCGGAGGGACAGACTTTAAACCGGGATTTGAATATATTAGGGAGGAGGGTATAATACCTACTTGTGTGTTCTATTTCACAGACGGTCTATGTAATTCATATCCCGATCCGCCCGACTATCCTACTATGTGGGTGCAATCCGGCGGAGCAACGTTAGATCCTCCGTTCGGAGAGATTATCTCAATAGAAGATTAATATGTATGTTTTAAAATGAAGGAGAAAAAATGCAGAAAGAATATATTTTAACAATAAGACCGATAGATTCAATACATGATAAATTCTCAAATTTGATAGATAGTATTGCAAATGATGTTCTCGAATGCCTAAAAAGGATGGCCAGTAAGACGAGTGAAGATGGATACCATATTGATGATGGGCTGTTATATGGAGATGGGGCAGATAGCGGGGTGTATGATACCATCTATAATGATCATGTATTGATTGATGATCAAGGAGATGGATTTCGGGTAGAATTTGATGAGTTGGATATTCGCGGTATGTTGCATCTTATTCAAGAATTATCAGCACCGGGGATATGTGACCGGGTTATTGAAGATATAATTGATGACAGAAACTATGTATTTACTTGTCCAGGCTGTGGTAATCGTTCCCCTATTGAAGAGATAATAGATATGGCTGTTGTTAGAGAAGTCAAAAATATCAATGATGGTGAATTTCCTGACTATGTTCCCGGAAAAGACGTGTATGAGGACGGCGACCATAAAATGTTTGTATGCGGTTGTTGCGGCTGGCAAATATATAGCAGCGAGAGTGATTTGCTGGACGATCTGAAGGAGAAAGAGAGAAATACAGGCAAAAAAATATTATTTATTAAAAAGGAGAAGTGATGAAAGCTAAATGGACAAAAACAATAACGGTAGCGGATACTAGTAATAAACACCGCGTGCCAATTATTATGAATGTATTTAGATGTAGTAATGGTAAAATCCCTGCCATCGATAAGATTACTCTTTATCAAGGGGCAAAAAATGAATGAGTATAATGATATATGTCCAGATTGTGGGAGTGGAAATTATGAAATATCAGAGGACGACCAAACTTATTATGCTATTTGTCTGGACTGCGGAAGACGGTGTGTTCATGAGGTAGAAAAGTTGGACACTAGACAGTTGAATGAAATACGAAAAAGCCGTAATCTTCCAGATCTAGTATAATAGCAAGGGAGAAAGGATGGCGCACAATCTACATTTAATAACAATCAGGGCGGATACGCCTCACGAGGCATGTTCCTCTGTTGAAGATAATATATCAGAGTGGGGAACAGACAACAACTGGAGGGTCATCTGCGGTTGTGTTAGTGAAAATAATGAAATTTACCTGCATAACGAAGGAGGCGGGTCTTGGCTGCAACCGGGTACCACTATTTCCGACATCACCACCATGGTGAAGAATTGGGCCAATAATAAATATAAGTGTGGCGACATAGATATAATTAAACTGAAATTTAAGATAAGCGAGGACAGTTTAACACGTCGAGAATGGTTAATGTTAAAAAAATATATAGATTACAAGTATGAACAATTTTCTTTTAATGAGAAGGAATTCGAGTTATGGGGCGACACCTACCGCGACTATCAATATAATGAAGTGGGATTAACGAATATGCTGGATTATGAAGACGGAAAATACAAATATGTAGTCTTCATTGACATGCACAATTAGAGGGATGTTATGAGGTGTTTTTTAGACACAGAATTTATTGAAATTGGCGACGAACTGCAGTTGATTTCAATAGGTATTAAAAGTGAAGATGGTAGGACTTTTTATGCTGTCTCATCTGAATATGAATATGAAAAAGCAGATAAGTGGGTAAGGAAATTTGTCATCACACCCATTTATGAAGGACTTGTCCCGTTTGAACTACGTGGGGTTTATTCCATTTCAAGATTTCACGAACATTACGGGAAATCCATAAATCAAATCAGAATCGATATCCTTGATTTTACCGGTTATCCTGACTATTCCTTGGGAAAACCGGAATTCTGGGGATATATGTGTGCTTATGACTGGATTTTGGTATGTCGTTTATTTGGCAACATCAGACAACTTCCTGCTGGATTTCCCAGGTATTGCCGGGAACTGGCAAGCATTATCGATGACAACAATATTGACATTCCTAAGAATAAGAACAAGCATAATGCTCTGTGGGATGCTGAATGGGCAGAAAAGACTTTCCAACATATCAAAAACCAAAATCGCTTTGTGGAGAGAAATAACCAGAGAATTCTGGTTTTATGGGGAAAAAGGTATGTGATGGAGGAGATTGAAAATAGTTGCTGGGAAGTAACTGTCAAAACTGAAAAGATAGTTCTCAATGAGAATGGACAACTAATGTGTCCCGAATGTCAAGAACCAATAGAAAAATTTGGACAGACACAATATAATTATATCCAGTATGAATGGCAAAATAAAAAAAATATTCAATCTCCGAAGAAAGCATCAGGATGTTATAAAAAGCTTTGTGTAGATGACTTAACCAAACCCACATGTCTGAAATGCGGAGGTGAACTACCATGGGTTTATGGCGAAGTAGTTAGATAGAGGGAGGATTAATGGCAGGAACTTTAGATTATTCAGAATATGAAATTGTGTGTCCCTGTTGTCTGGAGAAAATCAATGTTATGAAGGAAATTATCAGAGAGGATGATCTTAACTGAAAAGGAGAAGTAAAAAATGGACAAAATAAAAGTAAAAGTAGACGTCCAAGATTTGCTGAACTGGCTTTACGATAATCGGGACGGGAAGGCCGATCTTGCCAATGATGTGATTAGTAAGTTGGGAGGGGGCAAGGTGTTCTCAATATATGACATTAAGCCCGGATTTATCCCTTCTAATTTTATCCTTAATCCAGAGGAGATAGATGCAACAGACAGGGAAGAAGTGATAGATAACAGTTTCGAGTTCTTTCTGGACAAACATTCTGATAAATACCAGATTGAATGGAATTTTCCGGATGGAAAAAAATCTCCGAGTCTGGCGAAAGGAGGAGGTAAAAATGGATAAGATAGAAGAAATTTACGAAGAGATGCATAATGCTGAGAAAAGAGAATTGACTACGGAAGAGACAAAAATAATAGTGGCAGCAATTAATGCAGATAAATCTGGTGAAGTTCCCAGGGAAGTGGATGAAATATGGGAGTATAGGGCGATTAATAAATATTTGGATGCTATGAATATTACTATGACACCTATGGCTATTATTTTGTTCATAGCCATCTTTGAATCTATTGGGATGTGTGTGATGATGTTGGGGTATGTCAAGTGGGTGTGTTCCAAGATTGATTGTAGCGTTGTTGATGTTAAGACAATGTGCGAGGAAATAATGCCCCACGGGGTTATACCGCTAGAAGAACTAAACAAATATTATTATCGCATCAAGGACGAGATGGGTAAATTTCGTGATATGAAATTTGAAATCGAGGGTGATCCGTTAATGGAGAGGAAGATAGTTAAGGAATTGTATAATCAGGGATATAAATATAGTGGAGAGGATGAAAGGGTGGTCAAAAAAGGGTGTGCAATTAAAAAACATAAGACAGATCGTTCATTCAGTGCTGAATGCTCTGGCAAAAAGTTTAATGGATACCACATTGTGACTTATAGAAGTGGAGACATTACTAATGTTCCTTGTGGTAAATTGCATAGAAAACATTTCGATGCAATTGACCACCCGATAGTGACGTTTAAAGAACTCCAGAAAAGGAGGAGGAGGAATAATGAGTAAAGATAAGCAGATTGAACTCAAGAATTCAGTTATACAAGCGATGCTAATGGTAATTAACAATACTGACGAGTTATCTTCCTTGGGTAACAGGCTAGGTAAAAACCCTAAAGATATAGATATTTTGCAAATATTGGTTGAGGAGGGGGTAACATTAAAAACAACCAAGGATGTCCAACAAGCATCCGACGGAGGGAAATAATGTCTGCACCAAACTTTCATAATAAGAACGCCAACTATATGCAATACATGTTTGGATGGAAGAGAAAGATTATTATCAATACAAAAGAATATTCATATAGTTCATAAAAGGAGGAAATATGAATATTCTTTTGTAAGGATGTCCGGATAGAATTTAGTAAGGGCGATTCACATGTAGAAATAAGAGACAAAGAGTTGCCTAACAGGTTCGAATACTGGTGTTATCCGGCCTTGTGCCCAAGCAGTGGGTGGGTACAAGCAAATTATGTGCCTAAGGATTACGGCTTTTATTTCTTTAATTATTACGATACCAATAGGTATAGTTTAAAGCCGTATTACTTTTAGGCGGCGAGGTAGAGCAGCGGTTGTTCGCCGGGCCCATAACCCGGAAGTCGCGGGTTCGAATCCCGCCCTCGCTATATTTGCACTGTTCGTCTAAGCAGAAATAGAGGTTCAATTCCTCTGCGGAGCACTAAAATTCAATTAAAGGAGGAATGATGAAAATACCAGAAACTGACAAGGAATATAATCATTTTGACGACGGGAAAATAGGGGATAGTCGAAGAACGGTTGTCCTAATTACTGAGATCATTGAATTCGAAAATATTGATGACGAGACGTTAAAAGATTGGAAAAATGAACAAAAACTTTCTACGCATCTATATAAAAAGGAAACAGATTATTTTGTAAAAGGAATTCTTCAAGAGAATAATACCCCTGTTACTTATGTAAGGACAAGGAATAATGAATGGTTTAGTCTGGGTACCTATGGTGGATTATTAGATGTATCAGGAGAAGCAACTAAAAGACTTAACTGTAGCGGTCAGTGTAGGGGTAAAAGATAAGGTTTCAGGATGGATGCATATAGAATGATTCAAACTCTTTAGGCAGCCTTGCTTGTGAGAAGGAGATTTAATTGAATGAGCCATTTGAAATAGTTGACTATATGGCCGGAGCAGGAGGGGCAACAACCGGTGCATTTATGGTTTCAGGAGTAAAGGTCCCGTATGCGTTGAATCATTCGCCAATAGCTATCAAGACGCATGCGGCAAATCATCCTGAAACAATACATTTTGAAACAGGGTTGTGTGAATTTGATGTAAAAAAACATATTCCCCGTGGAAAAATGGGTGGTATGTGGGCGTCGCCCGATTGTACAGAGCATTCTAATGCAAAGGGGGGTCAGCCAAAAAATCCAGATTCACGATTTATGGCATACGATCTACTTCCTCATATTGACTGGATACAGCCCAATATAATATGGGTTGAGAATGTTCCGGAATTTATTAAGTCCGGTCCAATTGATAAGAAAAAGAAGCCAATCAAAAGCAGAAGAGGTGAGGATTATATTAAATGGGTTAATATGATCATAAATCTTGGGTATGATTATGATTATCGTATTATCAATGCCGCGGATGTAGGGGCATACACACGGAGAAAAAGGTATTTTGGTATATTCACTAAACCAGGTTACCCCATTATATTCCCCAAAAAGACATACAGTAAAATGGGCGATATGGGGATGAAGAAATGGAAAGCCTGTGAAGATATATTGGATATCAAAAATGAAGGGGAATCAATATTTGGTAGAGAGTTCAATACCCGGTTAAGAAAAAATGTCCGGAAAAAGTTGTGCCCTAATACTCTGCAGCGGATAGCCGGAGGGATCAAAAAGTATTATCCAGAAATGTTTTTTCTGATGAAACATCTTCAGAGGTTAAACCCCAATATGTGGCAAAACCAAAGGGTGTCCAATAGGGAGGAAATAGTTCTGGAAAAAAGACAGTTTATTACTGAACATGTGTGGGGATTTAAAGGTTACCAGAAACTTAAAGATCCGTTGAAGGCAATCTTGACGAAAGAGGCTAAACAACCAGTATCGGTGGATATAGCTATTGCAAAGCAGTTCTTAACACAATACTATAGTGGCTATCATGCGTCCGGAATAGACGCACCCGTTCCGACAATAACAACAATTGATCATAATTACTTGATGACCGCTAAGAGCTTTTTAGCCCAGAATTACAATTCCAATGGACATCCAGAAGCAAATATTCAATCTGTAAATGAACCGTTGAAAGCAATTACAACCCAAGAAAAACATCAATTCATTACAGCTTATTATAATTCTGCAGGAAATCCAGGGACTCAAAATCAATCGATCAAAAAGCCGCTGAATACAATTACAACCGCGAATACATTTTCTTTGGCTACTTTGCTCTGGAATGGAGATTTTGATATCAAAATGAGATATCTGACAGAAGAAGAATTGGCTGCAGCAATGTCATTCCCAAAAGATTATAAATTTCTAGGAAGCAAGAAGGATGTTATGTGGATGATAGGTAACGCTGTGGAGGTCAGGACAGCAAAAGCACTTATTCATACAGTAGTTGATGAGTGGAAAAGTAGGAGACTGCTATGAAACCAGAACCAGAAGCACAAACAGAAGTGAATATGGCAATGGAATTGAGGGGAGCGTTTAAAGAGCATGCTTTTAGAAAAAATGTGAAAGATAAGCCTTCTAATTATTTAGATAGATTAGGGGGGGGTGTCTCTTCAATCCTGATATGGACTCAGAAGAAGCATGGTTGATAAAAAAAAGTAACGTTTTTTTCAGATGTGATTGAATTCGCGAAGAGGAATAAATTTAAGATGCTAATAAAAGGAACACATTTCAGATACTAGTAAGGAGAGAATAGTGAATAAAGAAACAGTCAAAGCATACCATAAATATAAAAAGCAAATTTATGATGTTTCTGTCATAGATTATCTGGCTCAATGGTGTAAGATGTTGAAACCCAAAGGTGAAGAATTCAGGAAAGAGTTTCCGTATAAAAAGATAGTCAAGAAAGGGTATCGCAGATATTTTATGGATTCCATGTTCGAAATAGCAGAACTGCCGCAAAAGACAATGAATGAATTGCTCACTGAAATATCAATATACCATCAGCACACATTTCAGTTTCTGACTAAAAATCCAACAGTATATGATCAATATGACTTTCTTCGTAATTGCTGGTTAGGGTGGTCAATTACAAAAGATGATGATTATTTCCGGTTTACGAACATGTGTGGTCCAGACTTCTTTATGGCAGATTGTAATAAAAAGAATATAAAGTTCGTGTCTTTTGAACCACTGAAGGGCCCTATCAATGAAAACATATTATTCCATTTTGATTGGGCTATTATTGGAATAGAGTCGGGTAATAGGTTAGATGGTAATAAATGGCCAAAAGAGAAATATGTCACCGATATCTTAAAAAAATGTGCCCGGAGCGGTATCCCAGCATATATGAAAGATAACATAAAAAAGGCCTTTCCGGATATGATTTTATGGAAAGAATTCCCCCATAAATATGGAAGAAGGTGGGAGAATTCAAAATGAAACCCTATTACAAAACCGAAAAAGGAAAACTGTTTTGTTGTGATAATGTGAAATACCTAAATACAGTAAAAGATAATAATTTTGATTTGACAGTTACATCTCCACCTTATGATAACCTAAGAGATTACAAAGGATATTCTTGGAATTTTGAAGCATTGGCAAAGGAATTATATCGAACCACGAAAGATGGTGGTGTTGTGGTTTGGGTGGTTGGTGATGCAACCATAAACGGAAGCGAAACCGGAAGTAGTTTTAGGCAAGCATTGTATTTTATGGAGTGTGGATTTAATCTCCACGATACTATGATTTACGAAAAAAATGGAATGTCTAATCCAGATATTAATAGATATTATAGTATATTTGAATATATGTTTATATTTTCAAAAGAAAAACCCCAAACCTTTAATCCTATTAAAGATAGAAAAAATAAATGGAAGGGAGGTTGGGGTAAAAAAACCCACTATAATAAAGCAGGAAAATTAATTATAAAAGAAAAAATGATTTCTAAAAATTATTCAATGAGAGATAATATTTGGAGATATAATACAGGGAAAGGATTTTCATCTGAAGAAAATATTGAGCATCCTGCAATCTTCCCCGAAAAACTTGCTTACGACCATATTGTATCTTGGAGTAATGAAAACGAATTAGTATTTGACCCGTTTATGGGAAGTGGAACAACTGCAAAGATGTGTGAAAAATCAAATAGAAAGTGGATTGGTTGTGAAATATCAAAAGAATATTGCAAAATAGCGAAACAAAGAGTGGAAAACGAAAGAGAACAACTTAAATTTAGTTTCGCATAATGTTACCTTGGATAAGCATATAACGGTTAGCATAACTTGCGGCGTAATATCCATAATAAATAACAAATTATGTCAAAAGTATTAATACAAAAATGTAGAGAGGTAGTAAAATGATTAAAAGTATTATAATTGATGGAAGACAGTATAAATACTCCACAAAAATTCAATTATTTGAAATTTTTGAAAAATATCCTTACATCAGTGTGGACAAAAATCTGTGGGTTGGGTTTGAAAATAATGCTGAGATAACAGGAAATTTTAAAACCGAAGACTATTTCCTGGCCATAGGAAATTTCAAAGCCGCAGGAAAATTCCACACCCAAGGAGGTTTCATAGCCAAAGAAGATTTCAGAGCCGATGAAAATTTTCTAACCGAAGAAGAATTCATAGCCGAACGAGATTTCCTAGCCGCAGGAGATTTCCATGCTAAAGAAAATTTCCATGCTGAAGGAATTTTCCAAGTCAAGAAAGATTTCCAAACCGAAGGAAATTTCAGAGCCTATCCTAAATTTGTGGCTCTTGAAAATTGCAAGGTCAAGAACTGCGTGTGGTTCTCGAATTTATATAAATACCCTAGCGGGGGGTATTACAATATAAATAAAAAAGAAAATGTTATTATGTTAGGTTGTTATATAAGAACCCAATCCGAATGGGAATCGGATTTCTATAACAATCCAGGTGAATTTCCTGAAGATGAGAATAATAAAGATACCAAAAAACGATTATTCGCTCTTTCATTCATTATTGAAGTTTTAAATAAATTAACTAAGTGTGACTAATTGTGCGAAAATGTAAAATATCGAAATCCGAAGTTGAGAATTTAGAAGTTCGAAAAAAGGAAAAAACGAAAATATTGTTAAGCAAACTTCTTGTCAGTATAGCGATTGGGATTGTCTGGCAGGCAATATAAATTGGGAGAAGAAATGAAAAAAATTATTGGGTGGATAAAATCTTTAATATTTTTATGCCTCATTTCTATTATGGTTCTATTAATTGCAATATTTGAGCATATATATTTTTATATAGTTATATTGTGGTATAGAATTACAAGAAAATAAGGCAAAAAAGAAAGAGCAGAAGAGAGGCATGAAAACCTCTGGGACAACTTTTGCTAAAGAGATAAAATGAAAAAAATATCTTGTAGCCAAAAAGAAAATAACGCAAAGGCTAAGGCATTAGAGTTGATGCAATTGTTAGTTGACGCGTTAAAGGAATATGCAGACCGTGATAATTGGGGGTGTTATGACCAATCTGGATGCCCAAAAGGAGAAGGTATTTATACAGATGCTTGTTTTGTTGGACCAGAAGTAGCCGAAGAAGCAATAAATGCTTTTGAGAAAGCACAAGGCAACTAACGGTTTGGCAAATAAGCCTCTTAAAATTGAAAGAATATGAGGCAGAGATAAATGCCTTGAAGGAGAAGAAATGAAATTGACAGAAGAAGAAAGGGCAGAACTCGATATACTGCAAAGAAAAACCGCTAAAATTGATAGGATTATGCCAGCGGAAGAAATAAAAAGAAGAAAATATTTGATAGATAAATCGTATCAAAATATGTGCTCTAATCCTTTCAATTTTAGCGGTTTGGCAGGTTGCATCTTCCCCTGCGTCAGGAAAAAGTAATTTTAACGCAGCAAGCGTTATTGCTCGGGGCATGAAGGGAAGAATGATGAAATGTATTGTCCGAAATGTGGACAAAAATTATATAAGCTCATATAGGGCTAAATAAGAATATAACAAAATAAGATGCTCCGCAGGTGCGGAGACAGGAAAAAGGAAATGAATGGAATACTTTGCACACTGTCTGATGTCGAACAGCTGTCTGATATCGAACTAATAGACAGGGCTGATAAAATGACTGACACACTTTATCAAACTGGAAAAATACCAAATGAAGGTTATGATTTAATGAAGGTTATGATTTAGTGATTGGAGAATTGATACGAAGATTTTATCAACTTACAAAAGATGGGAAAGAAACACATACCGAATAGGACATGAATGAGAATATCTGACACGGCCCTTCGGGTAGCGAAATATTATGTTTGCTTTTTAGTCAGATAAAGGAGGCAGAATGCAATACAAATTAATATCAGATACTCGGATAAAGTATCATAATAAAAAATGTTTATTCCATTATTTAGATTAGAACGGGAGCAATTGATCAATATAAAGTTGAAAAAGTAGTTGAAAAATATATGAAATGTATCGAAGAAATCATCAATATTGATAGTCTGATTTTATCTTTAGAGAAAGTTGAAAAAGCGGGAAATCTGGGTAATATTTTGTCTGAAATCATTAAGCAAAGTAAAGTTGAGTTTAATTATGAGGACGAAGAATAAGAAAATAATTTATAATTTCTTTTTCAGATTTACACTTGAATAAAATTACTTATTTTTCGACAGAATGGGCATAACAAACGTGTCAGTGCTCTGAATGAAAGAAAAGCAAGAGGAGCACCGCACACGCCAGACATTATACGCTTCAAATTAAAGGAAAAAATATGATTAGATTTAATAAAGAAATACAAGGCAAAAGGGAAAGCTATCATTATGCAACACCAAAAAAGTTTTATCAAAAACTACATAACGAATTTAACTTTGATTACGACCCTTGCCCTTTAAGAAGCGAATTTGATGGGCTTTTGACTGAATGGAAGGAGAATATTTACATAAATCCACCTTATTCAAATATAGAACCTTTTATAGCCAAAGGAATTGAAGAAATAAGGCGTAGAAACGCAAAAAAGTTGGTTTACTTGATACCGATTAGAAGCGACACAAAATATTGGCACAACTTAATAATGCCTTACGCAACAGAAATTAGATTTATAAAAGGCAGGTTGAATTTTAACGAAAGCAAAAGTCCTGCTCCATTCCCTTGCGTACTGGTAATTTTTGACAAAAAACTAAAAGGGGTAAGTGGGTGCTTTACTTACGAACAGTAGTATAGCGTATAACAGCGAGCTCTCACGTATCTTTTCTCGTGAAGCGGACTGTTATGTGCCGAAATAAACTAAAGGGGAAAAAATAACTTATTCATCAACTACTCCTTATAATGATCTTTCTAAGGCGAGTTTGCAGAAGAAATACGGTGATGACTTGGTTGAAATAATCAATGAGAGGTATTTATGATTAAAGTGTATTTAATTATCTGTAACGATATCGACAAGTTTATAGAAGCAAAAGACTACGAGGGCATTGCAAACGTAGATGTATTGAGAATGGAGATATTTGTATTTTCTAAGCAAACCGAAAAAGAATTATTCTTGAAAGGCTTCGAAATATTCGCCCCTGATCATTACCACGAATATCAATTCGTGACGGAACAGGAATATAAAGCCGTGCAGGAGGCAAGATGAACGAAGATACAATAGTATTCTGGAATACAAAAGGACAACCGCTGGCAAGAATAATATTTGATGAAGAAGTAATACTGGAAAAAGCAGAAGAGCATTTGTATCCTGCAATGATGGATGTGTTAGGGAAAGATGAGGATGGAGAATATTTTGTTGGTAACTCATCATATGATTTTGCCAGTGAATGGGAAAACCCAGGAAGCCAGCAAAACATTAAACCAGGAAAACAGCAAGCTGAATTAACAGAAATATGGGTACTTTACTCTACTGATCCTTGGGAATTTATCGACAGTAAAAGACCAATAGGGCTGTTCACATCAGAGGATAAAGCAAGAGATGGATTCAAAGAGTTCTGTGAAAAAGAAGACATAACCAACATTGAAGTTGAATCTCCTTCAGGACGTAAAATTATTTGGGTCGATAAAGGTTATGGTAAATATATCATCGAAAAACAACCATTGAATGAATTACTTTAGGAGAAAAAATGATAGATGTAAAAATACAAACTGCAAGAACAACGAAATGGTCAATCATATTCTCCGCTGATTACGATTTTCAGGTCATTGCTATTTATCCGGTTGATCTACAGGGGGCATGGGATATCGCGAATGATTTATTAGAGACTGGTGTATTAAATGTGATGGGCGTAGAACACTACGATGTCATAACTTATGATAGTTTAGCCGAGATGAATAAAAGTCTCATCAATCTTGTTACAGATAGTAGAAAATCCCGAAAAACTTAGTAGTTTTCAGGGAAAAATGGAGGAGAAATGGTAAGCGACAAACTAAGCAAACTTGAAAAAGCATCGGAAGATTATTTGCTGAGACATTGGAGCAATGGCGGAAGCTGTGAGTTTGATGGCAGCATTAATGATGTCTCCAGAGATAAAATTGATGCAATGAAAGATCTCCATCCGGAGGTTTTTCTTGGAAAGATTAATCGTTATGATGACGACAAAGAAAAAGATTATCTCGTCCCATATACAGGGCAAAAAGTATATAATTTTGAATACGCTTTTGCGATCCCGGTGAAAGATAAGATTGTCCGCAAACTTTTGCAAGCCCGTGAAATATCCGGAATGGACGGTAAATGGATTATGGAAAACGGTGAACAAATTATTTCCAGAGTTCTGGAGATAGGTGGGGTTTTACTGCAATGGTCATAAGACTTAAATAAAATAGGAGGGTGTTTTGGGAAACTCAAAAAAAAAAGAGTGCTTGATCGATTTTGGAAATGTTGATTGGGCTCTATTAAGAAAACAGAAAGAATATCTTTTTAATGAAGTGTTGGCAGCAAAAGGGGAGCAACAGGAGATTCTTAACGGGGTTGTTTGTTTTCTCGATCATATTATGGATTCTGCTGTTGAAAGCGGTGCATTTACTGATGAAGAAGTGTTTGGGATTTTAAAATGAACGATAATCTCAAATGCTGTGGCAACTGCAAAGGCTTTGATCTCTGTGCAGTAGATGAAAAAGGTTATAACATTTGCCCTTGGTGGGGTGCAGATGAGAAAACCTTACAAGAACGTCTTGAAAGATTTAACAAAAGAGAAAAAACTGAAGGGAGGAAGCAATGGAACAAACTTGCGAGTACCGCGGATACACAATAGAAATTAAACAGGATGATTGCCCAGAAAGCCCAAGAGAATGGAGTAATTTGGGGACAATGGTTTGTAAGTACAACTCCTATAATTTGGGTGATGAAGATGCAAGCGATGATTACAAAAGATACGGGGTTTCCGTAGAACAGGATATGGCGATGTATTTTTATGTTAAACATATAGAAGGTCGGCACGAAGAACATCCTGATGGAATGCTTACCGAGAGAGGACAATCTGCTGTTTGGCATTGGATAAAAAAAAATGTGATCAGGCTCCCACTATATCTTTATGATCATAGCGGAATAACGATGAAAACCACACCTTTTATGTGTCCCTGGGATTCCGGACAAGTTGGATTTATTTATGCTACAAAAGAAGATATTCGGAAGAATTTCCAGTGTAAGAAAGTGACCAAAAAGCTTCTGGAACAAACTGAAGAAATCCTGAGAGGTGAAGTGGAAACTTACTACCATTATATCACAGGAGAAGTTTATGGATTCAATGTAGATGGGATCGATAGTTGTGGGGGGTATTTTGGTGAAGTGGGGATACAAGATGCTATAGCGGAAGCTAAAAGTAATATCGATTACCATGTCGCCCAAAAATACAAGGAGCACGCACCTAAAATCAAAGATTGGATCCGGAACAAAGTTCCAATAACAAAAAGATATCAAATGAGGTTTGCATAAAAGAAGTAATAATTCAACGTTAGTGGCAATTAATCGTCCAAAATGGGCGAAGGAGAAGAAATGAAGGATATAAAAAAAACACTTTAGAAATTGCAAAAGATATAGTAGAAATATGCGATTCGATGAAATCAAATGAGAGAATTCTAAAAGTAGCAATACTTTTAGACGAAATTATCGAGATAGCGGAAGAAAATGGGGAATATAAAAATTTAAAAGAAAAATTTAATCCAAACGAATTTGTCCAACAGATAAAATTCACGTTTAGACTTCTTGGCATTGAATCTGAATGGAGTAAGTAGTTTCACATAATGTTCTGCTATGCGGTGCGATAGCACTGATAGCTTTGTTATGTGCTATGTTAATGACATCAATGTCCCTAACATAGTAATAAAAAGGAGGTAAATATATGGAAATAAACAAGATATATCGTGAAGATTGTAGAGACACAATGTCAAGAATGCCTGATAACTTTATTGATTTAGTTGTAACATCACCACCATATGACAGACTTAGAGATTATAATAGTGATAATGCGATTCTGTGTATGATGGATTTTGAAAATATAGCAAAAGAGCTATATAGAACAGTTAAGCAGGGCGGTGTTGTTGTCTGGATCACTGGAGACTCTGTTAATAACGGAGATGAGAGTGGTACTTCTTTTTATCACGCTTTAAAATTTAAACAATATGGGTTTAACTTATTTGATACAATGATTTATTTCAAAAATGGTGGCTTGAATAGTGGGGCTAACAACTCTTATGTGCAGAAATTTGAATATATGTTTATTTTAAGTAAGGGAAAGCCAAAAACCACTAACCTTATAGAGGATCGACCAAATTTATATACAAAACCAAGAAAAAAGAAGAAGCGAAACCCAGATGGTACTTACAGGATTCAAGATGTGATAACGAAAGAAAAGGGTCGAAGATATAATGTTTGGTGTGTTAATACGGGAATGCACCACAGCACAAAAGATGTATTGGCGTACAAACATCCTGCGATATTTCCAGAACAATTGGCAAACGACCACATAATTAGCTGGTCAAACGAAGGTGATTTAGTTTATGATCCATTTATGGGTTCTGGAACAACTGCTAAAATGGCTATCAAAAATAATCGTAATTGGATTGGCAGTGAAATTAGTGAAGAATATTGCGAGATAATCAAGCAACGAGTAGAAAGCACATAATGAGATGGCAAGCCACGACTTGCTTTTCTCTCAATGTTGATTCGTGGGTGCTGTGTTATGCGATACGAAATTGGAGGATAAAATGAATAATGAGCACAAATCTGCTGAATGGAGAAGGAAACATTTAGGGAAAAATACAGAAGAAGAAAAGGTTAGAGATGTA
>CAYWJN010000002.1:0-11409 GCA_964457455.1 uncultured Candidatus Cloacimonadota bacterium
AATAATGATCATATGAATATGATTTGGCATTACTTTATATTCCGCAATATCAATAACTGGACAGCAGTGAAATACTTTAAATTTTCATGTAAACTTGACCAATCTATACTATCCGCTAGCTGACATAAAGGATGGCGCAAATTGATAATATTTGATAATTGTGATCGGAAAAGTTCCGGTTCGGAAACTTGATTTTTTAGCATCATAAACTCCCAGCTTTTTATTCTTTTTTACTCACTCTCTACGAGTAAACTTGCTGTTCCAAAAAAAAATCAGTGCAGTCTTAAAATTTGTTTTAATGAGTTTTAGCCATTTCCAATGACGTTTATTAATCAGTATCAAAAGCACAAAAACAAATAACCAAACCATTCGGTGACATAGAATTTCTTTAGCTGGAACATTTCCAAGAGCTTTCCAGAAAACAGGAAATATTCCCCATAAAAAATAAGCAATAATAGCGTGAATCAAACCTTTATTCATAATTAATTCCATAGTAGTTACAGACTTTATTCAATTCACAATTATTGCACAAGGGTTTTCGTTTGCAGAAATGCTTTCCCAAATAAACGTTCTGAGCATGATAATCTTTATAAAGTTCAGTATCATGAACTGTATTATCCATAAAGAATTGCTGAAATTTCGCATAACTCCAATCCGGTTTGAATAACCCGATACGAGAGAATATCCTTTTTGTGTAAGCATCGATCACAAATACACATTTGTTTCCCGCATACAAAAGTATCGAATCTGCTGTTTCTTCTCCGATTCCATTAATTTCGAGAAGTTGCATTCTTAACTCGGCAATTTCTGCCCGGAACATCCTATACAGATCACCATTATATCTGCTGAAAAGAAATTCTGCAAAGCTCTTTAGTTTCTTTGCCTTCTGGTTATAATATAGGGTGGAGCGAATGAGAGGAGCAATTTCTTCCTTATTTGCATTATGAATTTGTTCGATAGTACAGAGATTATTTTGTTTCAATTTTTCGATAGCAGTTTCCACGTTTTTCCAGCTTACACTCTGGGTAAGAATAGCACCGATAATGATCTCATCTGCTGTTTCTCCGGGCCACCAGTTTTGATGTCCAAAAGAATTCAGAAGTGTTTTATAGATTAATTCTAAAGTATCTTTTGTATTCATTAAATTTAGATGAAAAAATTATTAACCTTGAAGAACTTTCCGAAAATTATTTTTAGATTCCCACTTCCGTCAAATCTTAATCCGGCAACTGACGGAAGCCGGACACAGTTCGTGAGAATGACATTTCGTAAGAAATTTCGGAAAGCTAAAAAACTGCTTTTTATATTTACTTCTCTTCATCTTTACTGATAATCTTAACTTTCTTCGGTAAAAGCATGGAAACTATCTGACCTGGTATGAATCCAATAATAAGAGCTAAATATGGAGATCCGATATAATCTTTGATGATGTAAAATATTGAAAGCATAATTATACCACCAATTAAACTGTAAAGTCCCATAATTAGGTGCCATTTGATTTTGGTATTACAGTTTGAATAATTATAAATCATTTGTCGAATACTAAAGTAATTCCAGAAAAATGAAACTTCCTGTCCACAAACAGGGCATTTTAACCGCTTAAAACCCATCAATCTTCCTACAATAATTAAAAAATTATTAAAACCTTCTATTAGCTGTTACTATGACTATGGTTGGTGTTTATAGTGCCAATCGTTGCGACTTGTCCGGCTCAGATGGAAGGTCAATGTGAAAGAATCTCTCCGGAAGAAACCATTCGCAAGGTCTTTCCCAATTCAACCAATTCAACCAGTTCAACCGATCAAACTGAACCACTTTCCAAGATAATCATAAATTTCAATATCTGAAAAGGGAATAATCGTTTTTGCTGGTACAATATCTTTAAAAAAATGACCATACTCTTTTGTGAAAATTCTGCTATCAAGAACAAGCACAACACCTTTATCAGTTTTATTTCTGATGAGCCGTCCAAAACCTTGTCGATATTTTAAAAGTGCATTTGGCATCATATAATGCATAAAGGAATTTTTTCCTTCTGATTCCAGTTTTTCCAGGTATGCTTCAATAATTGGTTCAGATGGAACCAAGAAAGGTAATTTATAAAGAATCAAAAAAGACAAAGATTCTCCTGGAACATCCACGCCTTCCCAAAAAGAATTCGTGCCCAATAAAACAGTCTTTTTATTTTCACGGAATTCGTTCAACATTGCAGAACGACTCATTCCTTTTCCCTGAGCAAGCAGAGTGATATTATTTGAAAATTTGCCACTCAGTTCATCATAAACTTTATTCAAATCTTTGTATGAGGTAAAAAGGATCATTGTACCGGTTTGAGAGATTTCAATTGTTTTTTGAATCAGGTTTATACTTTGAGCGGAGAAAAATCTATCTTTTGGTCCGGGCAAAAAACCAGCAACTAAAATCATAGACTGCTTTTGATAATCAAAGGGAGATTCCACAATAAGTTCCTGCACAAAACCATCTTCCAACAGATCCAATCCCATTCGATTGGCAAAATATTTATACTTTCCTCGCAGGGCAATAGTTGCAGATGTAAAGATGATTGACTTCACATTTTTATAAAGCAAATCATTCAATATTTGATTGATACTGAGAGGAGCTAAATTCAAAATCCCATTCGGATATTTCTTATCGTCCGGTTTAAAACTTGAAATCCAATAAGCAAAATCTTGAAAATTAGGATTATAAAATGACACTAAAAGATTGTAGTATTCAGCAATTCTTTGTAAGATACCGTCAATTACATCGAGATGCAAACTGTAATCCACAAAAACCTTACTATTGATTCCGGATAAAATATTTTTTATCGTTACAAAGCATTTTGAAAATTGTTCCCAGAATTTGATAATTTCGCTCAAATACCTGGTTATGAATGGATGGTCATCTAGGTCTGTGATTCTGAGTTTTCCATAACTTCCGCGTTTTTCTACTACTTTTCCAAGTTCATCGAAAAATTCTGCAAAGATAATTTTATTTGTTTCAATGAGATCGATGATATCTTCAATATTGGAAAGCAATTGATTTCTCTTAGTTTCTTCAAAGCGACTTTTCTTAACAGCAGTTTTCAGGTTTATCAAAGTTCCGGATTGGAATTTTCTTCTGACAGCAAAAAGCTGTGAAAATAAGCCGTTAAAATCTGCATATCCCAAACTTGACCCAAGTTCGATTGGTGCAATATGCGGCAGGTTGTGAGCTTCATCAATAATGAGATTATCATATTTTCCCAGGGCGGAATTCTCGCTTCGTAAATCTGCCAGCAGCAGATGATGATTGATGATAACCAGGTTTGAAGTTTCTGCTTTCAGCCGCACATCCATCAAATAGCATTGGCGAAAATAAGGACATTTCCTTCCAAAGCAGAAATAGCGGTCAGCAGATAGTTTTTTCCAGACAAGGCTGTTAGCATTCAAAGATGAATTTTCTGAAATATCACCGGTTTTTGTGAATTCCTTCCAAACAACTAAATACAGAAAATCCTGAGCTTCATAAGAAGAAAATATTTTATTAAAATCAAGAGAAGTTTCTGCCCATTTTTTTTCACAGAGATAATTTCTTCTTCCTTTTAAAAGAACAGCTTTAAAAGGGATATTCACACAATCTTTTACTGTGGGAAGGTCTTTGTAAAAGAGTTGTTCCTGCAGATTTTTTGTATTTGTGGAAATTATTACTTTGGTTTTATTCTTATTTGTATGTATAATTGCCGGAATGAGATAGGCAAGAGATTTTCCCACTCCGGTTCCTGCTTCGACCAGTAAATATTCATTTTTATGGAAGTTATTCAGAACAGCTTCAGACATTTCTATCTGACCATTGCGGATTTCGTAATTTTCAAATTTCTTATCGAAAAGACCATTTTCTTTGAAAGTTTCTTCAACAGTGATTTCTTCTGCTTTTTCCGGTTTATGCTCGATATAATTTCGATTATGAAAATCCAGCCAGGGTTTTTTCTTGGAAAGAAGAGCGTATTTTTTTTGATGTTCAACAATTTTTTCCAGGAAAATAGGAAGGTCGGTTTTAGAATATGCCATTAAAGAGATTTCCGAAAGCCGGAAATTCAACTGAAGTGAGATATTTTCATCAATAAAATCTAATAATTTAATAAAAACTTCTGCTGTTGCTTTTGCATCAAAAATAGCTCTGTGAGCATGAGATAGATCGATTTTGAAATAATCAGCAACTGTTCCCAATTTATGGTTCAAAATAAATGAAAGATAAATACGGCTCAGTTCAACTGTATCGAAAAGCCGGTTGGATACTTTGGGAAGATCGTTGTTTTTTAATTTTTTGTTTATGAAGCCAATATCGAAACCTACATTGTGGCAAATGATAATTTCATCTTTAACAAAGTCTGTAATTTTTTTCAAAGCATCTTTCAGAGAAGTTCCGGATGCTAATTGCTCGTCAGTAATGTTGGTTAATTGTTTTATGAATTGAGGAACCGGTTTTAGAGGTTTTATGAAAGTTGAAAATTCTTCGATAAATTTGCCATCGTGATATTTCACAGCCCCGATTTCAATGATTTCATTTTTATCAAAATCAAAGCCGGTTGTTTCAATATCTAAAGCAACAAAATTAAAAATAGATTTCATTTTTTTTGCCACAGACTTTCACAGACTATTTCTTTTTTGACGCTAATTCACGCTGATTAATTATGATTTGGCTCATAATTTTTTTTATTAATTTAATATTTTTCATAATTCATCATATTTTATCTGCGTTTATCTGTGTCTAATTTTTGTTTCGCTATTTCACGATTTTATATCTTTGCATTTTTTTGATCAAACCTTGCCTGCTTAATTCCAATTTTTGTGCGGTTTTAGTTTGATTCCAATTGGTTTCATCCAGGATTTTCAGGATCATTTGTTTTTCGAGTTTTTCCACAGCTCCTTTTAGAGATTGTTTTTCCAGCAGACTAATAGTTTCCGCGATTTCCTGGAATTTGAAGATTTCATCAGTAAGGTCGGAAGATTTGATAAATGAGTCATCATCAGCCAGAGTAACAGCTCGTTCGATCTCATTTTCCAACTGACGAATATTCCCGGGCCAATCATAATTAATGAGATATTTCATTGCTTCATCAGTGATACCATTAATTTTTTTATTGATTTTCTTGCAGTAATTATCCAAAAAATAGATTGCTAAAAGAGGAATATCCGACCTTCTTTCTTTTAGAGTAGGAACATCTATCCTGATAACATTCAAGCGATAATACAAATCTTCCCGGAATTCTCCTTTTTCCACTTTTTCCTGCAAAGATGCATTAGTAGCACAGATAACTCGCACATCAACTTTTTCTGTTCGGGTGGAACCGACTTTTTTGATCTCTCCTTCCTGCAGAAATCTTAAAAGTTTAGCTTGGGTTGAAAGACTGATATCACTGATTTCATCGAGGAAGAAAGTGCCACCATCAGCGATTTCAAAAAGCCCTCTTTTATCGTGGATTGCACCCGTAAAAGAACCTTTTATATGTCCGAAAAGTTCACTTTCCAAAAGAGTTTCAGGCAAGGCACCACAATATTGAGCCACAAATTTCTTGTTTTTTCTATTGCTGTTAAAGTGAATTGCCCGGGCAAAAAGTTCTTTTCCGGTTCCACTTGAACCTTCTAGCAAAACGGTGGTCGGAGTATCTTTGATCTTTTCGATTAACCTGAAAATGTCCTGGATTTTATCACTTTTCCCAATAATGTTTCCGAAATAACCGGCAGTTGCTAATTGCTCCCTGATTTCGGCGTGAGATTCCTGAAGACTTGCATAAGAAATATTTTCCACGATCACCACAATCTGGTTGCACAGAGCATTAATGAGATTATACATTTTTTCGGAAAAATAATGTGCTTCATACTTCGTGAATAAACAAATCACACCTTTTATCTCGTTTCTGATGCTTAGCGGGAATGAGATAATATTGTTGTATTCCGGTGCAAAATGTGGCTGCTTGTAATTTTGACTTTTGTTTTTTCCGTATGTCTGTTTTATAATTTCCATCATTTGTGAAAAATCGTTTTTTTCATATGAATAGTTATCGAAGATAACATATTCCCACGAATCCTTCACTTGTTGATTGTAATATAAACAGAATAATCCTCCATCAGCTTCGGCGAATCCAACTAATTTATCCAGAGCTGTTTCCAGAAGAACATCAAAATCACTGATGGCATTTAGATTTTGGGTGATTTCGTAAAACTCATTTAAGAGGGATTCGTGTTGTTTGGATTCTTTCAATTCTATTGCATACTTTTTGTTGATTTTCTGAATAAGAATATCATTTTTTTCGAGGAATTTTATAGCATCAAATTTCTTGATGATTTTTTTGTTATCGTTCAAAATCTGTAAAGCTTGTTCCCAGTCTTCATTTTCAAAAAGCAACAGGGCATATTCATAATTTGCCATTCCCAGATCAAAGTTATTGTTTGTTTTGATGAATTTTTCTATAGCTTGTTTCAGCAATTTCAGAGCTTGTTCTGTATTGTCTCTTTCCAAAAAAGTTTTCAGATAAAAGCATTTTCCGATTTGATAATCATCATTCAGTTCTTCAGCTATTTTAAGAGCTGTATCCAGATAATAGTTGGCACTTTCGATATTTCGTGTTTGTAGAAAATAATATGCCTGCTTCTGAGCACCTTCCAGAATTTCGACTTTAGCGTTCAGTTTTTTAAAGAAATCAAAACTTTCCACTAGATATTTGTATGCTTCACCAAATTTGTGAAGCCTGGTTAAAACACTTCCCAAATTTCCATGAACTTCAGCTTTCATAAACTCATCTGAAATGTTGGATAAAAGTTCTACGCTTTTTGAATAAAAATCGTATGCGAGATTGTATTCACCTCTTTTTTCGTAGAGTTCTCCAAGATTATTGTAAGATTGACATAATCCATCTAAAAAGTTATTTTCCTTAGATTTTTTGATAGCCTGTTGATAATAATCGATAGCTGCAGTCCAGTCTCCCATCTTAAAATTAAGAGCTCCCAAAGCATTTAAAGCAGCATCTTCGCTTTTATAGAGCTTAAATGTTATGGCATTTTTGAGCGCCTGATTCAAAGCATGAGTTGCTTTTTCATATTCACCGAGATCCATATAAGTGATTCCGATATTATAATGAAAAGTTGAAATTTCGTATTTATTATTAAGAAGTTTTTGAATTTCTAAAGCTTCATTTAAATAATAAAGAGCCTTATCATAATTACCTTCATCTTCCAGGATGCTTCCAAGATTATTATAGCAAATTGAAATTCCCTCCAGGTTATATCGTTGTTTCTCAACTTCTAAACTTTGCAGATAAAGAGCTTCTGCATTTTTCCATTCACCCTGGAAAGTTGCCAATCCACCCAGATTGTTGTAAATAGCAGCAAGTCCCTGCAAATTGTTTGAAGTTTTATAGAGATTTTCTGCATCCGTAAATTCTGTTTCAGCTTTTTCCAATTCATTAGAGAAATAAAAAATCAGTCCTTTAAGTTTTTTATCATCTGCTTTCATCAGGGAACGTTCGTTAAGATTGGAAATCTGGTCTGCAATCTGAAAGGCTTCATCTACGTTTTTGATTGCTTCTTTATATTGTTCTGTTTGCATCAGAATTTCTGCTTTAAGAAGAGTTATTTTACATTTCCAATATTTTGTGATGGAAGCAGGAGAATATTTTTTTATTATTTCCAGAGCAAATGGAGATGATTGTTGAGAGAAGAGACTTTTTGCCAGATTATACACGATTTCTTCTGCAGGGAAAGAATTGGAAATGCAGATCTTTAATGCTTGTCGAAAGTTATCAGAAGCATCCTCAGCTTTGTCGAGTTTAAGGTTGGCAATTCCAAGATTTTTCAGGATTTCGATTTTAGTTTCCGGTTTTTCTGCTTTGGATAGGAGAGATTCATAAATTTTTCGTAGATTGTAATAGTCTTGTATGTTTTTCAAATATTGGATGGCAGGCTCTATTTTCTTAAAAGTACAATCTTTAACATTGATGCAATATTCCAGCAAAGTTTCATCTCTCATGTCTTTAAGGATATCTTTAAAATATTTTTTTTGGATAGCTCCAGTTAGATTAAAGAAGTAAGTTTTTACAGGTGAGACCTTTTTAAGATAAATATTTTTATCAAGTTCAAAGATTAAATCGTTTTCTGCTAAATACTTCAAATCTTTTTCTAAGGATTTCGATTTCAGCAATTGTTGGAGATTTTGAGTTGTTGCCCTGGTATCCAGAACGAAAATTGCAAGTAAAAGTTCTTCTTGAGATTTGGTTAATTCTTTTATTCTTTGAGCATAAATCGTGTCAAAACTGATTTTCTTATCAAGATAAGATTGCAGATCAATGGTTTTATTACCTTTAAAAAAATGGTCCAGAATATACTCGATCACATAAAAATTTCCACTGGAAATATTGCTGATAATTTCACTTTCAGTAACATAATTTTTCTTCTTATTGGGATATGTTTCTGCAAGTATTTGCCGAATTTCCTCAGAATCGGGAAAATCTAATTGGATTTTCTGGGAAAAGGAGAATGTTTCTTCTCTGGTAAAATTGATAAATTTTATTTTGACCTTTTCAGAAAATTGAATCAGAAATTGAATGAAATCCGTAGTGTAATTATCAAGGTGAAAACATTCAAAAATAATTATTGTTTTGGGCTTAAAGAGATTGAGCTCGCTTAGTTTCTCTGTTAAGAAATAGAAGAAGTCGTATCTATTCGAAAAATCATAATCAGAAGTCTGGCTGATTATTTCATCGAATTTCTCATCGGAAATATCAGTGGTAAGTTTTACTATTTCTTTTAACTGGTTATACTTAAAGACAAACGGAATGTATATTTCAAAAGGAATATTTTTTTGTTTCAAGGCTTGATGAATACTATTAAAAATATAAGATTTTCCAGTACCGGATTCTCCAATAATCTCAATTAGCTCGTTTTCGTCTTTTTCTAAATAATTTAGAATCTTATTAATTACTATAAAGTTATTGGTGACATGTTGAGTTAAAATCTTTTCAATACGCTTGCTCATCTTAACCTCGATTTTGCAAAATTTTAGATCTACGAAAAAAAATAGTCGCATATTTGTCAACATTGTTTTTGGAGGTGTAAAAAAAGGTTACAGATGGAGCTTTGAGATAAGTCAATTTGGAACGATTTTTATTTAATTGAAACAAATCTTCATAAAAATTATTTAGATTCATTATTTTTATCTTGATTTATTTTCGTGTTTGAAATTAGGTATCTTCAATGTTATCGAATTGTTTTAGATTCAATGAAGGTGCGTATTCAGGATAAGTTATTTATGAAAAAAAGTTTTCTATTTTATATCACAAAGCAGTATTCAATTCCGATAATTGAGCCAATCGTAAAATATTTACAAGTTAAGGAAGAAGACTTTGGTTTTTATTTTTCAGATAGTGTTTTTCTGCAAATTTCAGAAGAATGGAAAAAGGAAAAAACATTTAGAAACTTGACTGATATGATAAATTTTAATCCTGATTTTGTGATTGTTCCTGGTAATTTTGTAGATTTTCGTATTCCCGGGATTAAAGCGCAAATTTTTCATGGTATGGGAGTAGAAAAAAAATCTCATTATAAAATTCGACATTATTTTGATGTTTACTTTACATCCGGTCCTTTTGTTACAGAAAAATTTAAAGAGCTTCGAAAAAAGCATAAATATTTTTTGGTCGAGGAAACAGGTTGGTCGAAGATTGATTATATTTTGAGGTATCCAACGAAGAAAATACGAAATGAGTTTAAGATTCCTAAAAATAAAAGAATCATTTTATATGCTCCTACTTTCAGTCCCAAAATGCAATCAACAAAAGATATATTGCCCATAATTCCAAAAATAATTAAGGATGATGAAATCTGGTTTGTAAAGTTTCATGATTTGATGAATAAGAAAATTGTTGAAAGTTTCAAAGGAAATATTTCCTCAAATATAAAATTAATAGATTCTTTTGATATTACGCCATTCCTTCATCTGGCAGATGTTTTAATTTCAGACACGTCATCTGTAATTTATGAATTCCTTGTTTTAGATAAACCGATTATTACCTTTAAAACGCAAGGCAGGTTTGATAAAGGAATTGATATTTCACATCCGGATGAACTGCGAAAAGCAATTGATAGAAGTCTTCAGAATCCGGAAGAATTTCGTGAAAACAGGATGAAACATATTCAGGAAATTAATCCTTATTTGGATGGAAGAATCAGTGAAAATATCATTAAAAAACTGATAAAACTAAAAGAACAAAATGCTTTTCTTAAGATGAAAAAACCATTGAATTTATACAGAAAATGGAAACTAATTCGTCGCTTAAAGTATTGAAAGACAGGATAATATGATAAAAGTTCTATTTGACCTTTCCAAAGAGTATCACTTTAATTCTTTATTTCCTCTTTACAAGGAGATGGAAAAAGATCCGAAATATGATTTAAGGATTCATGTGGGTAAGGATAGCAAAAGATTGCTCGGTATTTTTCAAATTCCAGATAAAAATCGCATTGCATCCAACCTGAAAAAAGAAGGATATAAACTAACTAATGAAACATCTGGTTGGGATATTTTAGTTGTTGCAGATGCTGTAAGAGAACACAAAAAATATGGTGAGGTGGTGCGAATTCATCTTGATCATGGAGTGGGAATAAAAACTTCCAGAATCCGAAATATTGTTAAACAAAAGGAACTTCGCTATCATGTTTTTCTGGAAGGAAGATACTGGTTTGATTATATCAAGAGTCTGGGTTGGAAAAATAAAGCTGATTTTCATATTTTTGGAAGTCCAAAATTAGATCTATTATTTTGGAAGGATTATTATGATAATAATACTCTGAAAGCTATGTTAGAGCTTGATCCGAACAAAAAAACAGTTTTATTTGCTCCATCTTATAAACCGAGTTGTATCGAATTTCTGCAAGGGAAAATTTCGGATTTAATTCCAGAATATAATGTGATTATCAAGCTTCATCCCTACAGTTGGGGAACGAAATATGCACCGAGTTCACATTTCAAGTTTTATGAGAAACTCTCCAAAAAATTCAAGGATGTATTCCTGATTACAAAACAAGATTATGATATTTATCCATATTTATTTCTCGCAGACACGCTCATCAGCGATACTTCCAGCGTTATCAATGAATTTCTTGCTCTTGGAAAATTCGGAATTATTTATGTCCTTCCGCATTTTAAGGAAAAACACAGTGATGGCATGGAAGTTCTGTCTGTTGCTCCCAAAGATTGGTTGGAAGGAGCTTTTCCGCATATGTTCTCTCCAGATGATTTGATCTTGGCAGTCGAATCCGCTTTGAATCCAACCAAAGAGATGGAACAAAAACTCAAAAAAAATCGCGATTATTTTTTTGTGGGATTGGATGGAAAATCAAGTTTGCGAGTTAAGAAAAAAATAGATGAGATAAT
>CAYWJN010000002.1:11509-62495 GCA_964457455.1 uncultured Candidatus Cloacimonadota bacterium
GATTCATTAAAGAAAAGTTTCCTGAAAGCGAGATACATTGGACTTGCAGGAAAGAATTCTCCCAAATTTTAGAGCTTCATCCTTTAATTTCTAAAATCTGGAGCTTGGATAGGAAAGATGGTCTCAAAGGCTTAATCAAATTAGGAAAATCTTTACGAAAGGAGAGATACGATTTTATTTATGATGCTCACAGCAATATTCGCTCGAAAGTTTTGTTTTTGATACTGTTTTCTTTTTGGAAAAGATTTGGGAAAAATAAAATTAATTTTGTTGTAAGAAAAAAAGAGCGTTTTAGAAGATTTCTCTTTTTTATCTTTCGTATGAAAGTTTTACCAACTCCTTTCAGGGGAATGATTTCGTTTAGAGATCCTTTGAAAAAGTGGGGAATGGCAGCTTTTAGCGAACAGGAAATTGAATGGAACTTTCCAATTAAGATTTCAAAGAAAATTGATAAAATCCTATCAGAACATTTTAAGGAAAAACAGATTATCACTCTTGTTCCTTCTGCTGCCTGGAAAATGAAGCGCTGGCCAATCGGACATTGGAAAAAACTAATCTCTCTTTTGGAAGAATATAAATTTGTGATTTTAGCTGGAACTGAAGATACATTTTGTGAAGAGTTCAATCTTCAAGCTTCGGATAGAGTGATCAATCTTGCTGGCAGATTATCTTTATTGGAAAGCTGCAATGTAATTGCAAAGTCGGATTTGGTTATCTCAGCAGATACCGGGTTTCTTCATTTTGCGGATTTGATGAAAAAGAAAACATTAGCTCTTTTAGGACCCACAGCGTTTGGTTTTCCCACCGGAGAAACTGTGAAAATTCTGCAGGTTCCTCTAAAATGTAGACCCTGCACAAAAGACGGACACGAAGGAAAATGTTCACAAAAAATCTATCAGAAATGTATGAGGGATATTACACCTGAAAGTGTAGCTGGGGAAGTAAGACAGGTTTTAGTAAATTAAATACCGAAAACACTGAAATCACCGAAAATATTTTATAAAATTACTCTTTTAAATTGTATTTGTTTCGAACCAAAATTTATCAGTAATCCCAAACGAAATTTTGTAGCTTTCAAATAATTTTTCAATTGGGCAAAGTGCACATTATCAAGCGATTGAACAGCTTTGTTTTCGATGATAATTTTTTTTTCTACAACAAGATCAGCAATGTATTCACCAACTATAATGTTATTTTCAAAATAAACTTTTATTGATTCTTGTTGCTTTACATTCATTTCCAATTTTCTTAGTTTATAAGCAAGAGAATTTTCATATACTTTTTCTAAAAAACCATTTCCAAAATATTGATGTACTTCAAAAGCTGCTTGCCTTATTTTCTCAGTCAAATCAGAATAAAGTAATTCTGTCATTTTTTACCTTTAATAATGAGATATTTTTTTTCGGTGATTTCAGTGTTTTCGGTGTTTAATTCAAATGCTTTATAATTTCCTTCACTTTCTTAATAGCTTCATCGATTTTGGAAATATCTTTTCCACCAGCCATAGCCATATCCGGTCTTCCACCGCCTTTTCCACCTACGATTTCTGCAATTTTACCCGCTATTTTGCCTGCATGATATTTGTTTGTCAGGTCTTTGGTAACAATCGTTAAAATGGCAACTTTCCCAGAAATGTTGCTAACTAGCACCCCAATTCCGGATCGCAATTTGTTCCTGAGTTGGTCACCCAGTTGTCTCATTTCATTTGGATTGGAAACCTTGATCTTTGTTACCACAACTTTGATATTATTTATGATTGGAGCGTGTTTGATCAATTCATCCATTTTGCTACCGGATGATTTTATTCGGAACCCTCTGATCTTCAAATGAAGTTCTTTATTTTCAGAAATAATCTTTTTCATTTTTTCCATTATTTTGAATTGAGGTGTATTCAAAAATCTGCCAATCTCATCGATTTCATCTTCCAAAATTTTCACATATTTTTCTGCAGCAAATCCTGTGATGGCTTCGATTCGCCGGATTCCAGCAGCAATTGAAGATTCTGAAGTCATTTTGAAAAAACCTATTTCACCCGTGAAATTTAAGTGTGACCCACCACAGAGTTCCTTGGAATAATCACCGATTGAAACGACTCTCACATTTTCTTCATATTTCTCACCAAACAGAGCAATAGCACCTTCTTCCCGAGCTTCTTCAATTTCTTTTATCTCGATTTTAAGCGGAATACATTCTCGGATTTTTCTATTTACGATTCTTTCGATCAAAACCAATTCTCTCTGTGAGACTTGTTGAAAATGAGTGAAATCAAAACGTAAATGATCCGAGCTGACAAAAGAACCTTTTTGCTGAACATGTTTTCCCAGAATTTCTCTAAGTGCTTTATGAAGTAGATGAGTTGCAGTATGGTTTCCGGCAATATTCTTTCGGTTTTCTTTATCGATCTCTGCAAAAACATCTTCCGAATTAAATGCTCCGGAAACTAATTTCCCAAAATGAAAATAAACATCATTTTCTTTTTGAACTTCGTCTATTTTCACTTTGAAATTTTCATTAATTATTTCACCAACATCTGCAACCTGTCCACCGGATTCTGCATAAAATGGAGTTTCTTCAAGCACAATTACTACTTTTTTCTCTTCATCCACATAATGCTTTATTATTCTGGTTTTTATGGAATGTTGTTGATAACCTACAAATTTGGTTTTAATAGAAGTGCTTAAACCTAATTGAGATATTTTGCTGGTTTTCATATCGAAGTTTTTGGCTTCACGACCTCTGATTTTTTGTTTTTCCATTTCTTTATGGAAACCTTCTTCATCAACTTCCAGACCTTTTTCTTCAGCCATGATCTTTGTTAAATCTAAAGGAAATCCATAAGTATCATAAAGTATGAAAGCATCATTTGCTGAAATCGTTTTATCACGCCTTTTTATAATTTCTTCAAATTTACTGATTCCGTTGTCCAGAGTAAGGTTAAACCTTTCTTCTTCAGCTTTGATAACGAGTTTGATGTGCGCTTGACGTTCTTTAAGTTCGCTGTAATGATCTCCCATCAAATCTACAACAATATCAACCAGTTTATAAAGGAAAGGTTCTTTCATTTTCAGCAGGTGACCGTGACGAGCTGCACGTCTCAGGATTCTGCGCAGCACGTATCCTCTTCCTTCATTGGAAGGCATTCCACCATCTGCAAGGGCAAATGTTAATGCTCTTACATGGTCGGAAATAACTCGATGAGAAGTTCCGTCATAATTAACCACAGAGCTCACGGAGGACACAGAGTGTTGTTTTTGAGTATTTTGAGCATCTTCGTGGCAATTGGTTTTGTATTGAACTCCCGAAATTTCTACAATCTTATCTATTAGCGGCATAAAAAGATCTGTATGATAATTTGAATCTTTATTTTGCAGAACCTGAACGATTCTCTCAAAACCAGCTCCGGTATCGACAAATTTTTGGGAAAGCGGGGTTAGTTTTCCGGTTTCATCCCGATTAAATTGGATGAACACAAGATTCCAGAGTTCAAAAAAGCGATGACAATCTCCATTAACTTTACACTTATGATTTTCTAGGTGTTTCAGGTTGCAGAATTCATCTCCTCTATCAATATGAATTTCCGAACAGGGTCCGCATGGACCGGTAGTTGCCATTTCCCAGAAGTTGTCTTTATCGCTGTGATTTTCGATATGAACAGGGTTGATATCTGTTTCGTTTTTCCAGAGTTTATAAGCTTCTTTATCGGAATGATGTACGGTTGCATAAAGTTTATCTTTTGGCATTTTCCATACTTCCGTAAGAAGTTCCCATGCCCAGATTATTGCTTCCTTTTTATAATAATCATCAAAACTCCAGTTTCCCAGCATCTCAAAGAAAGTATGATGATAGCCGTCTTTTCCAACTTCTTCCAGATCGTTGTGTTTACCACCAGCACGAATACATTTCTGGCTGTTTACAACTCGAAGATATTCCGGCTTTGTCTGTCCCAAAAAGATATTCTTGAACTGGTTCATTCCGGCATTAGTGAAAAGTAAGGTTGGATCATCAAGGGGAATGACCGGAGCAGATGGAACTGCTTTATGTTTTTTACTTTCAAAAAATTCGATGAACTGGTCTCTGATTTGATTACTGCTTTGCATATTTTTTCCTCTTTTTAAACCGCTAATGAACGCTAATTTACGCAAATGTTTTCTTTCCGCGAAATACACGAAAGATAGCGAAAAATTTTTATTTAATATTTTTGTTTTGAAATTTTTTGATTAAGAATTTGTGTAAAGAACATAACATAAAGTAATCCTAATTTGCTCTTAAATCATCATAAATGAAATTCATCATATCTTGAGCTAAAGTTCTGATATCTTCAGGATTATTTTCTGATAATAAGTGATGTCCCGGATTGAGAACAACTCTAAAATTATTATGAATATTATCTTTTGTTTTTTCTCCAATAATTTTATTCTCAAACAATCCATCTATGATTTCCTTCAAATTCAAATTTTCTAACTGATTATCTATAATTTGTTTTCTAAATCTCAATTTTATTTCATTTTCCAAAAAAGGTCTTAAGATTTTTGAAATATCTTCATTATGCTTTTTGTTAATATAACTTTCTATTTTATTAAAAGCTTTTTCGTGTTCTGTTAAAATAAAAAATTCTTCCTTTACTTCCTCAAGAAAACTTGTAATATGATTTCGGTTTATCTTTAATAATTGATACTTAAAATTGTTATTATTACACTCCAGTAATTGTTTCAGAAAATTTTTATAATGTGCTGAAATAATAATTTGTCGAAAATCATTACAAATATTAAAGATTTCCCCGACAGTTTTTAGCATCCTATTTTCATCAAAACTGGTTACAGGATCATCTAAAACAATGACCGTATTTTCTTTTTCTGCTTTATTTTTTGTGATTAGTTTTGCCCAAAAAATGGAAAGAGCTAATGCTCGTCTTTCGGAATCGCTTAAAACATAAGAAATGTTTTTGTCATTTATTTTAATATTTTTGTATTTTAGATGAATTGAAATAACGGGTTTGTATCCGGCTTTTAAAATGCTTTTTGTTATTTGATAATCTTTGCATCCAAACTTTTTAAAGAAAATACTGATAAGTTCAAAGTAATTTTTTAAAAATGATTCCTGATTTTTTTCAAGTTCAATTGTCTTCAAATTAATTTTTTTTTCAAAATCATCAATTTTCGTTTTAACTTCTATCAGTTTTTTGAAAATTGGTTCATATTCAAGCCTTATTTTTTTTAGTTTATTATTTGATATTTCTTCAATTATCCTTTTCAATTCATTCTTGATCTCTTCATTTTGAAGGGACAATTTGAAATTTTTTATTTTTTGATTAAGATTATTTTCTTTCAAAAGGTAATCATTTTGGATTTCATCATAATCAGTTGTACTTTGAAGTATGTTGAAATAATCATATTCCGGAACAGCTTCATAAGGTTTTTGATTTTTTTTCTCAATGACTGTTTTCAGTTCAGTTACACTTTCATTCAAAACTTTTTTAAAATTCCGAAAAGCTTTTTCTAATTTTACTGAAATTAATTCCAATTCGTTTAAATCTTTTTTAAATTCCTGATGATCAATTATTGGAAGATACTCCTTCAAAATAATGATGTTATCTTTGAAACTTAATTTCAGACGATTGTTTTCTTCAATAACTTGATTTAAAGTTGAACTTAATTCTATTTTAATATTTTGTTCAAATTCCTTGAAACTTTCATTGAAACATTTTTTATATATTTCTATCAGTTCAATATCTTCAATTTTCTGTCCACAAAAAGGACACTTTGATTTTTCTAATTCTTCGGTTTCAAGATAATCAAACAATCCTTTCTCGATCCATTTTTCTTCTTCATTATCGCTTTTTTGGAAATTATTATTTATATGATTTGATAATTTGGAAAATGCTTCCTCATTAATCTCATCAAAACTTCTCTTCAATAACAGGTTAATTTGCTCAAAAAATCTTATTACATTTATTTCAATTTTAGATTGCAAAAGTTCTTTCTTATTAATGATTGTATCTGCATTTTTTATCTTTTCTTCTATTTTTATTTTTTGATTGGTTAATCTTTCAATTTTTATTTCAATTTCTTCTCTTTTGAAATCGGTTTTTATTCTGAAAAATTCTTTAATGTCGATATGATATTCAACGATAGCTTCATTAATTCTATCTTTTAGTCTCGTGTGATCACCTGACAAAGTTCTTTTTTCTTTTTTCAAATCTGCCAGTTCTAAAGCGATTTTTACATTCTCTTCACCTAATATAAAATCTGTAATGTTAACCTTATTTTCTCTGGTTATATTCATTCCTGTAAAAATATTTTTATTTATAAATCTGCTGTCAAAAATTTGAAAATCATAATTAAAATCATTTAATTGCCAATTATTATTTTTAAACTCAATGTTTTTTTCTTCATTGTCTTTATAATAAGAGATTTTGATGTTTTGAAGATCATCATATTTGGAGGGGATTGTTTTTCGGTTTTGTAAAATTGAGTTATTTTTTGATGATATGGAACGAAAGATGTCCGTTAAAGTTGATTTTCCGAAGCTGTTCAGACCATATATTAAAGTCATTAATTCAAACTGAATTTTTCCACCATCTTTAAAATTCGAGAATGTTCCAACATTTGTTATCTCTTTTATTCTTTTTATCAAAATTACCTCAATTATTATGCAAAACTCACCTTCAAATGTTTTCCCAAAGCAGAAGCAATTTTTTCAAGTGTTGAGAATTTTATATCTCCGGAATGATTTTCTATCCTGGAGATAGCACTTTTTTTTGTATGGATTTTTATTGCTAATTCCTCTTGGGGCAATCCTGCTTCTTTTCTTGCCTGTTTGAGCATTACACCTAATTTGAAAGCTTCAAAGCCTTCTTCGTAATTTTTGGCGAAATCGGGAGATTTCTTTTTTCTTTCTGCTATGTATTTTTGAAGATCGCTCATTTGATTCGCAATCAATTTTATTAGATTTCACCTGCAATTTGAAGAATTTCATCATAAAGAATCATTACTTCCACTTCTCCGATATGAAGGCTTGTTCTAAAAAACTTCTTTGTTTGCTGATTACGAATTTCTTTTATTTTGATAAAATCGTATTTCCTGATTTGTTCCTCACCAAGTTTAAGATCACCTTTAACCGAAATTTCATTTAATACACCATCAGGAATAAACACTTTTCCATATAATTCTTTCAGAATTTCCATTTTTTCAATAGATGCAAGAGCAATTAACGGTGTAGAATTAACAACGACTTTATGCATTTTTTAAATCCAGCAACAATTCATCTTTATTCTCATATCTGAAAATAGAGATTTTAAAAGTTGCGAGAAGTGTTATAAATTCCTCTTCATTCATTTCGGAGAGAAGAGCTGCTTGTCCGATTGATAATCTATTTTCTTTATAATAATTTACAGCTGCTATTGTTTTTATCTCTTTGATAAATCTATCCTCTGATTCTCGTAAAGAAAAAAGTATTTCTTCCGGAAATTTCAGTTTAGCTATTTTTTCCATATTTTATTTCCTCCAATTTTTTATTCATATTTCTTTAAAACTTCGTCCAAATCCTTTGCTTTAATCCGTTTTTGCTTATATTGTTCATATCGTCTCAATGCTTCCTGTTCCCATATTGATTCGATGTCGGGATCAGGTTTTTCTAAACTTGACATTAAGCCTTCCAATAAATGCGCTCTTTCCACAGGTCGCAATTTTAAAGCTTCTTCTAAAAATGTTTTTTGAGATAACATTATTTTACCTCCTGATTCAAATCTGCAAAATTTCTAAAATTTGGCAAGTTTATAATTCGTCTCAAACAAGAATGTTCGAGTTACTGTATCACAATCAATCCTGATTGTGTGTCTTTCTATTCTCAAACAGGATTGTTTGAGTTACATATACTGCAATCTATAAAGATCATAATATAAACCTTCATTTGCAAGTAATTCCTGGTGCGTGCCAACTTCTCTGATCTCACCTTTATGAAGCACGATTATTCTGTCCACATTCTGAATTGTGGAAAGCCGATGAGCAATGATTATCGAAGTCCTATTTTCCATCAATTTCTTGAGTGCATCCTGGATTAATATCTCTGTTTCTGTATCGATATTGGAAGTTGCTTCATCCAGAACAAAAATAGCGGGATCGTAGGCAAGCACTCTGGCAAAGGCAATTAGCTGCCGCTGACCAACTGAGAAAGTTGCACCTCTTTCCATTACAGGTTCATAATAGTTTTCAGGTAAACTTTCAATAAAATTATGTACATTCACATATTCCGAAACCTGCTGCATTCTTTCATCAGAAATTTTTTCATTATTCAAAACAATATTGTCTTTAATCGTTCCAGAAAACAGGAAAACATCCTGCTGCACAATGCCAATATTCCCGCGTAATTCTTTCAGGGAATAATCTGTAATATCTTTCCCATCGATGATTATTCTTCCCTTCTGGAAGGGATAAAGTCCCGAGATCAAGCTGATGATCGATGTTTTCCCTGAACCTGTGTGACCAACCAGTGCAACCTTTTCACCGGCTTTTATCTTGAATGAAACATTTTTTAGAACTTCATCATTTTCATTGTATTGAAGGCAAACATTCTTAAACTCGATCTCACCCTTGAACCCTTTCTCCTCTTCTCCGATTCTCCTTTTCTCCATTCTATAATCATCCACCGGTTTATCCATCAGGTCAAAGATCCGTTCAGCACCTGCCATTCCTGCCTGAAGTATGTTGAACTTCTCACTTAGATGATGAATAGGTTCGAAAAATCTATCTAAGTACCACAGGAAAGCAATGAAAATTCCCAAAGAAAGCCTGTCCTGAAGTATCTGCACTCCGCCGTACCACAAAAGTATAGCAACAGCGATTCTGCGGGTTGAATTGATTACCGGTCGGAAAAACGCAAAAAGCTTCAACATCGATCTTGCCGCTGAGTAGTATTCCCCATTTATCTGAGCAAATTCCTTTTTCTTCCGTTTATACTGATTGAATAACTGAATGATCTTAAAACCGGAAATATCTTCCGAAAGAGCTGCATTGATGTTTGCCAATTTCTTCCTGACATTCCGATAGATTATCCTGCTTTTTCTTATGAAAATAATAAATAGAACAACAGTGAACGGCAGTATGGAAAAGGTTACAAGTGCCAACCTGTAATCGTAGATTAGCATTGCTATCATAATTCCGACCAGTACAAAAGCTTCCTGGATGAGTTGTATCAACCCGTTCCCGAACATTTCATTTAATGTTCCGATATCGTTCGTAACCCGCGTAACTAATCTTCCTACCGGATTTTTATCGAAAAAAGAAAGTGGCATTTTCTCGAGTCGGAGGAAAAGGTCGCGCCGCAGATCATACATTGCGTGCTGGGAAGCATAATTGATGGAATATATCTGGAAGAATGCGAAAACAAGCTGAAGAGTGACAACTGCGAAAAATATCAGACCGTAAATTCTGAGTTTCTTTATATCGTTAATTCGGAGGGATTTCAATTCTTCTTTTGTTATCTCGCTGCTTTTTTTCAGGCCATTTAGCTCGGAACTCAACACAACCATTTTATCATCAGAAATTTCTTCGATCCGAATCGATTTCAACAAATCCTTATTTTGCTGTGTATTTTCCAAAACTACTATTTTTGCATAAAATCTGCCTGAATCGGTTAATTTCTTAATTACTTCTTTTTCAATGAAATTAATTTTCTTATTTGGAAAGATCTGGTAAAATTTATCCTCGAATTTGTATTCCGTGAATTTGATCTTCGAATATTTTTGAATGAAATCATTCTTTTCATATTCATCTGGAAATTCAATAAAATTCTTGTTTGAAACAATGATCTCATCAACAGCTCGTTGAGTTATTACGGGAGCCAGCAGATTTGTTGCAGTGATAAACAGCAGCAGGATAAATGAAATTATTACGAGAAGTTTATATGGCTTGAGATAAACAATGATCCGTTTGAACAAATCCTTATCATAGCTCTTGCTTTGAATCGTATCTTCCGAAAGTCCTTTCTGTAGATTTCTCATTTTAGTTTTTCTTCAATCTGCTGTTTTTCATACAGGTCTTTGTATATTCCCATTTTTGCAAGGAGTTCTTGGTGAGTGCCTGTTTCTGCGATTTTCTTATTGTTTAAAACAATTATTTTATCTGCGTGTTGGAGAGATGAAATCCTGTGAGCAATGATAATTGTGGTTTTATCTTTTCTCAGTTTGATCAGCAGATCCAATATTTTTTTCTCTGTTTTTGTATCAACAGAGGAGAGCGCATCATCCAGAATAAGGATATTCGGATTGGTTAGAAGTGCCCTGGCAATGGCAATTCGCTGTTTCTGCCCACCGGAAAGAGTAACACCGCGCTCCCCGATAACAGTATCAAAACCATCTTCAAAATCAATGATCTCATCATAGACCTGAGCATATCGAGCAACTTCTTCAACATAAGTTCTTTCAATGTCCTGCTTTGCTAGGCTTATATTGTTTGCAATGGAATCTGAGAATAGGAAAATATCCTGCGGAACCATCACAACGTTATCTCGCAAAATTTCCAGCGGAATCTTAAAAAGTTCCACATTATCAATAAAAATCGCATCTTTGGGAGGATTATAAACTCTGGTCAGAAGATCGATAATGGTAGTTTTACCGCAACCGGTTCTTCCTACGATCGCCAGTGTTTTTCCCACATCTATTTCAAATGAAATGTTTTCAAATATTTGTGGAGTTTGGGAATTATATTGAAAATTCAAGTTCTTAAAAGTTACTTTTCCTTTCAAATTCTGGATGGAAACATCCGTATCTTCATCAAAAATTTCCGGCTCGATTTCAAAAATGGAGTTCAATCTTTTTAGAGATGCAGTTCCTCTTTGATACAGGTTTACTATCCAGCCAATAGCAATCATCGGCCAGATAAGCATTCCCAGATACTGGAAGAAAGCAACGAATTCTCCTATCGAAATTTCATTGAAGATCGTTGATTCACCACCAAAGACCAGGACAATTCCCATACTGATATTGATGACGAGAAACAGCATTGGAAAAAACATTGCAAATATCTTAACAAGAGCGATATTTTCTTTTACATAATCCCTTGCCTGCTCTGACATTTTCTCCAGCTCTGCCTGTTCCTGAACGAATACCTTCACAACCCTGATACCGGAAATTGTTTCTTGAACCTTACCTGACATTGCAGCAAATATCTTTTGAACCTTTCGAAACCTGCCGTGAATTTCCTTTCCGAAATATATGATAATAACACTCAAAATGGGCATTGGAATAATTGCCAGCAAAGTCAGCCGCATACTGATTCCAACCATAAAAAAGATGGATGCTATGGAAAGAACTATGATATCTGCTCCCACAACGAAACCGAACCCTATCAGCATTCGCACTGCGTTCATATCGTTGGTTGCATACGCCATCAGGTCACCGGTTTTGGTTTTGTTGAAGAAATTTGGAGAAAGTTTCAGCAGATGGTCATAATACATCTGCCTGAGGTCGCGGTCGATTATCCAAGCTGTTCCAATGAAAGCTATCCTCCAGAAATATCGCAAAATTGTGATCACGATAGTAATTCCAATAATTAACAGAGAAGCATACAACAAGCCGGTTGCTGTGAATCCCTGTTTACCGATTCCGTCGATAGCTTTCTGCATAACTCTGATAGTTATCAATTGCCCCGCATCGATGATGATGATCAGGATTATCCCGAAAATAATCTTAAAAAGATTCTTCCTGATATAGGGAACAGCTTTTTCAAAGGTTTTCATTTAGTTCCTTTTTTAGCCTTCTATTTAACCACGAATTCACACGAAAATTATCATCTTTTTTAGCTCACCAGTCTTCATTAAAACAACGACTCGGCAAGCAGATTTTCACGGATAATTTCTTCTCCTCGTTTCTTTGTTAACCAAAGCCCTCATAGAAACATTACCAATCAGGGGAACGAGTTTTTACCTTGTTTTTAAAAGAATTACTAATATTTTTGTATTTTAGAAGTCAATAATAATTTAATAGAATAATGAAAATCAAATACTATTAGCTTTTGTAATGTCTAAAAAAGTTAATTGATTGTCATCGATTTTTTCGTTGGACTTTCTTTTTATATTTTCTAATTTACCACTCAATCTGTCATTAATTAGTTTATAATATGTTTCAGAAACATCGATTGTTACATATTTTCGATTTAATTTATGAGATACAAAAGCAGTTGTTCCTGTTCCTCCAAAAGGATCCAAAACAATATCATTTATCTTTGAACTTGCCTTAATAATTCTTTCTAATAATGATTCGGGCATCTGGCAAGGATGATCTCCTAATCTTTCATTAAAAGTTCCGCAAACTCTTGAAATTTTCCAAACATCGTCGGGAATTTTTCCTTTTGGATTTGCTCTTTTATCATTATATTTCAATTGTCTTGCGGATGGAATTCTAATATCATCTGCATTGAAATAGAATTTATCTTTATGTTTTGTAAAATATAAAATATGTGTATGAGAACGATTGAACTTTTTTCGTTGATTTTGACCAAATGTATAATACCAGATAATCCAATTTCTAAAACTTAATCCGGCTTTTTTCATCATAATGTTTATTTCTGCTGCGAATTCATCACCAATAGCAATATAAAATGAACCGGTAGTTTTCAGAAGACGAAAACATTCGGCAATCCATTTTTCCGACCATTTATAATATTCCGAATAGGATAAATTATCTGTATAATTCTCATATTTTAGACCGATATTAAAAGGAGGATCAGCAAAAATCAGATCGATTGAGTTTTCCGGTAATTGCTTCATAATTTCTATACAATCACCTAAATAGATTTTATTTATTTCCACCTAATCCTCAATTTCAAACAGTTAGCAAGGTCTGAATTTGAATTGTAATTTTGTCGGATCGGGAGTTCCGCCTTTTCTTTGCATAGTAATTTTTCCTATTCTTAAACTTCCTCTTGGTGAAAGTTCGATTTTTCCTTGTCCGAAAAAATTCATAACAGTGTTAATATCTTTTAATATCCAAGCAGTTGTGTTATTTTCTTTATTGAATTTTGTGACCAACATCCAATCAGCAGATAGTCCTCCTCTACCTTTGATTATATCGCTAATAACTATGATCCGATTGTTTTCGAAAAAGCTGATGATTCTCTTTTGAATATTGATTGGTATTTCATCTAAAAATAATCTTCTTTCATCTCTTGTTTCGATTTTACCGATTTTTCCAATATTTTCTTTTGGAATTAATTCACCGGTAAATAATCTCAATCAGAAAAATAATTCCTTACTAAATTTCCACATTTCCTGATAGTTTTCTACTTTTCTTTTATCCAATTGATTATAATCAGCATCTGAATTTGCCTTTTTTAATGACAAATTTTCGATTTTCAGGATGTTTCCGACTTTAATGATAATTTTTATTTGAGCATCTGCCTTTTGGAAATCTAATAAACCTGTAATAATCTTGTTCGTCTAACCCATACTTTTCTAAATCACTTTCCTTCATTCTGGTTGGTATATGAATAGCGGTAACACTGTTAAGTTTATTTATTTCATAACCCATAATTGAAAGCCATTCTTTTGCTTCGTTATCGTGTTTCCAACTATTAAATTTCTTACAGATAATTATTTCATTTGCAAAACCACCTTTTGCGGTTCTCGAACCGAGTTCAACTTTATCCATAATTCCTTAACTTATCCTTTGAACACAAAATTCCGGTTTTAATAATCTCCAGAGAAATCTAATTTATTAAAGCGTAAACCAAAAATCCGTTGATCAAACACTCTGGCAATATCTTTCAAAGAAACAATCCCTACTAATTTACCATTTTCAACAACCGGTAAATGTCGAATATGGTTAATCACAAAAACATGATATACTTCTCTAAGTTTTTTATCTTTGTTTACAGTATGCAGCTTCTTGGTCATAACTTTACCAACCGTAAGCTTTGTAGAATTCTTTCCCTTTGCCACTACTCTATTAACTAAATCTCTTTCTGTGAAGATGCCAATAGGAATATTATCTTTTACGATAATAACTGATCCAATATCATAGGTTGACATAATTTTTGCTACAGAATCTATTGTAGCATTTTCTGTACAAGTTTTAACGTCTTTTTGCATATATGTCTCTATACTCATTTCCTCTCCTTTCATAAGTGTTATAGTCTGTTTCCTTTTTAGGAAATTTAGATGTAATTGTCAACAACTTTCCGAATGGCTCGAATATAGTCAGGTGTTGTTCCGCAGCAACCTCCGATAATGGAAACTCCGGCATCGATCAGTTCTTTTGTTTTTTCTGCAAAAAATTCAGGGGTTTCTGAATAAAACAATTTCCCTTCTCTTATCTCAGGAATTCCAGCATTGGATTGAATTATTATTGGAAGGATTGTAAGCTTTTTAAACTCACGAGCGATTTTGATCATATTCTCGATTCCGTTCCCGCAATTCGAACCGATAATATCTGCTCCCGCTTTTTGGAGACCAACTACTGCAGCCTCAATGCTGACGCCCATAATTGTATAAAATCCTCGCGGAGTTTCGTCAAAAGTCATTGTTGTCATAATTGGTATTTCAGGAGAAATACTTTTTGCTGCTTTTATGGCAAGAGTTGCTTCATTCAAATCTGTCATTGTTTCGATGCAGATCAAATCAACACCTGTGTTTATAAGAGCTTTCATTTGTCTTTTAAAACTCTGGTAAATGTCATCCGGTTCTGTATCACCAAAAGGTTTTAATAATTTTCCAGAGGGTCCACAGGAACCTGAGACATAAGCTTTATTTCCAACAACTTTCCTGACCCCTTCTACTGCAATTCTATTGATCTCTTCTGTTTTGTCTTCGAGTCCGTAATCTGATAATTTTAATGGAGAAGCTCCGAAAGTGTTTGTTTGAATTATATCTGCTCCGGCATCAAGATATGCCTGTGCGATTTCTTCGAGGATTTCAGGATTTTTCAGGTTTACCGATTCGGGAGGTTCTCCTGGTTTTAGACCTCTTTGGAAGAGCATTGTTCCCATTGCACCGTCTCCGGCGAGGATTTTATTTTTTTTTATTCTTTTAAGGATACTTTTCATTACAAACTCTCCTAACCCCTCTTTGCAAAAAGAGGGGAATTTTCATAGTTAATCGCTTTGTTGTTTTCTTAAATTTCTTCTTGCTTTTTTTAGTTCTCACTCTCTTTTTTCAGTTAGACATCTCCCTTGGAAACTATGTTTCTCGATCTGGCAGATCGAGTTACGTTTTTTCCTGCTTTTTTTATGTTCCCTCGCTTTATAAAAGAGAGGGATAGCAGGGAGAGTTAAATTATCCTCTTTACACATTCCACCGCATTTCCAGCATCATAGGCATAAGCATCCGCTCCAATTTCATTTGCAAATTCTTTGGAAACAGGAGCTCCACCGATTATTACTTTTATATCAGAATTTTCTTTTCTAACAAGCTCGACAACTTTCTTCATATTCGTCATTGTAGTGGTTAGAAGTGCAGACATTCCGATGAGTTTTGCATTTTCGCGTTTTGCAGTTTCCACAAATTTTTCCGGTGGAACATCCTTGCCAAGATCGATAATATCGAAACCTGCACCTTTCAACATTATTCCAACAAGATTTTTCCCAATATCGTGAAGATCTCCCTGAACTGTTCCGAGCACCACTTTTCCTAAACCGGAAATTCCTTTAGAATCAAGAAGCGGTTTCAATTGATCCAATCCTGCATACATTGCTTTTGCTGCCATCAGAACATCCGGTAAAAAGATCTCGTGCTTTTTGAACTTTTCCCCGATAATGTTCATTCCAGCGATTAGACTATTATCGAGAATAACTTTTGGATTTAAATTCAGTTCAATTGCTTCTTTTGTTAATTCAAAAACTTTTTCATCATCACCTTGTTGCAAAAATTCAGAAATCTGATTTAATATTTCCATTACTTCTCCTTCATTCTTGCCAAACAACTTTTTGTCCTACACAACGAACAAAAATCAAAATCATTCTTAAATTCATGAATCTCCTTCTTCCCTGCAATAAGAACACCGGAAACCGATTTCAAAGGAATCATCAGAAAACTATCGTTCAAAGTTATTCCTATTTTTTCCGGATGTAAATATCCAAAAAGTTTTTTCTGTCCGGAAATATGCCAACCACAATATCCGGGGCTGTAAGCAAGATTTAAAAGATTTTTTCGGTGCATTCGGTGTTTTCCCGGGTTAAATATTTCCAACATCTTCACAGCTTTATCTGTGGTAAGAGAAGCGATACAATCCAACATATGACCCAAAGCAAAATCATTTTTTTGGAAAAGTTCCTGTATTTTTTCACTCATTTCTTTTCCTAAAGTAACCACAAATAAAGTGAGAAATTCAGCTTTCGGATAAATGTTTTGAATCGGAGTTTCATTCGAATTATTTCCTTCTCCGAAAAAAACTTTTTCAAATTCTTCTTTTGGGATTTCGGAAAAGATTCCGACAGGATTTGAATTTTCTCGAAAAATGTTTAGTGCTTCTTCATAAAGATTTTGGATTTTATCAGGGATATTTTTGGTCGGAGAATATCCATTTTCTTTAAATACAACATCTTTTTCAGGTTCGATATCTTTTATTTTAATACTGATGATCTTATTCATTAATTTCTTTTTGGGAGATTTTCCTGCCCATATTTTTTTGCTTCTTTTTCCATTAATTCTGTTAAATCGTTTTTGACCTCATTTGATATACTTGAAGGTTCATAACTTTGGATCAATTTTTCCACTTCGGTGTGTGCTCTTTCTTCGAGAGTTGTTTTTCCTTCTGCGATCCATCTGGGTCTGTTCGCTCGATTTATCACTTCTCCCGGAAAATAATGTTCTTTTTTAAGATGCTTCCGTGTATGTTTGGAAATCAGAAGATGTTTTTCTTTCAGTAATTCTTCAAAGATCGGAATAGATGGAAAATCTTCTTTCGGTTCAATTCCCTCTTTCATTCTCAGGTTTATTCCGCAAATTTCATTATCCATAACCAGTTTTTCTAGGCTGATACAGCTCTCAAAATCAAGCATTCCCGGACCTGAAATATTATTGATTCCGGATAAAGCTGCAAGAGTCGCTCCCATCCCGGATTCAAGTCCAGCCTGAGCGTCGAGCTGTTTGGTATCGCTCAAAGATATATATGCCTGCGTGGGAATTCCCAAGAATTTCCCGATCTCGTTATAAGCACAATCTATCATCATTGTTTCCACTGCACCCATCGGAGTAGTTTCGTAGCGAACATCGAATATTGCCGGAGAACCACCATACAACATTGGAGTTCCTGGGTTTGCAAGCTGGCTGATAACGATCCCGCTCAAGGTTTCTGCTGTGTGTTGAATCAGACTTCCAGTCAAAGTTACAGGAGCAATAAAACCGGAAAGCGGCATTGCAATAAATTCAACCGGAATGGAATATTTTGCACAATCCAGAACATTTTGAGATGTAACATCGCTCCATTTGAGTGGAGATGTGGGACAGCAGGAAAAAACTGTGAGAGGTTTTTCCCTTAGATTCTTTTCATTTCCTCGAACCGCAAGCTGGAAATCCTTCATAATCTCAAATGATTCGACGGTGAAAGTTCCGGTTACGACTGGTTTTTCACAATATAAAAGACTGAGAAAAAGTCGATAGCTGTCAGCGATTTTTTCGTGAACATCAGCCGGGATCAAAGCAGTGCTCTGCGAAGCAATATTATCAAGCTGACTAACAACTTTCAGATAATCGATGTAATCTTTTGTATAAGGATTGCGAATCTCTTTAGTCTGATGATCCAGGATATGAAGCGCAGCAGAGCCGGGTGTAAAGTGCACATTATCTCCTGAAAAATCATTCGTTTCATTTCCATTGACATCATAAAGTTTGAATGAGTTCGGTGCTGTCTTTAAAGCCTTCTGGATAATATCTTCAGTAAAATAAACCCGCGATTTTTCTAGTTTTGCTCCATTATCCGAAAGTAAAGACAGAACATTCTGATTGTTGATTTCCACGCCCAGTTTACAGAGTATTTCTATTGCTTCATTAATTATCTTTTTGATGAGTTCATTGCTTAGAAATTTTACTTTTGGCCGCATTACAAAATCCTTATGTAAACTTCCGAAGTTTCAGAAACTTCGGAAGTTTTTTATATTCTCGTTCCAATACTCTTTAACCTATTAAATCTTATTATTTATACAGGTCTGCGTTGGAATGAAGAAACTGACGCTTCTGCGTCAAATAGAAATATCAATACCTGTAAGTTGGAGTTAAGTTAATGCAGAGCGTTTGAACACTGTATTCCTACGCGGGAACGTAACAAACATTATATTTTAAAACCAATCTCTTTCCTCGGTTTTTCCGGTATTTCCATCAATTCATGCAAAACTTGAAAAATGATTTTAAAATTTTTATTATATTTCTTTTCCATTTCTTCTAATCGTTTATGAAGTTGAGATGTTGATGATATTAATTGCCTTAATTTCACAAATGTTTTAATAATTTGAATATTAACTTGGATGGCTTTGTCATTGTTAATAACACTTGATAACATCGCTACACCATATTCAGTAAATGCATAAGGCATAGTTCTTGCATATTTTAAGGAATCGAGGTTATCACAAATTGTGATAACCTTATTTCTTTCATCTTTTGTTAGTTGGAACATAAATTCTTCAGGAAATCGATTGATATTTCTTTTAACAGACTGATTCAGAATTCTTGTTTCAACTCCATATAAATCAGCTAAATGACGATCAATCATTACCTTTCGTCCTCTTATTTCAAATATCTTTTTTTCAATAATTTCGATTGGAATTATATTGCTCATTATTAGAACCCTTCAATGAAAGTTATCACGATTTTTGATAACCTATTCCCCGTACTTCTCAGTATAAAGAAGAGCACATTCCTTCGCCAGTTTTCTTATCCTGCCAATATAAGCTGCCCTCTCTGTGACACTGATAACACCGCGGGCATCGAGAAGATTGAAAGTGTGAGAACATTTCAATAAATAATCATAAGCAGGATAAACCAGCTTTTCTTTTATCAAGTTGGAAGCCTGTTTTTCATAATTCTTAAAGGAAGCAAAAAGGAATTTCACGTCTGATTTCTTAAAATTGAATTCGGAAAACTCTACTTCTTTATCTAAGAATATTTCACCATACATAGTTGTGTCATTCCACCTGATATCTTTAAAATCATCAACATCTTGAATATACATTGCCAGCCTTTCCAATCCATAAGTCAGCTCAACACTGATTGGAAAAACTTCGATCCCGCCAATTTGCTGAAAGTAAGTGAATTGTGAAATTTCCATGCCGTCCAGCCACACTTCCCAGCCCAAGCCGCTGGCACCCAGAGTAGGAGATTCCCAGTCATCTTCCACAAAACGGATGTCGTGTTTTTCTGTCTCGATGCCAATCGCTTGCAGACTTTTCAGATACAGGTTTTGTATATCATCCGGTGATGGTTTGATGATAACTTGAAATTGATAGTAATGCTGCCATCTGTTTGGATTCTCACCATAACGACCGTCCTTCGGTCTCCGGGATGGTTGAACATAAGCAATTGCAGTTTGCTTTTTTCCCAAAGCCCCAAAGAATGTGGCAGGATGAAAAGTTCCGGCTCCCATTTCCACATCGTAGGGCTGTAAAATGTTACAACCGTTCTCTGCCCAGAAGTGCTGTAATTCTAAAATAATATCCTGAAAATTCATCATTCACCTGTCTAATATATTTCTAAATATTTATCTAATTCCCATAATTAACCTTATATTTCGTTGGCTAAATTTTGATTGATATTTTAAATATTTTTATAGCATAAGAAGTCAAGAGGAATTTTAATATAACATTCTTTAATCACTACAGGAAAGATTGTGTTTTTATTAGGATTTTTTTTGACAAAAATACGAAATAATTAATTTTTAATCGTTTTCAAAAAAGGGAGAAAAAGTTGAAACAGACTATTCAAATTTTTTTATTAGGATTTTTTATGATAAATATTTTAAATGCTCAAGATGAAAATGCAGAATCTGAAAACGGCTATAAATTGCCATCAGAAAAAGTAACAAAAATCTTTAATGCACCCTCGTTTCCATATTTCAGTTTTGTTAATTTTGATGAAATTGCATTCGAGATGAAATGGCAGTCAAAGCATACCCTGGAGAATATATCCGAACCATTTGTGGAATTAGCTGGAAAGAAAATTTCCAATAGATTAAATGCCACAATGAGGACTTATCCAGATACTTCTTTAACAATTCATAATTTTAAAACCGCAGAAAAAATTCCTGTTAAACTTCCTGAAAATATCAAAATTCGAAATAGAAAGCTTTCTTTTGACCATTCCAAATTGGCTTTATCCTTTGAAACAGAAAACGGTATAAAATTATTAATCATTGATGTTGAAACCGGAACATTCAAACCAATTGAAAATCTTTTTATTAACGATGTTTTTGGAGATGGAGGGTTTCAATGGTTGAACGACAATAAAACTCTATTGATAAATTCAATTCCAAAAAATAGAGGAGAGATTCCACAGAAACCAAAAATTCCGCGATCTCCAATTATTGAAGAAACCATTGGAAAAATCAGTCAAACCAGAACATATCAAAATCTTTTGAAAAACAAATATGATGAAGAGTTGTTTGATTATTATTTTACTTCGCAACCGGTTTTGCTGGATGTTTCAAATTTGGAAATTACAGAAATTGGAAAACCCGGAATTTATGATGAAGTAGAAATTTCTCCTAACAATCAATTTGTCTTTATTTCTCAGATTCAAAGACCTTATTCTTACGAAGTTCCATACTATCGATTTCCTAAGAAATTCCAGGTTTGGAAAATGAATGGGCAAGTTATTAAAGTTCTTTATGATAGACCTCTGCAGGATCAAATACCAATTGGTGGAACTTACATTGGACCACGCAGTTTTCGCTGGCAACCTTTGAAAGATGCAGCTCTCATTTGGATTGAAGCTCTGGATGAGGGCAATCCTAAAAAGGAAGTTGATTTTCGCGATAAAATATTACGATTGGATTTATTTTCGGATGAGTCCGCGAAAGTTATTTTCAAAACCGAACATCGTTTTTACGGTATCGATTGGTCAGAAAATTGTGACGAATTGATTTTCTCTGAGTATGATAGAGACAAGCTCTGGAGAAGAAAATGGTTTTTTAAGATTGGAGATGAAAATCCAAAACTTATCTTTGATTTGAGTGTTCGCGACAGATATAATTCACCGGGAGAATTGGTTAAGAAAACTACAATTAATGGTGAATATGTTTTTATCAAAAACGAAAATAACGTTTATTTCATAAATAATTCTGGTGCAACTACGAAAGGGAATTTTCCATATTTAGCCAAGTTCAATCTTGATACGAAAGAGAAGGAAATTTTATTCAGATGCAGGGAAAACTATTTTGAAATAATTTATGGATTTATTGGAAATAGTTTTAATAAAATTGCTATCAAAAGCGAAAATCAAACAACTCCTCCAAACTACTTTTTCGTGAATTTAGATTCAGCAGAAAGAGAAAAAATCAGTAATTATCCGCATCCTTATCCTGAATTAGCTATTACAAAAGAACTTGTTTTTTATGAAAGAAATGACGGAGTTCATTTAACCGGAATTCTTTATTTGCCCGCAAATCGCCAACGAGAAGAACGATTACCTTTAGTTATAAATGCCTATCCAGAGGAATATGCAGATAAATCCACTGCCGGTCAGGTTAAGACTTCTGCAGAAAGGTTTATGACTTTTAGCGGTTCATCTGCCAGGTTTTTTGTTTTAGAAGGATATGCTGTGCTTATGCGAGCATCCATCCCCATTATCGGTGATCCTGAAACTGTGAATGAGACTTTCATCGAGCAGACAGTAAATAGTGTGAAAGCTGCCATTGATTATCTTGATGAGCGAGGAATTATTGATCCCCAGCAAGTGGGAATTGTGGGACACAGTTATGGTGCATTTATGGTAGCAAATGTTCTTGCCAACAGTGATTTGTGTGCTGCTGGAATTGGAAAAACAGGAGCTTATAATCGCACTCTCACTCCATTCGGATTTCAAAGTGAAAGACGGACTTTCTGGGAAGCAAAGGATTTTTATATGAAAGTTTCACCATTTGCTTCTGCGGAAAAAATCAAAGAACCATTTCTCCTTATTCACGGAGAAGATGATTCTAATCCAGGTACTTTTCCGATGCAGTCCAAAAGAATGTTTCAGGCTTTGAAGGGAAACGGTGCAACTGCAAAATTGGTTATCTTACCATTTGAAGGTCATGGCTATTCTGCTAAAGAATCAAATCTTCATGTTCTGTCTGAAATGGTGGATTGGTTTGATAAATATGTGAAAAAATGAGTTCTGCATAATTGGGTGTTTTTTGAGAATATTGAGAAAAAATCAGAAAATCCAAATTATTCAACTCATCCCCTAACCCCTTCTCTTGCAAAGAGAAGGGGAAATCGAAGTCATCCCTCTTTTTGAAGAGAGGGACCGAGGGTGAGTTAGAAATTGAATTTTGCAGAACCCTTTGAGTGAAAAAATGAAAGGGGTAGATAATGTACACAACAGAAAAAATTGTAAAAAAACCACGACGATTTTTCTCGGAAAAGCTGGATATCACAAAATGGGAAAACGTGGAAAAAGAGATGAAAAAACTGGAATCGGAGGAAATAAATTCTGCTGAAGAACTTATTCGATTTTTGGAAAAAATTGGTGAACTCTCCGATATTCTATCTGAAGAAATAGCTTGGCGATACATCACGATGACTCGTTTTGCAGATAAAGAGGAATATGCTCAAAAGTATAATGAATTTTATGCAGGTATAATTGCTAAAGCTCAACCTTATGATTTCAAGTTTAATAAGAAGTTTTATGAAAGTCCGTTCAGAAAAGAACTGGATGCAAAAAAGTATGCTCATCTGAATAAAATTATCTCCAATGAAATCGAGCTTTTCAGGGAAGAAAATATTCCTCTCAAAGTGAAAGAAAAAGAGCTGGTAAACAAGTACGGTGCTGTTTTTTCCAAGCTAACAGTTGAATATAAAGGTGAAGAAAAAACTCTTTCTCAACTTGCTCCTTTTCTGAAAGACCCTGATAGAAAAGTGCGTGAAGAGGTCTGGTATCTTCGTTTAAAAAAAATTATGGAAAAACGCGATGAATTTAACGAACTTTTTGACGAGATGAAAGAACTGCGAATTCAGCAGGCGAAAAATACCGGATTTGATAATTATCGTGATTATATGCATCAGCTCAAAGGAAGATTTTCTTATACTCCAGATGATATTTACAAATTTCATGATGCTGTGGAAAAAGTAGTAATTCCATTTTTGAAAGAACTCACAGAAGAGAGAAAAAAGATTTTGAAACTGGAAACTGTGCGACCCTGGGACACTGCAGTTGATCTCGATGGTAAGATCCTGAAACCTTTCAAAGAAATCGATGAGTTTATAGATAAAGGAATTGAAATTCTTCATACGATCAAACCGGAATTCGGGAAGCGGCTGAATCTGATGAAGAATTCTGAATATCTCGATCTGGAAAACAGGAAAGGAAAAGCTCCGGGCGGTTATAATTATCCTCTGCAGGAAACAGGAGCTCCCTTTATTTTTATGAATGCAGTTGGCTTGCACAGAAATGTGGTTACTCTTTTGCACGAAGCAGGTCATGCCATGCACTCTTTTTCTATGAAGGATATTAAAATCGGACATTATAAAGACACTCCGAGTGAAGCTGCTGAGCTCGCTTCCATGGCAATGGAATTTATTTCCATGGATTTATGGGATGAATATTATCCTGATGCTGAGGACTTCAAAAAAGCAAAACGCGACCAATTGAAAGGAGCATTGAGCTTTCTGCCCTGGTGCATGATTGTTGATGCTTTTCAACATTGGATTTATCTGAATCCAAATCATTCTGTGGAAGAGAGAGAAGATTTTTTTGCATCTTTGATGGATAGATTCAATTCCGGGGTTGATTGGATGGATCTAGAAGAATTCAAGAAAAATCTCTGGTTATTCCAGCTTCATATTTTTGAAGTTCCATTCTACTACATCGAGTATGGGATGTCTCAGCTTGGAGCTCTTTCTGTTTATAGGAATTATAAGAAATTCGGGAAAGAGAAAGCTCTTCAGAAATATGAAAATTTCCTGAAATTGGGTTATACAAAACCAGTGAAAGAACTCTACGAAGCAGCAGGTATCAAATTTGATTTTTCAGAATCTTATGTGAAAGAACTTGTTGAATTCGTGAAAGAGGAGTTGGAAGGGATTCAATAATCAATGAATTCAAATAGTATTCTAATGATTTATCGTAATTGCTTAAATAATAATTCCCGATTCCGATATTTTTTAAAGATACCGCTTTCCCTTCATTGTAACCTAATTTCTGTGATAATACTAAAGCCTGTTGACCATACTCTATTGTCTTTTGCGGTGATACTGAACAGTAAGCTTTTGCTAATTCATTTAATATCTCAATTTTTTCCTGATTCTTTGTTTCAAGGAGTTTTATTTCAAGACTATCTATTTTAGTTTGAGAAAATAGAACGTTATAAAATGTAAGAAATACAAAAATAAATAAGAAAGATTTTTTCATATAAGCTCCAAATTAATGCTGCCCAAAAAAACAATTTTTATCATTATCTTGTCAATAAAAAATAATAATTTGACAATCATACAGCATAATTTGGATTAATGCAAAAGATAAAAAATTAAGGAATATTATGGAAAAAATGAGTAACTTTTTAAAATTGGGACTTTCAGATGAAATCCTGGAAGTTATAAAACAAAAGGGATTTGAAAAGCCTTCTCCAATTCAAGCTTTAACAATACCTTTATTATTAAAAAATGAAAAAGATATCATCGGACAGGCACAAACCGGAACCGGTAAAACCGCAGCTTTTGGGCTTCCGATAATCGAAAATACAGAAAATAACGGTATTACACAAGCATTGATTTTAGCTCCTACACGTGAATTGGCAATACAAGTTGCGGAAGAAATGATGTCACTTAGAACAAACCGTGGAATCGGGATTCTACCCGTTTATGGTGGACAACCTATCGAAGGACAACTGCGAAGATTGAAAAGAGGTGTTGAAATCGTAGTAGGAACTCCCGGCAGAATATTAGATCATCTCAAGCGTGGAACATTAAAAATCGACCAACTTTCTTATCTCGTTCTTGATGAAGCAGATGAAATGCTGAATATGGGATTTATCGAGGATATCGAAAAGATACTTTCCCAAACGAACGAAGACAAAAGAATGCTGCTTTTTTCCGCTACAATACCGTCGAGGATCGTCAAACTTGCCCAAAATTTTATGAGCGAGTACGAGGAAATTAAAGTTTCTCCAAAAAGACTTACAGTCGATTTGACGGATCAAATATATTTTGAGGTAAATTCATCTGATAAATTTGAAGCTTTATGTCGCATCATAGACATCGAAAAAGAATTTTATGCTCTTATCTTTTGCAGAACTAAACTGAAAGCACAACATCTGGGAAATGCTCTATCTGATAGAGGTTATGACGCAGCAGCACTTCACGGAGATATTTCTCAGAATCAACGAGAAAGAATACTCGATCAATTCAGAAAAAAAAGGATCAGGATTTTAGCAGCAACAGATGTTGCCGCACGCGGAATCGACATACAAGAACTTACACACGTCTTGAATTACTCCATCCCGCAGGATCCGGAATCCTATGTTCATCGCATTGGTAGAACAGGAAGAGCTGGAAAACGCGGAACTGCTATCACATTCATAACACCATCGGAATATCGAAAATTAATGCATATCCAAAGAACGGCAAATGCAGAAATACGCAAAGAGAAGATACCGAAAATAAAACAACTTATCAATATGAAACGTAAACGCATTATAGATGAAATCAACGAGATCATCGAAATGAAGACTTTTAACGATAACCTGCCGGTTGCCTACGAACTTTTGGGAGATAACAAACCCGAGGAGATAATTGCAGCACTTCTCACCCACGCCTACAAAGACGATTTCTCTCCTGAAAAATATGCTAAGATCAGAGACGTGAAAGGTCGGACAGATAAAGATAATTATTCGCCCGATCTGAAAGGAACAACTCGCCTGTTCATTGCTTTGGGAAATAAGGATAATATTAGTAAAAGAAAACTAACAGATTTAATAAAAAAGGAAACAAAGATAGATTCTCACCTGATTCAAGATATAAAAGTTTATGATAATTTTTCCTTTGCCAATGTACCTTTTGCAGAAGCCGAACAAATCATAAAAGCGTTCAGGAAAATGGGAAGAGATAACAAACCTTTAGTTGTAAAAGCAAAACCTGAAGAGAAAAAGGGAAAGTCTAATTTCAGCAGAAGAAAAAGGAAAAAAAGATAATTAACTGGTGATGTTCAAGAAGTTATATCAAATGTACACTTGCTTTTTTCATTACAGCATCTCTGATAAACACAAACCCAAGTATTAGAGGAAAATTACCACCATAAATAACAAAACCATTAGAGTAATTTATCTCATTCTTCATTATTATTAAAGATATTTCTACTCCTTGCTTGGCAAGGACATGTTTTGCAACAGGAATAACTAGAAAATACAAATTTTTTGTCAGTTTGAAACATATTCAGGATAAATAAAAAAATATTATTTTTCAGAAAATGATAAATGGATTTTTGAAAGTAATAATAAAGCAAATATGGGAATAATGGCACACACGATAAATGCATAAGTCAATCCAAAATTATGTATTATTATTCCACCTAATGTAAAACCTACAATCCCACCAAACCAATTTGAAGCAGTATAAATTGAAATACCCTTGCCTAATAATTGTTTAGGTACTAAATTGGTTACAAATGCCGCCCCAATATTCTGTGATATCGATAAGAGAATTAATATTGCTGAAGCTATTATGAAATGAAAAAATACAGAAGAATTAAGCAATACAATCATACTTACTGTACCAAAAATAAAACAAACACTCAATAATTTTATTTTACCGAATTTGTCAGATAACCAACCGATCATATAAATAAATGGTAACGAAATTAAACCACCTACAGCGGTTGTTAATGAAATTTCAGCTAATTTAAATCCCTTAATATTCATTGCTAAAGATATTCCAAGTCTACCCAGCAAAAATACAAAACCACCCAAAAAACCAACAATTATAAGCAGTGAAAAACATTTACCAAATTTTAAAGATTCGTTAATAGAAGATGAATCAAGCCATAATATTGCTTTATTTTTTTTATCATCAATTAAACAGGTTATTATTGGACATATTGCTGCAAATACAGATAATAATCTAAATAATGTTTGAAAACCATATAAATCAGCAAACTTTCCAAATGTTAATCCTCCAATAATTGAACCTATTCCAGTCGTTAATGCTAATAAGCCAAATATTTTACCTCGCTCATTTTTATCAGCATACATGCCTGTAATAGTCCATAACAATGCAATACTAAGACCCCCCAGAAACCATATCACTGAGGTAAATATAATAAGATATTTTATTTGAAAAAAATAACTTAAAAAAAATAAAAAAAATACATTTAAAACACTCGCGATTAATAATAATAATTTTCGGCTTTTTAATAAATCCGCTAACCAACCAGCACTTAAAGTACCAATAGCAAGTGCAGCATATGATATTGCCAGATAATATCCAATTAAAGTGGCTGAAGCACCTAATTTTTTAGCATAAATAGGCAATAATGGTAACAAACCATTTCCCAAAGACCATATTATGCAACTATATAAAAAAATTGGTATAAGCTGTTTCTTTTTCATAATCATCCTTAATCCATTTATTCATAAATCTGGTTAGCTGTTTATTGCTTCAAAAATTTCTTCTTTTTTTTGTTCAATTATTTTTTCGCCAGTTTTTAGAATATATGGAAGTTCATTAATTTCCCATAGTTTGATCATCCTATCAAATGTAATCCGGATTAAGATAATTTCATGATGATGAAAATCTATCGCAAATGCCGTTTGACTTTTTGTCAGATTATAAAATATTCCTCTTGTATGATGAAATAGAGCATTTAAAAATCCATTCGGTTCAGGATCAGGTTCTTCATAAAAAGATACTGCTATAATAACATCCATATTTCTATTAACAGCTTCAATTACGGGCAAAGGAGATGCACAGGCACCATCAATCAATAATCTATTATTAATATTAATTGGTGGAAATATTGGGTAACTTGCTCCGGAAGCATACACCGCATCCGCAACTAATCCTTCTTCTAAAATAAGACCCTTCCTTTTTACATAATCATATGTCTGAAGAACTGTCTTTGGCTTTAAATCTTCAAGATTTAGATCATTATAAAATGAATGGTACAACTTTTGTAAACGGGAGGGATTATAAAATCCAGAAGTTTTATCAAATTTTCCATAAGGAAAATTAATAACACTTAAAATTGATCTATAATTTACTTTTTTAAATAAATCTTTATTAATTAATTTTGTTACATTCTCTTCTATTTGCTCTGGACTATACCCCGCCCCCCACATTGTCGCGATAATACTACCACCACTACATCCAACCACAAGATCAATAGGAATATTGTTCTGTTTTAAAAATTTTAAGATTGATATTGCTGCAAAGCATTTAATACCGCCACTACCCAAAACCAATCCAATTTTCTTTTTATTTGTCTTGTTTGTTTCACTCATACACAACTCCTTTTAAGCCATGTTAGAAATTAACATTTATAATTTGTTAATACTAAACATAATAAATAATTTGGATTTTGTTCATATTCTTATTTTTCATGATGTTCTGTAATTTTTATCCATATTACAGGACTGTGAATAAAATTATAAATTATACAAATAATTGAAGCTCCAATTACTCCACCTGCTGCACCGCTAAAAACTGATATTAAAATTTGATGTGAATTAAAATGACGCCAAATATGAATAATTGGATACGCAATACATTCATAAAGACCAGCAAAAATAGCAATACTTAGCACTGATAGTTTTTTTATTATTAATATTGATTTTTCAGTTTTAATTTTAATAGAACAAAAAGGAATTTTATTACTAAGAAAATTATATAACAAACATATTAAACCTACACTAATAAAAACTGACATAAACCCAAATATAATTTGATTATAAATAATTTTGAGATTCAATACATTTGAAATGTACTTCTGTACAAAAAAAAGTAAAGACAGTAGCATACTATTCCATATAGCAGATGAAAAAACAAATATGGCAACTATCTTACGAAATGCAATTTTAATATCTAATTTCTTTATAAAAATATTTAATAATGAAAAAAAAACAATTATACATAAAAAACCTATAACAATGCCATGTAAGGGATTTTTAAATGTTTCTTCTTTGAATATAAAAACCGGTGCTACAACAAATGGTACTGTTAAAATTTCAATTAATCCAAAAATCCAAATAAGATGAAACGAACATCTTGATATTATTATTTTCATAGAATTTCCACTTATAAAATCACTATTGAACCTTTAATACATGACTATTAATTTCAATTTAATATAATTACACTAATTAAAATGTCTTCCTAATTTTTTGCCATGTAAACCAAAATAAATAAAACTTAAAAAAGTAAACAGAATAATAAAACACAAAGCATCTTTATTCTTTAATAGAAATAAGATATAATTTTGAATCGAAAAATTATACTGAAATGCTGTAATTTTAAAAATGGTTATTAAAAAATTTTTAAATATGAATATACATAACAATCCGATTATTAAATAAAAATATGCAATTTTTTTGAAATTTATTTTTATGGCATCATTTTTGAACCGGTACGGTTCTATTATTATTCTAAATAGATTATATAACACAATAAATAAAATAGTTATAATACCATTTATCGGTAATAATTTAATAATAATTGAAAATAAAATAAATAGTATTAAATTAAAAAGTGCAGAATATAATTGAGTAGGTATTATAGCTACATTTTTTAATTCAGGATATAACCTTAAAATTTTAGAATTTAAATTAGTATATGTTACTGTAAAATAATTATTTGATGGTTTTCCAAAACAACAACCAAAATTAAAACAACCAATTCTACCAAAAAAAAGAGCAACAACAACAGCAAAAGCAGCTCCATCCAAAGCAATAATAAGTGGAATTTTTTCTAAATAGGAAATAATTAAAAGAGATATAATCACAGCCAATATTCCTGACTGATTATACATGGCAGTTTGATTTAAATAAAAAGATGGATAGGAAATAAAATCTCTGCCAATTATAAAAATATGGAATATTTTATTAAAAACTAATAAACAAATAAATATTATTCCAATAATTATAAAATAAGAATAATGAAATGTATAACCCTTAGCATCTATATAAAATACAAATATACTACTAAAAGCAAAAACTCCTACAGCAGCAAAAATACCAAAATAAACAATTTGAAATGTTTTTGTTTTAATTAATAAAGGATTTTTATTTAAAAAAACTTATTACTTTTTTACATCGATGAATTATAAAAAATAATATCGATAATAATATTTTTTTTAATCTTATCATATTGAATATTATAATTACTTTTCTTGTTTGATAAAAATATTAATGATATAAATCTGGTGGAGACGCAGGGATTGCCTGCGTCACGAAACACTGTTTCGTTTACTCAACGCTACTACGCTGCTAAATTAACTCTGTTAATTCAGATTCCAGCTCGTGGTCGAACCTTCAGTAAGAAGAACCAGGATTCTCATCCCTGAAAAATACGAATCAAAATACTGATTAACTAGTTCACAAATTAACCATAATACTGCTTTTGCAGTTTTTTAAACCTGGCGGAGACGCAGGGATTCGAACCCTGGGTACGCGTGAACGTACACACGCTTTCCAAGCGTGCTCCTTCAACCGCTCGGACACGTCTCCTAAATAATTTCAAAGCAAAAAAAAAATCTGATTTTTTTCTGTAAACAATTATTTCAATTGTGTAAATTAAATCTTTATAATTTTTATTTGAATCCTAACAAAGAAACTTATTCTTCTTTATCAGTTTGTTCATTTACAATCTCAGATATAATTTGTTTTACTTTTTCAGCATTCAAAGTAGTAGAAGAAATTTCTTCCCGTTTACTGGCATTAATAATTTTTTCAAATGTTATTCTTACAAGCTGTTTATCCTTTCTATCCGCAAGATTTTTTATGTGTCTTTTTTCCAGGATGGAAACAATGATAACACCTCCCAAGATTATTATCCAATTGGCATAAATCCAAAAAAGAAAGATAGGAACAGAAGCTAAAACTCCAAAAATAACCTGGATATTCGTAAGATGGATGATGTAAAAATTAAAGAAAGCTTTAAAAAAAATCCAAATTCCTGATGAAATTGCTGCTCCAATAGCAATCGAACGAGTACTGATTTTCACTGATGGAATATAAATGAATCCTAAAGTAAAAATAATAAAAAGCAGAATAAAAGGTGTTAAGTATAAAGATATTCCCTGCAAAATTGGAATATCATAAAATTTGTGTACTATCGGAAACGATGTGGCAGATAATAAAATCAGAATTAAAAGAGAACCAAAAATGGACATTCCAAAAAACTTGATGATATCGGAAAAAAAGCTTTTCTTATGAATTTCATGAGCATTAAGAATATTATCAAAAGAATCATTAATTATCTTGAACAAAGAATAGGAAGTTATCAAAAGCACTATGAAATTAAAAAAATTAAAGGGGATTTTGCTATTGGTTATTTGCAGAATATAATTATAAATCTGGTCTGCGGAACTGGGCACAAAAACTGAAATTAAAACATCTTTGAAGGATGTTCCGGATTTCAAAAAAGGTAATTCCGGTATGAAAAAAAGAATAAAAATAATGAACGGTACAAATCCTAATAAAGTTACAAAAGTTAATGCAGCAGATTCTTTGAAAACTCCTTCTTCTCTAAATTTCTTCCAGAAAACTTTTAAAAAAATAATAAATTTGTTATTCATGACGCAATGCCACCACAGGATCTAATTTGCTTGCCTTAATAGCCGGAGAGATTCCAAAAATAAAACCAATTCCCGCTGAAACAGTTATCGCTATTATCATCATAGAAAATCCAGCTATTAATTTTATATTCAAATATTTACTCACAATATCTAAAATAGATAATCCGGAAACGATTCCCAAAATTCCACCAATCGTTGTAACCAAAATAGTCTGAACCAGAAACTGGATGAAAATATCGATTCTTCGTGCTCCAACTGTAAGCCGAATTCCAATCTCACGAGTTCTCTCCTGGATGGAAGCCAACATAATGTTCATAATAACAATTCCTCCCACAAGAAGAGAAATAGCACTGATTAGAAAAAATATTATCCGGAATTTCTTGGCATTTTCCGCCATTTTCTCCGCTTCTTCCTGGGCAGATTCGATGAGAAAAACAGGTTCGCCAAAACGAAGATTCAAGATTATTGCTTCCAACTTCTGACGTAGCTCGGGAGCGCTTTCAGCATCTTTTGCTTTTACTGTAAAACTGGATATCCTGTCTTCTCCTGTACCTTTGTGAATCATTGAACTCAATGGTACAAATGTTCTTCTATTCAAATAAGCAAGAGCATTATCATTGCCAATATTCCCGCTGTTATCCATAAAACGATGTTGCATCACTCCAATTATTTGCACTCTTCTATTGCCAGCAGTAATAAATTGGCCAACCGCTTTTTTATTGCCGAACAGTTCTTCTTTTACCTTTGTTCCGATAGCGATCACATCACTATTCTGCTTGATATCAAACACACTGATAAATCTGCCTTTTTCTACATCCCATTCTTCAATTTTTTTAAAATCAGGAATTACACCGTAAATGCTTCCTCGAGATGTATTTTCTCCATAAGAATAATTTACCCATTCACGGATTTGAGGATTGAAATATTTTGCTTCCGGAACCAGGGAACGAATCAGATTAATCTCTTTTAAAGTAAAATAATTTTTAACGTCGGATTGTTTTTCATAATTCCAATTCCTATAAACTGAGATTTTGCTCAATCCACCACGTTCCATCATCCATTCGAGAGTTTTCTTGTTTATTCCTTTCACTAAAGAAAGCACTACAATTATGGACATCGTGCCTAAAACGATTCCCACAATTGTTACCAGGCTTCTAATCTTACGAGACCAGAAATCTGATAAACCGACAATAATGCTTTCTTTAAGAGATATCGCCATTTTGGATTAATCCATCAACAATATTTATTACTCGATTTGCTCGATTGGCAACTGCAGGATCATGAGTAACAATAATAATCGTATTACCTTTATAATTCAAATCAGAAAAAATCGTGAGAATATCACTACCTGAAACTGTATCTAAATTACCGGTTGGTTCATCAGCTAAAATCACGGAAGGACTATTTACCAGAGCACGAGCAATTGCCACTCTTTGTCTTTGACCACCGGAAAGCTCGGAAGGTTTATGTTTCAAGCGGTCACTCAAACCTACTTCAGCTAACACTTTTCTTGCCAATGCAACTCTCTTTTTCTTGCTGTATCCTGCATAAGTAAGAGGTAATTCAACATTTTTCTGGATATTCAGATGTGGGAGCAAATTAAATGTCTGGAAAACAAAACCTACTTGTTCGTTTCGGATCACTGCCAATTTACTTTTTCTAATTTTACTCACTTCTTCATTATTGAAGAAATAAGTTCCGGAGGTAGCAGTATCCAGACATCCGATGATGTGCATCAGGGTAGATTTTCCGGAACCGGAAGGTCCCATAATTGCTAAAAATTCACCTTCATAAATTTCTATATCAATGCCATTTAAGGCTGGCACTGTTACCTTTCCCATTTTATATTCTTTTGTTAAATCTCTTATTTCAATTATTCTATCCATATTTCCTTGTTAAACTTCAAAATATTTTTTTTTCATCAGAATGAAATTTTATTTGAACCTAATTTGTCAAAGTAAAAATCTTCAACATTGTTTTGTCCCAAAAATATTAAGTATACTTCTATAATTTTTGATAACAATAATTTTCTATAAAAACATTCGAAAGCAAGACTGGACCTCACACTCTAATAATCCGTCGCAGGTTCAGACTACAAGTCTGAACCTGCGGGAACATATAAATCAGTGAGCTTAAACAATGTCATACAAAAATATAATTTGACAAAAAATTGCTAACTAATTCAAATTTCTTTGATAGTAGGGGATATTAAAAAATGTTAAAAAAGATGTTCTGGATATTTATTTTAATTCTTATCATTCTTGAAATGCAGGCAATAATTATTGAAACTGCTTCTTTTAAAGACTTCTTATATTGGCACACTGATGCCTGTGAATATGATAATTGGATATCTCACGTTTCAGAAGGAATTGCTTCTGAAAATTATAATGTCTATTCTCCGTGGGATCGTCAAACAACTGATTTTGGAGATTTCCTGATCGCTGATGAGCAAATGCTGGATAATTGGTACATTGTTATTGATACATTCCTTCAAGAAAATTATCAGGGAACTCAAAATCTTATTGATAGTTTTGGATTTCCTTATCAGGTAGTAGAATTTCATGATACGGATAATAGCAGAACATATTACCTTTTGCGAGAAATCCTGGATATGAGTTATTATGATGATAACGGCACACCTTCTCCATATGATGACGAAGAGGGTTCTTTTAATAATGGTTGGGGACTTTATATTTATAATCCTCAATCTCAAATGCCGATTATCGTTACTGCTCCTCATCCTAATGATGATTTTATCACTCCTGCTGTAAGTTATAAATGTTTTTCAGATTGGGATGCAATGTTCCTGCTTATTCCCGGAGCAGGTAGAGAAGTAGAATGGACACAACAAGGTTCTTATTCAAATTCCAAATCTTTGAGTGACCCATCCAGAGTTGAAGACCATGTTTATAATGTGGCTTATCAATCATTCTGCAATAAAATTAGAAATGACTTTGGACAACGGGAGTTTTCCGCTCAAATTCATAGTTATGATTGGAATAAACATTTAGGGCATCCGAACTGTCAAATTTCCGCAGGATATAATAAAGGTTGTCCCAATCTACCAATACGCGATCTTTCCGACCTGAATATTGATATTATTAATGCCAGCAACCATCTGATGATTCCTGCAAATACAATCGGAATTCATCCAAACGTGTACTTAAATGATTATTCTTCTGTGAATTATGATATTTATGACTTTATTTTTCACTCTGAAACAGGACGCACCTATCCGGTGAATAATAATGTTGATCTGGAAGGTTATTCTCAAAACCGTCAAATGCTTTTTTCTTTTCAAGATTGGAATAGATACGATGTTTTTGAACCTTTCTTTCATCTGGAGATGGATGAGCTGCCAAATTGTTATGAGCCAACTGAGGAAAATTATCTCTGGTTTTACAGCTATGATCCTGTTCTTAGCACTTTCAATATGAGCCAATTATTTGAAACTCCTCTTGAATATTACTCGCATTGGGTAAATGCTGCCACAGAAATCCTTCCCCAAGTTATGGAGCTTGATGATTATCTGATTCCTCAAACACCGGAAAATTTCTCTATCGTTGACCAGACTTTTGATACAATAACATTGGATTGGGATACTATTTCTTCTTTTGATTTTGAGACTTATGAAATTTTATACTCAACTGAACCGGTTACCATCCCAACCGCAGAAATATACGATCGAAATGATAATTACATTTTAGCCAGCCAACTGGAGGGAACTGTGGAAATTCCAGAGCTGGAATTAAATCAAATATATTTTTTCAGGATACGAGCGAAAGATTATAATGATAATTTTTCTGAACTTTCCGAAGAAATTTACTCATTCACCGCTCCTGCAATAATCTTTGATTTTGCTGCCATTGGAAAAGATAATTCTGCTGATATTGTCTGGACTGCTGAGGAACAGCAGGGAAACCAGGGTTTCGTGGTTTACAGAAGAACCCAGTTGAGTGATTTTATTCCTATCGATAGCTGGGAAACAAACCCGGCACTGATAGGTTCTTCCCAACCAAATGAAGAATATGTTTTTACAGATACAACAGCAATTAATGGAGTTCTATTTTATTATAAGATATCATCTGTAAACGAAATTGGGATGGAATATTTCCACGATTCAATATCTTTATGTTCTCCTCAACCGATTTATTATCTTTATGTTTCAAACCAGGATGAAAGCATTACTGATACTGTTGCCTTTTCCAAAAATCAATTTGCCACAAACGGGTATGATGAATATTATGATATTGAGAAAACAGGTGAGATGCTACTTGAATTTGTTTATGCTGCTTTCTTTGAAAGTAGTTGGGGACAAAATGGAATGTATCTATCCCAGGAGACTCATGAAAATTTCCATCCATTTATTATTTACAAAACCTGGAATCTACAAATTGCTACAGACCAATTGAATCAACCGATTCAGATTTCTATTTCTTCAAATTTCATGGAAAATGTTGGAAAACTTTTTTTGAGAAATAACCTAACCGGAGAATTTACAGATTTAACAATTGAAAATTTATACTATTTTACCTCAAATTCTGAATTTAGAACCTTCACTCTTTTTTGGGGAAATTTATGTCCTCAACTCACTTTCAATTATGCTCAGAACACTATTTATCAGGGTGGAGATGATTTAAGTTTCAGTTGGTCACTAAATTATGAACAACTTATTGATTATTTAAGAATTTCTATTGAAAATGACAATGACAGCATTCTGATTACCAATCAGGCAAGCATTAATATAAATAATTACACCTGGATAGTTCCGGAAAATTTAACCATTCATAACGCAAAAATCTGTATTGATATAATTACTATTCAGGGAGAAACCATCTCAGCGGAATCATCGTATAAGATAGGAATTGTTCCTTCTGAAATTACTTTACAAGATGAACAAGGATGGCACTTAGTATCAAATCCCTGGAATTCCGGTCATTACCTTAATGTTGCCACAGTTTTTGGTGAAAGGGCGGAATTATATTTTCCCAATGATCAAAATGAATATGAACTTGTTGATGATTTCCAATTTGGAAAAGGTTTTTGGCTCTTTGCTCCTCAAGCTTATAATTTTTCTTATACTTCTTTCATTCAAAATAATTCCATCCAACTTCCTTTGCATAAAAAGTGGAATTTATTGGCTAATCCACATGCATGCAGCTATAGAGTTGAAGATTTGAAATTCCTGATGGATGGATTTGTATTCTCTTTCACTTATATGTTCAATAATCAATTTATTTCCAATGCTGCTTACGTTTATCGTGATGGAGAATATCAAATGGTAGAGCAGATCGAGCCTTTTGAATCTTTTTATCTTTATGTGAATTTATATGATGTTCCGGATTTAGCCTGTTCATTTATTCCTTATAATACCAGCACTTTCAATCCGGAATATGAAACTGACTGGGAACTGAAAATCAGTGCTTCGCAATTCGATACAGATGAAATGATAATAGGAATTTCGGAATACGCTTCTGATGATTTCGATTTTAATTTCGACCTTCCGGAACCGGCAATCAAACCTTTTAATGAAGGTCTAACTTTATACATCCCCAAACCTGAGAATGATACACTTTATGTTTTCGACCGTTTGAATTGGGATATCAAATCTCCTTTAAGTGAAACCCAATCGGAAACAAAAACCTGGAATTTTGAATTGATAATCACAAATCTTCTGGAACCGATTACTCTTAATTTAGATTTCACAGAAATGCCAAATGGATATCTTGCAAACCTGAATCTTGATGGTAACATCTGGAATAATCTTGTCAACGATGTTTACACCTATTCGTTTTTTCCGAGTCAAGATGGAATCTTAAATGGTGAAATAGAAATAATGAATGATCTCTGGATGACAGCTGATAATGTAACAGCAAATAAAATTGAATTAGTAAACTATCCGAATCCCTTTAATCCTGAAACCACAATCTATTTCACCGCAGAGGATGCTAAGAACGCTGAAATAATTATTTACAATATAAAAGGTCAGAAAATTAAATCTCTGGATTGTAAAGAGTCTCTCTACACAACAGCCGACGGAGTCGGCAACTCCATATCTTGGAACGGGACCGATGAATTTGGCAAAATAGTTGCTTCCGGAATTTATTTTATCAGGTTGGAAACGAAAGGAAACAGTAAAGTTCGAAAGGCTGTTTTGTTGAAGTAAAAAAACTTGTTAAATTTTATTTTTATCTCCTTGCTAACTTTTTAAATAACAATCTCCTGACGAACTTCCCAGTTCATCAGGAGATAAGATTTTACTACCACCGAAGCGGAAGCTTCGGAAGTAGCAAGCTGTTTAAAATATTTTCACTCGTTGGTGAATATCTGCGCGTCACCAGGACATGCATTCGCAAGGCTTATTTCATCAGGATCATTTTCCTGGTGCTTGAATATTTATCTCCAGCTTTCATTTTATAAAAGTATATTCCACTGGAAACTGTTTTATTACCATCATCTTTCCCATTCCAGACAATACTATGAAAATCTGCTTCAAGATAACCATCCATCAAAGTACGAACTTTTTTACCTTTGATGTTATAGATTTCGACTCTGACATTTCCAGCATCTTTCAAAGCAAAGTTAATTGTAGTTTCCGGATTAAATGGATTCGGAAAATTCCCTGAAAGCTCTGTAAATAATGGTGTTAAGACAAAATCAGCTTCAGTCATCTCAACCACAACTTCATTGGAAGGACCAGATTCATAAGAACCGTAACGAGCAGTTACATAATAAGTATGAGTTCCGATTGGTACATTCACATCAACATATACTGTAGAAATTGTACCTGCTAAAAACTCATCATCACGATAAACATTATATCCTGAAAGAGGAATAATAGTATCTGGAGCTTGCCAGTTGAGATTTACATTTTCATTAAGAATAAAATATGAAAGATTTATCGGAACCGGAAGAATAATCTCTACAACCTGAATATTAGAAGGTCCTGAATCACCTTCATCATATACAGCTACAACATAATATGTATATTCTCCGCCATCCAGATTTTCATCTAAATATGTCGTCGTCAATGGATCTGTAATTTCATGAATTATCTCCTCATTCCGATAAATTTTATATCCGGATAAAATTCGTAAGTTAGCTGGTTCTTCACTTAGTTTACTGATAGAATCATTTCTTAGATTTGACCTGTCAAATAGAGATAATTCATCTTGTTTTGTGCGATGGGCTGAATCGGAGATTAATTCTTCGGGAGCATCCCATATAAGTTCAACATTATTTTCATAAACTGTAGCAATTAAATTCTCAGGTGGATTTAAAATCGCGATCGGTTCAAGAATAAAATTCACTGTGGTAGTTTGCAGTTCAACCACAACCACACCTGCAGAAGTTTCCGGTTCATAACCTGTTAAACTGGCAGTTACATCATAAATACCGGGAGGAACAGGAAGAATATAATCTCCTTCAATATTGGGATGAGCAACAAAATTGCCGGCTGCTATCTGAACATCTTCCACATTTCCAGCTCCACCATTCAAAGTTACATCACCTTGAATATAACCCATTAAAGGTGGATTGCCACCCCCGATAAACACATCATCTATATACCAATAATTAATATTCCAAGAATCACCATTAAAAAAGAAGGCAAGCTGAAAGGTTTCGGAACCAACATCAGGAGTTGAAATTGTTATAACCTGGGTTGTAGCCGGAATAGAAGATGAAACATTTATTTCCCAGGCTGTATTCCAGTTTGTACCATCACTGGTTGTGGAAACTCCAAGAGTGTAACTGCTTGCAAAGTGGTTTACATTAAATTTGAATTCCAAATCTATAGTTAAAGAACCTAAGGTATTAATTTCCATAGTAACTAATCTTTGTTCACCGACAAAAGAAGGATAATAATTAAATTGAGCTTCCGGAGAAGTTCCGCCGGCATAACTTGTAGATGAACCCGACCAGTTATTACCTGAGCCTTCCACGTGCCATCCTGCCGGTGGAAATGTATTGAAGTACTCAGTTACCATCACAGGAACCTGTGAAATACTAATATTAAATACTCCGGTTGATGAGTAATTATTATCAGCAACAATATTCCAATCTACAGGAGCTATGTGTCCGATTGGTGTACTTGAATTGGCGGTTACATTGAAAACTGCAGTTCCTATTACACCAGATGAAAAAGTACCAAAATCAAAATTGTTTGAATTCAGGGTAACAAATGGATCTGTTGTGCTGATATCGAGCATTGCATTATAAGCATCAGCTCCACCTTGGTTTGTATAGGAAACAAGTATGTCTGCTGTTTCTCCTGGGTCCAGAAGATTATTATCTCCATCATCAACAAAAAGGGCTGTAAATACAATTTGCGGTGCATTTCCCAGCATTGTAAAAGTAAGATTCCAAACATCCTGGTCTGAAGTTATTTCAATCATAAATGGAATCAGATGACCATCCGGAATATTCTCAGACACGCTGAATGTGAAAGCATCCAGGTTATTGCTGGATGTACCACCTGAAATATTATTATAATTTGAAGATGTATTGCTGAGTGTAATATACGGGTCGCTCGAACTCAAAACAGCAGAAACACCGGTTGCAGCATTTTCTCCAATATTATTTGCCATTACGAAAAGTTCAATATCTTCACCAAAATCGATATTTCCATTTCCATTCGTATCAATTATCGAAGTTCCACCAATAACCAGATATGGCTCTTCCAGGGGAATTGGAGGTCCTGTAAACAGTATTGCCATTTCATCTTCAAGCACTTTGGCAGCAGTAGGATATTGATTATTGAATGTATATTCCAAACCAATTGTTCCTGTATGATCTTCCAATCCAACAGTAGCATATTGTCCGTGTTCAACCCAACCTCCTCCATAAGAGCCAACATCGATATTATTCACAGTATGATATTGGAACAAAATCTCATTATCTCCAGAGGAAGAGGGATAAAAATTAATATCATATAAAATTACTTCAAAGGTTTCTAACGAAGAACCGTTGTATTCATTTTTCACTCTGGACCATTCCACCACAAAATAATTCTGAGCAGAATCATAATAGTAGCAAACTTTCCCATTGCTCATGATAAGGTCGTCCCAGAATGGAGCAATTATGGGAGAAGGTCCCAAAGGTCCGGGAATAGCCCTGTTCATAAAATCAAAATCTTCCGTAACACCCGGAGAAATAAAACCATTGGAACAAATACTTATTTCTATGTAATCTTCTTCATAAAAACTCAGATTAAATGGAAGACTGATAATTTCAATATCGCCGGTATTTCCATTATCATTCATAGGAAGTATTGTTCCAGGTCCACCATAGGTAGGATCGATTTCAATCCAGTTATAAGTAGGAGCTTTATAATAATCTACATCTCCATCGTCATAACAGTAATAGCCATAACCATCAGGTCCCAAAGGATCGATGACAGATACATCTCCCACTTCTAATATGAATGATAAAGTCTGGGCAAATCCTATTGCATTGAATAACTCAAGTTCAAGAGTAAATTGAGAACCCGGAATTATCTGCGTATTGGCAGTAACCTGAAATGTATTAGAATTATTTGTGCCCGTATTATTTGGCAGGATTGAACCAAAATATCCATCTGCATCCTCAATTACGATGGCAGCATTATTGCTTATTAAAGTTCCACTTATGCCGGTTGCAGTTATTGTTCCAAGGTTTTCAAGGGTCACGGTCATCTGAACAGTTTCACCGGGATCAAGCTGATTATTACCATCTAAAATCGTGTAATCATTCACATGAAAATATATTCCATCAACTGTAAGATAGATTTTATCTGTCCAACTGTTACCGGAAGAATCTTCTATTAATAGATCAAATTCGATTTCAGAACCACCCAAAGCAGAATATGAAACGGAAAAATCAAAGCCATCTGAAGAGCCTGCAACTGCTCCGGGTAAGATTGTTCCATAATCCTCAGAATCATCAGTAATGGTCACAATTGCATCATCTGAAAAAAGAGTTGCGGTTACATTAGAAACCGAGTTCGTGCCAAAATTCTTAAGACTTATTACAAGCTCAATATCTTCTCCCGGATTGATATTTCCATCACCATTTCCCGAAGACGTACCGAAATTATCATCATCGATTGTAACGTCAAAAATATTCACAAACTGGTTCATGATTTCAATGTTAAAGCTTCCCAAATGTGGAATATAATTATGCTTTGTAACTGTTAAAAATACCTCTCCTGTACTTAATGTATTTATCGGTAAAACTATCAAACCATCAGAATCTGTAAGACCGGTTTCAAATATTTCATCATCACCTTTGAGGATGGTAACCCAGGCTCCTTCTAAGGGTGTTCCAAATTCGTGAGTTACAAATACTTCCAAAAAGTTAGTGCCTAAGCTGACATTTGTTTCAAAGGATACATAGATAGGTTGTGGTACTCCAGTCCACAATTCTAAGGAAGGATCTCCCATCAGGTTGTTCCAATAGGAAAAGTTATAAACCCAATTATTTGGATTTTGCGGATAATTATTATAAAGAGCGATTTTACCTCTGTTAAGAGCTCCTCCCATATAATAGATATCTTCAGCAAAAATTCCATAAAAAGCACCGGCACACACTGTATTATTGAAACAAGTATGAGTTGACGAAGTTGCAGTTCCTACTGCACCTATGGCTCCTTTTGGTGTTCCGGGTGAACCGGCTCTCAAGAATACTTCGCTGCGAGCATCACCCCAGGTAAAGTTACCGGTCGAACAAGTGAGAAACATTGCAAAAGGCAGCATAAAACCGTTATTAAGTGATAAAGTGTTTGAGTTCCCCCAACCACTCATACCAATATAACCGCGATAGTTCATATAACTCACACCCGTATTGAAGCTGGTTGTCATGGATGAAACAAAAGAACCACCGTAAACTTCATCAAAAATAAAATTCTCATTATTTTCAAGAATCGTTTCTTTGATAGATTTACTGGTAGAAATGGCTGTTTGACCCGTATAACTTCCTGGGTCTCCAACCAGAAGAGCTCTTTCATACCAATCCGTATTTTCCATATACGGTTCTCTTTCATAATGTAAGATTTTATAAATTATTGTTTGAAGTTCAAATACACTATTAAAAGAAAGCCGTCCAATCCATACATCAGCAAGAATATCAGTTCCATCAAGGCGTGTGTACTCCTGATCTCCTTCTCCACCTCCCATATAACCGGAGGGAATATTAAACGAACCTTCTGCATCTCCAACTAAACAGACAAAATCAGGACGATTATCCCAGTTATCATAAGCATCCTGAATGTAATTTTTTATACTATACAGAGATGTTCCGGTTTCTGCAGTGCTAACTAAAACTACATCAAAACCTTTCTTATGCTTCCAAAGCACTAAAGAATCTAACCAGGAAGTTTGTGGATTAAGACTATTTGGATAGATGAAAAGAATGGTCGGAGGAATAAATTCATCACCTCTCAATCTCACTTCTTCGTAATTTATGATCGATGATTTGTAAATCGAAGAAAATACACTCGATTCAGGTTTGGTATCAAGTTTACAGCTCGCTCCACCCGTTCCTTGGATATGAACTTGCAGAGTTACATTAGAAAAAATCGAAAGTTCTTTTTTTTGCGGATCATATTGGAAGGGATTAATTGTAACATTCACCACTCGATAATCCCGCATTATTGCAGGCTCACCAATTTCTGTTATTGCTGTTGGAAATACTTCCGCTCCAGAATAAAAATCATTATCGATCGTAAAAGGAAAGTTATTCAGCTCTCCATCAATCTTTAAAGGTTGTCGCGGATAAATAGTAATATCCGAAATAATTTCCTTATCAAAACTTGTAACTTCAATTGACACTTCACCCTGATTGGGTATAGCTACCAAACGAGAGAAACACGGTAAACCCGGTTTTCCTACATCTATGAATTCTCCTTCATTTGCATAAGATATTCTCTGATATGTTTTGCCATTCTTTCCAATACTCTCGATTTCATATCCATCCAAAGAAAATTCAACTTCTGTTAATCCTGATTCGGATGAGTATGTTTTAAACATTTCATTTTCCGAATTTCTATCAAAGGAAACCCAAGTTCCGAACAATCCAAAACCAAATAATCCTAATATTATTAAAACTGATATTTTTCTCAATTTTCTCTCCTTACATCTTAACTTTTATTAATATTAAGTATTTGCAATATCTATTCCAAAATTTATATATTGTATTTTTAACTAAATATTCATTTCATTATTTTTAAAAACTTTTTCGTGAGAACTCTCACATCACCTTTCCGGATGGTGATTCCCTCTGTATCAAAGAATCCTAATAAAATCAGAGCATTAGCTCGATTAATTTTCATTAAATCCCTAAAATGCGAAACTGTAATGCCTTGCGGATTTTTGATGAGATAAGAAATCAGTTGTTGCCTCGATTCATTCATAAAATCTGAATGAATATATTTCATTTGAATAAAATATATCTTTTGCGTGCTGATTAAATGTGCAAGAATTTGTTTGAGATCCTGAATCGATAAATTTTCATTTTCCGTTTGAGATGCTAATTCCTGAAAATCCGTAACTTTTTTTTCAGAGAGAAGAACTTTTTCTTCTACCTCGTTAATTTGAGCTTGAAATCTTTCATTGAGTTCAACTTTGTGCGAAGCAATAATCCAGGTTTTGCTTACCTTTTTTACTTTATGGTTTTCTTCCAAATCCTGCAAAATCAATTCGAGAGTTAGTTTAATAATTTCCTTCTTTTGATTTCCAAAAATACCGGTCAATTCATTGAAAGTTTTTCCCTGTTCAAGCAGAGGATTCTTTTTGTGAAATTCGATTAGTTGGGTTAAAATTTTATTTTTGAGTGCAGTTGCTCTTTTCTTTTCCAATAAAAGGATTTTATCTTTTGTTTGAAAGAAAACAATATCTTTTGGAAGTTCTTGAAAAATAACCGGAATCAAATCATCTTTTCGGATATTTAATTTTTCAGCAATTTCCTCATCTGTAATTGGCATTAACGACTTTCGTACCTCAACTGCAACGAGTTCATTAAGTTCACCTTTTGCAAGTTTTTCCACATTCTCAATTTGCTCTTTCCTTCTTCTGCGATGATGTAATGGATATGGGTCAATAACTTTACCACCACCCAAAGTAATTGTTCCGGATGAATTTCTTAAGATAAAACTATCATCAATTTGTACTATGATAGATTGAGGTAAATATACCTGGATCAATCCTGATTCACCACGTTTCAGAATGTTCTTGTCCAAAAGATGAATTCGAGCCATTAAACGCACAGTTCCCATCAAAAACAAAACCTGACTCCACAATCCGAGGGAAACATCATTCTGGAAAAGTTGGAAATTAGCATCGATTAAACTTGTTGCTTTTATCAATTTACTCGTTAAAATCATTCCTCGTTTGAAATCCTTTTTTTTGAATCCAACCAGATTTAATGAGGCTCTATCTCCTGCTTTTACTTGTCCCACTTCTTTACCGTGATGTTCCATCCTACGAATTCTAACCTCTTTATTTGTTGGAAGAAGGTAAAGTATATTCTCTTTTTGGATAGAACCGGAAATAACAGAACCATTAACAATAATACCAAATCCCGGTTGTATAAAGATTCTATCAATGAACATCCGAAAAGTTCCGGATGAACTTTTTTCAGGTATGATTTTAACGATTTCAGTTATTGCTTGGATCAGTTGGGAAATGCCATCATTTGTTTGCGAAGAAACTTTTAGAATCGGTGCATTCTCCAAAAATGTTCCTTTCACAAAATCCTGAATTTCCGATTCAGCTAATTCGCTTAATTCTTCATCGATCAAATCAATTTTTGTGAGAACGATTAGACCTTGCTTTATTCCCAATATCTGCATAATCGCCAGGTGTTCTCTGGTTTGAGGCATGATACTTTCATCACCGGAAATCACCAGAAGAACAAAATCGATACCAGAAGCACCTGAAACCATTGTTTTGATAAAGTCGGAATGACCCGGCATATCAACAATTCCGATGCTGTTCCCGTCAGGAAGATCAAGATGAGTAAAACCAAGATTAATGGTGATTCCTCTTTGTTTCTCCTGTTTGTGAGTATCACAATCGAATCCGGTTAAAGCTTTAATCAAAGCAGTTTTCCCGTGATCGACATGACCGGCAGTTCCCATAATTAAATGTTTTGAATTCATCTAACCTTCCAAGAAAATTTTATTTGAATAACTTTATTTTTAATTGTCATATTCGTCAAGAAATGAGTTATTTTTTAAGTCTGTTTTGGGAGAAGAAATTGCTTTACAGGTATGGATTGAATATAAGTGAGTGATAGAGGAAATATCCTTTTATTCAACTCTTTCAGAGTTGTGTATTGTCTCTTATTTTCTACCACAAGATTCTCTTATGGTTATTAACATTAAACTCTTTTAGAGTTTCTATTCTTCATTTTTTCTTTGCGTTTCCGTTAAAAGCCGGACTTCGCTCTGTATCTTTGCGAGAATCTTTATTTCATGACAACTTGTTGGTAAGTTTGGAATCGTAAATTCTAATCCGTATTTATCCATGAAAATCCGTGTGCTAACCAGTGTCTTTTAGAGAAGAAATTGCTTTACATTTAGAGATTAAAAAAAATTTTAGAAATCAGAGAGGACGGAACTGGTGTTTCAGCCGGTCTTCAAAACCGGTAATAGGCAGCTAAAACTGTCTACGGCAGGTTCGATTCCTGCCCTCTCGGCCAATTTATTTTTATGCTTGTTTAACATCCTCATCTAAAACATTCCGACTGAGCCAGTCGAATCAAACTTTTCCTTCAACCGGGACGATTGAAGGAACTCGAAATCCGTAACTGTTCCATCTCTCCATCCGAAGCTTCCGCTTCGGATAGTTTCCATTTGTCCACATGTTTCAAAGTAACTACTTCAAAAGCAGCATCTTACGAGTTGAGGAATAGTTTTCTGTTTTTAATTTATAGAAATAAATACCCGAAGTGACCGACTTCCCGGAATCATCTTTTCCATTCCAAGATATGGAGTAGCCGACTCCGTCGGCTGTTGTGGAGAGAGACTCTCCACAATCCAAAGTTTTTACCTTTTGCCCTTTCAGATTATAAATTATGATTTCGGTGTCTTCAGTGTTTTCGGTGTTTAATTCAAAACTAATCGTTGTTGTTGGATTAAATGGATTCGGATAGTTTCCAATTAACTTTGTAACAATTGGAGCAGAAATATTATTATTGTTATCTACATTCTCAGAAATTGGTGGAAAAATAATATAATCGATCCAGCCGCAATCGTCTCCCGTGCTGACGTATCCATCTTTTGTATATTCCCATTTGAAAGTGTGGTTTCCGGCATTCACACTAAAAATTTCTTCACTCCAATCAATCTCTCCATCCCATCTGGCTTGTTCTACATTATCTATAAAGAAAGCTAAATAATCCCAATCATCGTTTGGATCATCCTCACAAGAAACTTTTTTCCAGAAACTGATTTCTCCATCTGTAACAACATCCAGTTCAATGATTAGAGAAGAAGAACTGCTATTATCAATATCTCCCGATTTTGCACAGAACTGTCCTTCATAAGAATCTGAATCTATTGTCCAATCTGCATCTCCATCAAATTGCCAGGAATAACTTGTGAAATCTCCTGTTTCAAAATCTTCGATGCTCAATCCTACTGTTAAAGAGAAACTATCTTCGATGTAATAATCATTGTTAGCAGAAAGCTCAAAATCAAAATCAATGATATGACCTATTGGAGTTTCCGGGTCAACAATAACATCGCAAATTCCAAAAGTACCGCTGGAATATGCTGCTAATGAATCAATAATCAAAGGTGCTATCACAATAGAAATATACGGATCATTCGATAAGATACCGGGGATGAGATCATACGCATCTGCCCCACCTTCATTGACCAGGTTGATAGCCAGACAAGCCTCTTCTCCGGGATCAAGTACTCCATTTCCTCCATCCCAGACTTCCACACTTTCCAAAAAGATAACAGGAGCATAACCAATCAAATCCAAATCGTGTTCCCAGGTTCCCTCATCTGATGTAATGGTTACAACAAATGATAACTCATGATTATTTGGAATGGAATTATCCACATCAAAGGAAAAAGCATCAGATAGAATTATGGTTTCGTTAGGAGTAATTGTTCCAACTTGTTCCGTGGAGTCTGTTAATGTAATATATTCATCGGAAATAGAAAGTGCAGCCACAACATTATGAATATCACCTGCACCTCCCACATTCTGAATAGAAATAGTCAATGACGCTGATTCACCGAATTCAATCACATCATCATTTCCAGCATTTACAGAATAGTCAATAAGATTAATATAATATCCACTGGGAATGGTTGGGATGGAAAATGTTGTTTTCAAGCAGTTATATCCCGTAATAATGAGATCTGTTTCACCTTCTGTAATAATCGGCGGATCGATCTGGATATCAACTGAACCATCAGCACCGGTAACACCCACACCATGCAGTTCTCCATCTTTCATCAAAACACAGGTAAGACCTTCAACCGGATTTCCCAAGCTGAATATTTCCACAAAGAAATAGGGTGCACCAACCAATATAAAAGGATCGTGATTAACTACGATATCAAGCGGCTCGTCTGTCCAGATGGACATTGCAGGATCTCCCAGCGTATTACAATCATAAAAACACCAGCGCAAAGCTCCTTCTTCGTGCTGTCCCGGAGCATTCACCCAGGGAGCTGTATCAATCTTAGATTCCAGATGCGTTTGACCGATCCTATCTGTCTTACAATCATAAAGAGCATCCATAAATTCGCGGTGAATATGAAGTGAAGGTCCTTCGGTTTGTCCTTCATTAAACCAGCCATACCGGGAATTGCAAACAAAGGCAGCAGCAAAATTCTCGATATACAACATCTTTTCACCAATGCAGTCGTTTGAATCAAAAGAACCGGAATTACAACCATGACTGTAAGCTAAAGTGAAAGTGTGGTCAATTCCATTTACAAGCGAAAAATTACTATTGGAAATAGCATTCGAATTCATACGCATAGAATAGTTTGAACTGGCGTGACCTGCATGATGAATAAAGGATTTTCCTTCATTGATTTTAGCAATTAAATCACTGCTCGACCACGATCCTAGATCTCGGTCGTACATGGTTTCATAATCATGGTCTTCAGGAATCCCATTGGTTGTATAGCCATTATCATCATGATATCCAATCAGCAAATCGAGATAATCTCCTCCCCAGGTTAATGGATCATCCCACATGTGCTCACCAGCTAAAAACGGTTTTTGTAAGTCTCCCAAAACAGGATCATCCTGATAGGAAATAGTTTTATTCAGCATATTTTCCAATTCTGTAAGATTGCTGAAAGGTAATCGCGCTACAGAAACTTCCGGCAAAAGGTCGTCTTCCCCGATTTCTCCCCAGAGATTATCACCATCATCATTCCAAGTTCCATCAAGTGCGGAATAATATAAATCCGAGGGAATGTCATTATCTTCATAAATAGAGGACGATTGAACTGTGCAATAAAACCCGCGATAAGGCACAATCTCTATATCTCCTGCCAGCAGCACAAATTCGATGCTGTCATTCTGATATTCATCGATAATATAATTTCGAATTTTTTCCGGTGAATCCTGACCCGTAACATTTACATAAATATATTCAGTGGTTTGAATTTCTGTTTTCATTCCCTGGCTCAGATACATATTGATCAGATCCTGAAAATCATTTTCAAATTGGGAATTCGTGATAATCAGAAGTTGATAATCTCCCTCACGAAAATTACTGGTTGGATATACAGACATTAATTCAGGATTTTGGGATAAATATTCAATTCTCTTTTGTACCTGTTTTGATGAATTAAGATTATCCAGAGCTTGTTCGGCTCTAATATCCGGTTTGGTCTGGATTCTGATTGTAACTTCCTGGTAAAAAGAGATCTTTCCTAAAGACGGATTATAGCTCATTGGCGTGAAGGTTGATAACACCAAAGCATAACCATTCATAAACTCTGTTGACAATTCTGAAATTTGCGAATCAGGATATTGAGCATCCCTTGCATACAGTTCATCATTCTTAACAAATTTTCCTGAACCACCAAATGAGATTGGTTGATAATACTGTTTTGGATAGAGATTGAAATTACCTGGAATTTGTGTTTCATTTTCCCCAATAAATTCTATTGATTCTGCAACTTCTCCGGGTGGAACCAATAAAGACATTGAATGATACGGCAGGACAGGTTCCCCGCTCTTTCCGGAGGGCATTGTATTGCTAAAATTAATAATCTGGTATTCATCGATTTGAGAGATTTTATAATCTTCAAAATGATAAGTTTTTTCTATAATCTCTGCCTGTAAAAACATAATAAATACTAATAACAAGAATAAAGCAATTTTCTTCATAATTACAACTCCATAAGTTTTTATTATTTAATAATGCAATAATTGAACCAAATCTTTATTGTTTATTTTAAGCGAACTGTTTTCAATTAAATTCGACAGGATTAATTTGGATTTTGATCTTGGAGATTTGGAGATTGAATTGGTTGAACTGGTTGAATCGGTTGAATCGGGAAAAGACCTTGCGAATGGTTTCTCATAGAGAGATTCTTCCACATTAACCTTCGCAATGGTTGGAGATATAATTTGAGATTTGGTGATTTAGTCATTTTGAAATTTGGGATTTGGATTTTTATTTGTTATTTGGGATTTATAATTTGGGATTTTCTTTTTTGGATATATGAATGCTCTCGACTCGACAGAGACTTGACACAAGTCTGAAAGACCTTGTGTCAAGTTGAAATCTCTTGAACCTTGAAAAGGTCAATCCAAAACCCTGAAAACGCTTCTATCAAATCGACTTCCTGCTTAGCATTTTCAGGGTTGAAGGTCTTAGATTCCAACCTTGAAAGGGTCAACTTCCCGGGATGAATTGAAAGAGACCTTTTCAAGGTAACACATATCTTGAATGTCTTCTTGTTCCCAAGTTGGACTTGGGACTACTTATTTATGGCGAAGTTCAACTTCGCTCCTAAGTATGTTACTAAGTGCAACTTAGTAACGAGAACCTCACTATTTCAGCAATATCATCTTACGAACAAAATTCCCTTTGGTTGTTCGCAGTTTGTAATAATATATTC
>CAYWJN010000003.1:0-32354 GCA_964457455.1 uncultured Candidatus Cloacimonadota bacterium
TCTGATTCTTTCATAATTTATTCCCTTTTTTACCACGAAGGCACAAAGTTACAAAGTTTTTTATCACTTATAATCTAAAGTCACAATTTTATGACGCGAAATTTAACGACCTGAGTATTACGCAATTTTGCGTAACGCATTTTTGCGTAATTTATCTTTTCTCTGTACTCTCCGTTTGCTCTGTGGTTATATATTCCACGATATTCCTAAATATCTTCAATCCCTCACCATCTTCTGAGATGTTGGGATTTTGTCGTTTCATCTGTCCCCAGTTTGGATGATTATACAGACTTAGATAAGCTTCTGGATGTGGCATTAAACCGAAAATTCTTCCTGTTTCCTCCGTAAGTCCCACACAATTAAGTTCGGAACCATTTGGATTCAACGGATATTCCGATGTTTCGTTTCCGTCTTCATCACAATATGAAAGACAATTTAAATTCTTCTCTAATATTTCATTCTTAATTTTGTCATTCTTAATTATCAGTTTTCCTTCCCCGTGACGGACAGGAAGGAAGATCTTTTCAATTCCTTTCAAGAAAGGCGTTTTGCTGTTTTCATTCACTTTAATATGAATCCATCTGTTCTCAAACTTTCCCGAATTATTTCCCGTAAGAGTAACTTCCTGCTCAAAGTCGGAGTTCACATTCGGTAAAAGTCCCATCTTTACGAGAAATTGGAAACCATTACAAACACCAAGAATGAATTTTCTTTCATTCAGAAAATCTTGAACATCATCGAAGAACAGTTTTCCCGATTTCAACTTCTTAAATTTCATTTTATTGGAAAGAACTTTACCCGAACCCAGATCATCACCGAAAGAGAATCCGCCGGGAAAATTCAGAATATCATAATCGTGGATCGAACCTTTTTCCAGGAAGATATCATTCAGATGAACGATTTCTGCTTCAGCACCAGCAAGCCTGTAAGCCGCTGCCATTTCCTCTTCACAGTTTATGCCGTATCCGGTGATTATTAACGCTTTAACTTTTTTCATATTTTTCCTTTTTTGCCACTGACTTTCACTGACAAACACTGATTTTTTTTAGCAACGAACAAAACTAACAATACGAACAAAAGATTTTCTTCAAAAACATACAGTGAAAATCTGATAATTTCATTGATCCCCTCTCCTCGCAGGAGAGGATTAGGGTGAGGTTTCCTTCATCATTGGAAATTCCTTGTTGGATATTGGATATTTTCTGAAATCTTGATTGTTCTCAACTCGTTAGGAAAATGCCTGATCAAGTCGAGTTCAATCAGTGAAAATCCGTAATATCCGTGTCATCCGTGTTCTATTTTAACCCATCATTCCAAGCCTGTTCCAATTCTTCCATCTCCGAAGAAACAACTTTATCATTATCAAATACTATCTTCATCTTTTTATTAGAATTTACTTTCCCGATAAATTTAAACTCTTCACCAAATAATTCCTCAAACTTTACTTTATTTTCAGGTCTGATACTTACCACAAAACGTGAATGGGACTCGGAGAAAAGAATTGCATTCAAACTCAATTCTCCTAATTCAGAAACATCCAATTCCGCTCCGAATTCTGTTCCTATTGCACTTTCAGTAACTGCAACAGCTAATCCACCGTCAGAAAGATCGTGGCAGGATTCTATTAAATTTTGCTCATTTACTTTCATCACTTTTTCATATAATCTTCTAGCATTTTCTTTTCTCACTTTCGGAACATTCGCTCCGAGTTTGTCGAATAATTTATAGAATTCAGAAGCACCGAGTTCATCGTAAGTTTTTCCCAGAATGTAGATCAGGTCTTCATCTGCTTTGAAATTGCTCGTAATAGTTTTTCTCACATCAGAAAGCTTAGCAACCATTGAATACAAAATTGTTGGTGGAACAGAGATTTTCACTTTTCCCGCTTTAAAATCGTTCTTCATACTGTCTTTGCCCGAAGTCATCGGAATATTGTAGAAAACGGACATATCGAAAAGTGCTTTGTTCATCTGCACCAGCTTTGCCAGTTTCTGTTTACCATCAGGATTATTTTCGGGATCGAAAGCTGAATCGGGAACGCAGAAATTATCGTTCACCGTCCAGAACCTGTTGGTTTTATCATTAATGTCAGGTAGTTTTCCGCCGATTGAAATGATCTGTCGAATTGCTTCATCAAAAGCTCCGGCACTCATTTCGTAAGCATCGATATCACTGTATTTCGGGCAGATTCCATTTGAGATCGCAATTCCTTCAAAGCTGTTAAAATTCAATCTCATCACAGCAGCATCCTGTGGTGTTTTCCCTTCTTTTCCCATCAAAGGTTTGATTATTATTTTACCTTTCACTTCGTGATCATATTGTCGAATAACATTTTCACGGGAACAGATGTTGTAGCTTCCCATAAGCTTCAATAAAATCTCGTTATAATCGATATTTTCGGGAAGTTCAGGTTCGGAAAGTTCAGGCTTTTTCCATTCTGCTTTCATATATTTTTTGGGAACTCCGTTATGTAGAAAATCCATCTCTAGAAAAGCAACTTTCTCGTTATTATATCTTACATCAATAAAACCCGAAGAAGTAAATTTACCGATTTCCGTAAGCTCGACTTCCCGCTCTTTTGCCAGTTCAAAAAGAGCTTGTTTGTCTTCTTCTTTTACCACAAAAGTCATTCGTTCCTGCGATTCGGAAACGAAAATTTCCCACGGTTTCAGATTGGCATATTTGAGTGGAACTTTTTCCAAATGAATTTCTGCTCCGCCGCTGATCTCGGCAATCTCTCCGACTGATGAAGATAAACCACCCGCACCGTTATCGTCAGAGCATTTAATCAAACCTTGCTCCACAGCTTCCTGCATAAAATCGGAAAGCAATTTCTGTGTTATCGGACTTCCGATCTGAACGGCTGATTGCGGAGAATGTTCGTCTATTTCTGCGGAAGAGAAAGTGGCTCCGTGAATTCCATCTTTGCCAACTCTTCCTCCTGCCATAATTATCAGATCACCATTTTCGATAGGTTTTTCCCAGGAATTAACTCCAGCAAATTTGTATGGCATCACTCCACCGGTTCCGCAATAAACCAGCGGCTTGCCGCTGTAGCGATCATCGAAAATGATCGAGCCGTTCACAGTGGGAATTCCCGATTTATTACCACCGTCTTCAATTCCGTGACGGACTCCTTCAAAAATCCTTTTGGGATGAAGTTGTCCAGGAAGCAGTTCCTTATGATAATCCGGAGGACCGAAGCAGAGAACATTTGTATTGAAAAGCAGTTTCCCACCACCGATACCTGTTCCAAGCGGGTCACGATTATTTCCAAGAATTCCGGTAATCGCACCACCGTAGGGATCAATCGCAGAGGGTGAATTATGCGTTTCCACTTTCCACACAAAAACCGATTTATCGTTTATTTTCACAACTCCGGCGTTATCGTTAAAGATCTTCAGAAGCCAGTTGTTCCCTGCTTTTTCCAATCTGTCGCGAATGATCTCGGTAGATTTCCTGATATATGTTTTAAAAAGCGAATCGATCGTTTCTTCTTCTCCGGTTTCCAGGTTCTTATAATGAATCGTTGCAGCAAATTCTTTATGCTTGCAATGCTCACTCCAGGTTTGTGCCAGAACTTCCATTTCACAATCTGTAGAATTTTTGGTCAGATTATTTTTCTTACGATTTTCAATCACTTTTTCATTTAAGAAATAAGATTGTATTGCTTTCATCTCTTCCAAATTCAATGATAATAATCTGTCTTTTGAAATCTTCAGCAATTCATCATCGGAGACATTCAAATCAACTGTTTCAGTTTCGTTATCTTGTTCTATTCGAACTTCGGGAATATAGTCTATCTTCCCGGTGAATTTCCCGTATTCAAAATGATGAATGAGTTTGTTTCCCAAAAGTTTTTCAGCAAGAGTTTTCAAAGTATCATCCGATAAGTGTTTTTCAATGAGATAAATATCATCTGTAAAAATATGTTGTGTGTTCGTATCCAGATCCAGATCCAGAATATCATTCAAAGTCTTTTGAGCAGAAACACCTTCATCGTCGGTAACTCCGGGAAGTTTGGAGACAAGAATGAATGATTTGTAGAATGAGTTTTTGTAGAAAGAATTAATATAAACATCGTGAATAATTTCATCTCTCAGTCCGAGATTAGCGAGTTTCTGAATATCCTCTTTACTCAAATCGTAGGTAATATTGAAGATTTTTCCGGTTTTGATCTTACCAGTATTTATGTTGAGGAAACTTAATGCACTTCCCTCTATTTTCTCGCCTTGAACATCAACTATGTTATCTTTCAGTATAAGCTGGATCTGGTTTTTCATACTTTCCCTTTTTTATTAAGCAACTAACAAAATTAACAATACAAACAAAGAATTAACCGCAAAGAACGCAAAGACGCTAAGAAAAATATTCAATATTCAATTTTCAATATTAAATATTCATTTTTCCATTCATTAATTCTTTATTTCTTTCATTTTATTAGAACGCATTTTTTTTACATTCTTTTTAGAAATGACTTTCTTTCCCGTTTTTTTTCAATCTCTTTTCTTGCATTACCGGAAATCGTTCCGCCTTGATTTGCAATAATTCGATTTTCTTCAAATGTTTCAGGTTTCTTCTCTTTGGATATTTCCGTAGTTGTAGCTTCAGCGAGCATATTCAGAACAAGCTCAAGATTAGTTATATTATCTCGTAGGTTTTCCTTTTTCAAGTCTTTGAATTTTTTATAATTTCTCACACTCATTCCCGACCAGGCTTTCGTAATTTCGTTTGTTAAAATTGCAAATTCCAATCCTTCTTCTACTCCTCGTTCCTGCCATTCGTCCGTTAGTTCTTTTCTTACTTCGATGCTTTTTAATCGCTGATTTATCCATTCTTTTGAATAGCCTTTTTGCAGATAAATTTTCATCGCTCTGTCAAAAGCTTTTTCAGGATCTTCTGTTTCTTCCATCCTTTCATATCCAACCTTTGCTAACCAGAGTTTGAAAGGTTCTGCTTTAGGTGACGGAATGGATTGGATTAATCGTAACAGCGTTTCTGTATCTGCGACATCAGTGGAATATAACTTACCATCAGATGATCGCATTTTCAGTTGTCCGATTTTATCGGACAACTGACTACCTTCTTGTTTCAGCTTGGTTTTAAGATCGTTCCAATATCGTCGTGGTCTATTACTATCTGTCAAAATACTTATTACATCAATAATCGAAAAATGCCAAAGTTCCTTTTCTTCATCCCAATGTCGTCTGACATATTTCTTTTTGAAAATTGCAATTGATTTATCTTTTTTCAATTTTCCTCCCTTTAGCCATGAATTAATCTAACAAAAACAAACAAAATATTTACCGCAAAGAACGCAAAGACGCGAAGAAAAATATTCAATCTTCAATATTAAATATTCAATTTTCAGTGTTCTATTTAATAAGAAAAGCCCTGGAATGATGCAATACATTGCAAGGCATTTTTTCTATTTCAGCAGGATCATTTTCTTTGTTTCAGAGTAATTACCTGCTTGCAATTTGTAGAAATAAACACCTGAAGAAAGAGCATTCTCATTATCATCTCTTCCATCCCAAACAACTTGATGCGAACCCTCATCTAATTTATTATTTATAAGAGTTTTCACCTTCTGTCCTTTGAGATTATAGATAATCATTTCGGTGTTTATCTCGGTGTTCTCGGTGGTAAATTTGATCATCGTTGTTGGATTGAATGGATTGGGATAATTCCCGATAAGTTTATTTGAACTGACAACTACATCATCATCTGCAGAAGTTTCTTCATATTCATATAAGCTTGCACAGCCCGTAACATATTGCGGATTATTCAAACCAAAACCATTATCAAAGAATGCATACCACGATTCATCAACTGGGATATCAAATGTCACTTCTCCGTCTTCAGCACCAATCAATTCGTTGAATGTATCGAATAACTGCTCATTCGAATAAATGGCATAGTTCACAATATCTGTCATAAAGAAGTTAATTACACCATCATCGATTGCATTATAGAAGTCTGTTCCGTCCAGGTCATCCATAATAATTGCGCCACTGATTACCTGCTCTGGAACAGTGAAATCCACAACCAACCTATAATCATCAAAATCATCGTTTGGAGTGAGTATAGAAGAATATTGAACTTCCGGTATTGAACCTGCAGCATTCATGGAATATGTATAGGTTTGCCCGTTAACACTGTTAGTTACAATTTCATAGACCTGGCTGGTATTTATGGGATCATTTCCAATTTCGGAATCCATCCTGGCATAATACGTTTTTCCTTCTCCAACAATAAAAGTGTATTTTCCTTCTTTATCAGTATAACCCCAATTATCCCAACCTGGCACTTTAAGTGTAATTTTCGCACCGTCAATTGGGTTATCGTTACAATCCAAAGCATAAATAATGATAGTTGCAGTTTCTTCCGAATAGGTAGCAGTAACAGGTGTGAGATAACCATTACTTTTAATTTCAAATACAGAAGCAAAGTGCGACCCCCCGTTTTCATAAACCAGCGGATCATTTATGGAATTATTCACCGGTTCCCAATGATGCCAGCTTTCATCCCAGAACTCGTTCCAGGTGTGATCGCTGGAAATAGCCAGAATACTTGTACAGGGAATCAAAGCAGAGCGGCAAGCTGCTGCAGTTATATCTGCATACTCTCCACATCTACCAATATGTTTCCTGTAGATACGAACAGGTTGATGTGGACGTTCTGCATTAGAAGTAAAAGACATTGAATCATTTATCCAGTTTGATATAGTGTGAATAGCATCGTCAGGTGTGTTCCCAGTTATATCCCAGGTTACAGTAGTATTAGATAAACAATCTCTCAGACGCGGATAACCTGCATCTGAATAATTAAAGAGGAAATCTCTCCAGAAAGTTCCATCTTCCGGAGAAACGATATTATTCGTATGAGTTGAATTATTTTCAAGGATATCCGGATCGATAAACGCTGGGATTTCATCTGTTATTTTGTGATGAACAAGATACATATAATAAATTTCTTTGGGAACTTCCACCTGCACCAGGTTGCCATTTTCATCTATCTTCCAATACAAAGTTGTGGAATAATAATTCTCATCATTAGTTGATGTCCCATAATCCACTATCTCCACATAATCCAGATGCATATCTGCAATATACATATAGATCACATTTTCAGTGATGACTTCCGGGTAACTGTATATTGATGAAAGATAAGCAGCTGAAGAATGAGCAATGCAATAAGCGATCTCATCAATGAAAGGATCCCAGGCGTCATTGATAACTTCTGCCCATTCCTGCTGTATATCTGATGAAAGCTGCAGGAAAGTGCATTCCAATGCCGGTCTAAGCCATAAAGGCGCTGTTTCGATAGCTAAAGTTGCATCAGGTACAAGCGTTTCAAAATTTGATATCATTTCGATAGTTTGGTCAGTATTGTCAAAAAATACTCCGAGATGTTTACCCGGCTGAATGAATGAATCAAATTCGAATGAATCTAAAAGCAGCCAGTTTTCTCTGGTTTCATCCGTAGTGGTTTTTTCGGTTTTCCTAATCTGTGGTGAATAAATTTTCGCTTTACCGATGACTTCCATTTTTTCGGAAGAGAGTTCTCTATTTGTAAGTCCTCTTACTTCCTCTGAATTTAGTGCTGTTGTTATCAGCACGATTGTAAAAATGAAAAAGATAAATTGCATTTTCATTGGAACCTCCTTTTTTTATTGATTTTTATAAATTAATCTTTGTGGAGCATTTCCTTTTGTTTGGATTATTATTTTCTGCTCCTTTGTTATTTCTCCAACTACTTTTGCTTCAACATCTAAATTTTGTAAAATAAAATCAACATCTTTTGCGGTAATTACAAGCATCATACCATTACCCATATTCCAGGTTTTATATGCTTCTTCTTCGGCTACTTCACCCATTTCCTGAATCTCATTCAGTATATCGGAAGGCTCAAACAAGTTGTCAAAACGTGCTCCTAATTCTGTTTGTTTCAGAATCCTTGTGAAATTTCCAGGAATTCCTCCACCAGTAATGTGTGCTATCCCCTTGATATTAACTTTTCTTTTTACACCAAACCTGCCCAGGATTTCCAATAAAGCTCCCGAATATATCCTGGAAGGCTCTAAAAGGAGTTCTCCCCAACTTTTTCCAAATGGAGAATCTTGTAGATATACATCTTTCCCAAATTCTTTTTCCAGAATATATCTAACCAGGGAAAAACCGTTTGAGCGAAATCCGTTTTCTTTTAATGCAATAATTTTATCCCCATATTTTATATCACTTCCAGTAATTAATTTATCCTTTTCCAAAATTCCAACTGCAGTTGCATTCCAGATATTGCCATTTACGGATTTCCCAACTTCTGCAATTTCACCACCCGGAATTAATACTTTTTGTTCAATGCAAGCTTCTGCCAGCCCCCTCATCAACCCTTCGATAACTTTGGTATCAATCTTATTCGTATCAACTGTATTAGAAATAGAAATCGTTTCCGCTCCTAAACAAATTGCATCATCTGCGACCATTGCAAGGAGATCATAACCGAGCGTATCATATTTCCCGATTCTTTCTGCAATTTCCATTTTTGTTCCCACGCCGTCATCACACTGAACAAGAAAATAATCCCCCATATCGATAAGTCCGGCATAAGAACCTTCATCCATAACAGGTTCGCCGATCATTCCTTTGCGAGAAGAGAATGTGGATTTCGCGTAATTATAAGCGATTTTGGAGGCTTCATCTCCAGCTTTTATATCGACACCAGATTCTTTATAATCCATATTCACTTCTTTAATAATTTGTATTTTCATCTTCTTGTTTTTCTTTCGATTCTGTTGCCTGGTATATATCGTGAACTTTTCCTTCTCTAATAGAAAGTGCAGAAACAAGCTCAAGTTCCGCTTTCTCGTGAAATTCTTTTATATTTTGCACTCCACATGTAGACATCGAAGATCTGATCTTTGCCAGAGTTTCTTCCAGGTTATCTCGTAATCTTCCTGAATATTCAACCAAACCTTCAACTCCTTCCACAAATTTTGACTGATTATAACGCTTTAATTTCCAGTCTCGAGCCCGAGCAGAACCTTCTCCCCAATACGGTTTCATCACCCGATTATTAACAACGATCTTAATCGTTGGAGATTCTTCCATCCTGGCAAAATAACGACCCATCATCACATAATCTGCACCCAGAGCGAGAGCTATCGTAATATCCTTTGTACTGGTCACGCCGCCATCTGCAATAATGGGAATGTATTTCCCGGTTTCTTTGAAATATTTATCCCGTTCTACCACCACATCGATTATAGTCGTTGCCAGTCCTCTTCCGGTTCCTTTCTGTTCTTGAGTAATACAAATAGATCCTCCGCCCATTCCTACTTTTATCGCTCCAGCTCCAGCTTCTACCAAATACCTGAAACCTTTTTTAGTTATAATATTCCCACCAATAACCGGAATTTGCGGATAATTCTTCTTGATCCATTCAATTGCTTCTTTCTGATAAACTGTGTGCCCGTCTGAAGAATCAATTGCAATAACATCAACTTCCGCTTCAATCAGTTTGGCAACTCTTTCTATAAAATCGTGCGTATTAATAGCAGCAACTGCCAGCAGCCTTTTCTTTTCATCGTGAACTTCCAACGGATTATTGAGCTGATCATTAATATCTTTGCGGAAAATCATATAAAGCAGCTTTCCGTCATCTTCAAGTATCGGAAGAACTGATTTATGACTTTCCAGGAGAACGCTGTTAGCTTCTTTCAGATCTGCAATATTTCGGGCAACTTTCACATTTTCCAGAGAAATCATCCTGTTTTTTACCAGAAACTCCGAATGAAGAGAAATATCATAATCCCATTTCGAAATCAAACCCAGAAAAACTTCATTATCATCAACAACAGGAAAAGTGGAATGACCCGTATCCTTTCTAATCTTGTACATCTCTGAAATCCTCATATCCGGTTTCATCGTCATAGGCTTAACAAAACCGGCTTTGTGTGTCTTTATCTTCTTTACCATTTTTGCTTGAGCTTCGATGGACTGCGAACAAAAGATAAAAGCTGCTCCACCGAGTTTTGCCAGCTCGATTCCCATTTCCGCTCCGGAAACAGATTGCATCGCTGCAGAAACAAGAGGAATATTCAAATTGTATTTTTTTTCATTTCCCGAAGAATATACTAATGGAGTTGTTAATGAAATTTTTTCTGTTGTTGTTTCTTTGGAAGTCTGTCCCGGAAGTAACCTGAATTCCATCAATGTTCTGGATGGTTCGTAGATTATTTTCTTTGCCATAATTTCTCCTTTTTTGAAACCACAAATTAACTCGAATACCTTGAAAAGGTTTAAAAGAAATTATCTTCCTGCTTAACCTTTTCAATGGTTTCTCTCAGTTTTTAACCATTGAAAAAACCTACTTGAAAGAATTCCTCCGGATGTAAGCTTTTTCAAGGTTTGTTTCGTGTCATCCGTGTTCTATATACTTTCATATTTTTATCTTCACTTCTTCCACAGGATACTTTTTCTCGCAATAATGACATCTTACCTGCAGAGGATCTTCATCCGTAACCTTAAATTTTGTTTTTATAATTTCGATATTTGTAATGCATTTCGGATTCGGACATAAGATCAATCCTTCAATCGATTCAGGGATTTCTGCTTTAGCTTTTCTCATAACATCAAAATCCTTGATTATCGTTATTGTTGCAGAAGCTGCTATAAGTGCGATACTATTAATCTCTTCTTGTGAGAGTTCTCTGTTCTCTATCTTAATAATATCCTTTTTCCCGACCTTTTTACTGTGCAAAGAAATTCCTATCATTACGATATTTTCACCTGAAATATTAATAAGATCGGCAACCTGCATACCTTTTCCGGCAGGAATGTGATCGATCACTGTTCCGTTTTTTATTGCATCAACTTTCAATTGTTTCATTTTATACCTCCCAGAAGGATCGAGATAATCGCTTGCCGCATATAAACGCCGTTTTTCGCTTGAGGAAAATAATACGCAAATTCGGTGTCATCGACATCGGTGGAAATTTCATCGACTCTCGGCAAAGGATGCATTACTTTGAAATTCTCTTTCACTCCTTTCAACATCGACTTTTCCAAAATGTAAGAGCCTTTTACCTTCTCATAATCTTCCGGATCAGCAAAGCGTTCTTTCTGAATCCGGGTTACATAAAGAATGTTCAGTTCATCTATTTTTTCGTAAATTTCAGCGAGTTCTTCAAACTCAATATTTTTTTCCGAAAGATCATCTAAGATGTATGTTGGCATTTTTAGGAACGATGGAGAAATAAATTTGAATTTCGGATTGAATTCACTCAACGCTTGCACTAAAGAATGAACAGTTCTTCCAAACCTGAGATCTCCAGCGACACCGATGGTTAGATTCTCTAAAGTTCCCTGAGTTTTGATGATAGAATACAAATCCAGAAGTGCCTGCGTGGGATGCTGATTTGCACCGTCACCTGCATTCACGACAGGAATATCAACCACTTCCGAAGCATATCTCGCAGCCCCTTCGATAGGACTTCTCATAATGATGATCTCGGCATATTGAGCAATGGTTTGCAAAGTGTCTGCAAAAGTTTCACCTTTCTTCACTGAACTACTGCTTGTCCCCCGCATCGTGATAGTTTGTCCACCGATCTTTTTCATTGCCGTAGCAAATGAGAAATGAGTTCTTGTGGAAGGTTCAAAGAATAACAAAGCTGCCAGCTTTTTATCCATATTTGGATTCAGTTCTCCTTTCTCAATTTTCTCTGCAATTTCCATAAAATATAAAATTTCTTTCTTACTCAAATCTCGCATCGAGATCAAATTTTTCATTTATTCCCCCTTTTTTTTAGCAACTAACAAAACAAACAATACTAACAAAAAATTAACCACAGAGTTCACGGAGAGCACGGAGCAAATCTCCTCTTGAGAGGAGTACGGCTTTAGCCGGGAGATGTGTTATTATCTATCCACTCTTTCAAAAAATCAAGACAACCTTGCAAATTATTTTTTACATCTTCATCTCTAAAACGAATAAATTTCACACCGAGACTTTCAAGTTTTTTCTGTCTGACCTTATCATATTCCACTTTATCATTATGGCTCTCACCATCAATTTCTATTACTAACATTAGTTTGGGACAGAAAAAATCAACAATGTAATTATCAATCGGTTTCTGCCGATGAAAATCAAAACCCAATTTTTTATTCTTTATCTGAAGCCATAATAACACTTCCGATAAAGTTGAGTTATTTCTCAAGTATTTAGCCCTTTCCTTAAGCTCTGGATTATATTTTAGATAGCTCATTATAATTTACACACCCCACGACTAAAGTCGCACCCCTCTGATAGAGGGGATTCACCACGCTTCGCAGTGAAGTCGAGTCCAATCTGTGAAAATCCGTCTTATCCGTGTCATCCGTGTTCTATTTTTCAATTTTCAATATTAAATATTCAATTTCTGATATTCTTTCCAAGCTCTTTCGCGATAGATCTTCGCTTCTTTTTTGCGATCTTCGGCTTTGATGATTCCTCGACCAACGATAATGCAATCTGCTCCACCCTGGATAGCATCATCCACAGTGATGTATTGCTGTCCCATCGTATCTGTTCCTCTTTCTAACTTAACTCCGGGAGTAAGCAATAGCATTCCTGCGGGGAATTTTGATTTGAATCTTCTAATATCTTCCACATCTTTTCCGTGCCCGATAAAGCCGGATACAACGTTCGGATATTTCCTGGCAACTTCAAAACATTTCCTGGAATATGTTTCGTTTATCAGGTTTCCTTTGGAAGACATTCTTGCCAGCATGAACGAGCTTCTGTTCTCCATCCCGTCGAAAAGTCCTTTAAGAATTCCTTCACCTGCCACCACATGAACAGTTACGAATTCCGCCCAATTACTAATTTTGTAAATACCGTTTCGATATTGATGACGAACCGTATTTCCGATATCTGCAAATTTCCTGTCTTCGAAAATTATGAAGTCATATTTCTGTGCATATTCCTGCAATTTCGGAACAAAATTCTCGTCATAATCATCCAGAATATCCACGTGAGTTTTCAGCATCACGATCTCGTTTCCTACTTCATCCAGAATCTCAAAGAATTCCTTTTGAGTAGTCACATCCAACGAAAGAACAAGATTCGATTTTTTCCTATTTATTTTCGACATTAATTTCAGAGTCAACCGATTTGTAATTTCTATTTTTTGCTCGACAGGTTTGGAAATGCTTGCTGTGAATTCCCGTACTTCTTTCACTTTTTCCTCAGAGATTAAGTCGTTCATCTGTAACAAACTCAAAATCTCTTCCAGACTTATCAGGCTGTGAAGCTCATAACCTTTTTTTGACAGATCCTCTTTTCCGTTTGAACTTCTGTCGATTACCACCACAAAATCTTTAATGATAACGCCTTCTCTTTCATAAGCTTCCGCAGTTTCAATCTTGCTGGCTCCTGTTGTGATAAGATCGTCAATAACCAGGCATTTTGCCCCTTCTTTGAATTTGCCGATGATGTTCTTTCCTGTGCCATAAGCTTTTTCTTCCTTTCGCATATACACCAGAGGTTTGTTTAGTTTGGAAGCTACCAGCGATGCAATGGGAAGTGCTGTGTAAGGGATTCCCGTAAGCACATCGTAATCCATATCTTTGATACTTTCTGCAAGTAGATCCGCTACACCTTCCAAAATTTCGGGAAAGCTTATCATATCCCGAAGATCGAAATAGAACGGTGAAATCAGTCCGCTCTTTAATGTGAATTTACCGAATTTAATTGCTCCTATTCTTTGAAGCTCCAGAACAAATTGCTCTTTTGTCATTTTATCTTCTCCCTTGTCACAGCGTAGTATAACGAAGCCGGATTTTTATACCACGAATTAACACTAATTTTCACTAATTTTTTTTAAGTATATTTTAGAATTTATCAAAACTATTTTATCCACTTCTATTCCTAATTCACAGTTGTTTGCTTGACTAACATCCTTCCCGTCTATTTGTAAATTTAATATGTTAACTTTTGAATATTTATCATTCTTGTATACAATTAAAACATCATTCTTACTAATTTGTACTTTAGTATCTATGATTATTACTTTTCCATTGTGATAAACTTTTTTTACTTTATTTATATATTTCATATTTAAAGGAATGAATTGTATTAAACCAGAATTTAATAGATGCTTTCTAGCATTTTCTTTTGTTATCAGATCATTGGTTATGTAATCAAATATTTTAAATAATTCCCACGTTGTAAGCAAACCTCTTTTATCATTTTCAGCATCTTTAATTTGTTCATCTGTAAATGGAGGATTTTTTCGTTTTAAAGGAGGTAAATATCTTTGGTGATTAACTATATATAATCCTTTTACGTCAAATTTATTTCGTTCTTTTTCTCTTCTATGAACAATCTTTTCTATTTGGTTACATTCATTATCTTTTGATGTACCTCCGATGCCTTTTACTTCAATCACAATAATACCGTCAGTTAAATTAATTCTTAAATCTTCTTCTTTGATATTACCCTTTTCTTCATCAACTTTAATCACTTCGTCAAAACCTAACCAATTCAAAAATGTTTTTACAGCATTAACTAACATATCTCCAGTCTCACTAATTGAATCATGAAGATATTTAAACTTCTGTTGGTTTAATGAAATTTGCTTTTCCAATTGCATCATTTCATTTTCATAAGAAGAAGTTATGGTTTCTTTTTCGCCTAATAACTTTGCATAATTAGGAAGCCAATATTGTTCTTCTTTTTTCCAAGTGAATGTGGTTGAATATGGGAATAACTCTGGCATTAGACTTGGAAGGGCGTTATTAAATAAATCAATCAATAATTCACCTTTTCTATTTACTTCAGGTAGCACTAATAGTATCGAATTATTATAATTCTCAATATAAGATATAATTTTATCGTTATCATTTATCATTAATGGATAGAAAATTTTCTTTTTTACATGTTTTTCTCCATTCCAATGTGTTGGATGTTCAAATATAATTTTATAAACAAAATCTGATAAAAATTTATTAAAACTATTTTTTAACTCCGGATGTTTAGTAATAATTTCAATTTTTTTTCCAATTTTGTTATTAAGTTTTGGCATATTATTGATAAAATCATAATTCGAATGTGTCATTTTTACACTATCTTTGTAATATCCACTTGATTTCATAACAGCAAAATGATAATCACAGGTTTCACTTTCTGATGTAAAAATTATAATAATTGATTGTTTTGATAAAAATTCAGATATTTTTTCTTGAATTATGGATGCAATAAAAGGTCTAGGATCGAAAATTTTTTGTGGAAATGCTGTAAAAAAATATGAGCCCGTAAGATTCTTTTCATATTCTCTTATAGATTTTTTTTTATCGTATGGTACAATTTCATCATCATTCATATCAAAACATAAAATATTAAATTCATGCAAATTCGGCGGAATAATGTGATGGGGTAAGCAAAGAGTTTCATCATATGGTTTATTGTTCGGAATTTTTATCTGCTTACCCAAGGAGCCAACAGAGATGTTAAAATTCTTTGATTTTAATATATCACTGTCTTCTTTACTGAAATTGAAAAGACAAATTTGTGGTGTTAATATTTTCTTATCCTTATTTATGAATTCTTCGTTACTTGTTTGATTTTTCATTCGACCTCCAAATATGATATTGTTAATCACACATTAATTTACATCAATCTTCATCAAACTCAAACCTATTCCCATTCACAAAAGTCATCACCACTTTCCCTTGAACCTCCATCCCATCAAACGGTGAATATTTTGCTTTTGTGTAAAACTTTGATGCATCAATTCTCCATTTTTTATTCAAATCGATTACGGTCAGATCCGCATAATTCCCAACTTTTATTTCTCCTCGTTTTTTTAGGTTAAAGATTTCAGCAGGATTCCGGCTTGTAAGTTCAACCAGTTTCTCAATCGTCAAATTTCCTTTATATACTTCGTTCAAAAGCAGATGCAAACCTGTTTCCAATCCGGGAAAACCCGATGGAGCATTGGAATATTCCTGCTCTTTTTCCTGCAGTTGATGAGGAGCGTGGTCTGTTCCGATAACATTGGCAATTCCATCATAAATTGCTTCGCACAAAGCAGCATTATCTTTTGTGGTTCGCAAGGGTGGATTCACTTTTCCAATATTTCCGATTTTCTCTAAAATTGATTCATTCAACAAAAGATGATGTGGTGTTACTTCACAGAAAATCCGGTTATTATTTTTATATTTTCTGAATAATTCAACTTCTTCAACAGTAGAAATGTGAGCAATATAAAGTTTGTTCCGAATCTCTTCAGCTATTTCCAAAACCAGTTTAGTTCCGTTAATCGCACATTCCCGATTCCTTATTTTATTATGATTTATAATTGTCTTTTCTTTAATTTTGGAATTCCAGATATTCAAACAATCCTGCAATTCTGTGTGAACCACAACAATTTTATCATATTTTTTTGCGACTTTAAAGACTTCTTCTATTTTACTTTTTCCAAGAACATCATTTGAACTTGAACCTGCAAGAAATACTTTTATTCCTACAATATCTTTGGGATTTTCGTTCAATATTTCTTCAATATCTTTCAGGTTATTATTTGTGACTCCAATATAAAATCTGTAATTTATTAGAGATTTTTTTGCTGCTTTTCTTTTCATATTCAGATTTATCAGATTTGTAGTCGCAGGAATTGTGTTCGACATATCGAAGATGGTTGTAACTCCACCTGCCAAAGCAGCTTTGCTCGCAGAAAACCAATCTTCTTTATCAGATTGTTTCAGATCACGAACGTGAACGTGCGGATCGATAACACCGGGAATTACGAGATTGCCTTTGATGTCGATAATTTTGTCGAAGTCTGTTTCGAGTCGTCGTTCCTTACGACTCGAATAGATATCTACAATTTTATCATCTTCAATGATGATGTTCGATAATCCTTGAATCAGTTTACAATTTTTTAATAAAATTTTCATACTTTCCGTAACACGATCAGCCTTGATTGGGCTTTTCTCGAATGCCGGCGTGCTCTCCGCCTGCTCCCGATATTCGGGACGAAGGTTAGTGCGCTCTGTGATTCATTCTTTTTTTCGTTTTGTTAGCATTGTTCGTTGCCAAAATATTCAATATTAAATATTCAATCTTCAATATCTTATCCTTTTTCCCGCAGCATCCCGATGATATTTTCCAAATTCCGTAAGCTGCTCTACTATCTTTTTGGGAAGAACCGGACCTTCAACGCAGAGTCGAATTCCCAACGGATCCATTGTGCAATTTCCACAAATCCCGATCGCACATTTCATATAACGCTCAAAAATGAATTCGTATTGGATATCTCCAATTACTCCTTGTAAAGCTTTCATCATCATTTCCGGACCGGCAGCATAAATAAAGTCGAACACCCTCCCATTATCTCGATTATTTAGCATTCTTTTTGCAACATCAACCGAAGATCCTTTTTCTCCATAAGTTCCGTCATCTGTTATAATGATTAATTTTATTCCTAATTCTCGAAACTTATCACAAAAAACAAGTTCCTCTTTTGTCCTGGCTCCATTGATAACAGAAATATCCGCACCTGCTTCCGAAAGATATTTTGCTAATAAATACAGTGGTATAGAGCCATAACCTCCACCTACCAGCAAAACCTTTCCATCAGATATAAAAAAAGAGGAGCCGAAAGCTCCTCTTATAGACATAAAATCACCTTCTCTTTTTTGGAAAAGACGGGAAGTGAATTCACCGACCTTTTTGACCGTGATGGAAAATTCATCTTCAGTACAATCCGAAACCGATAAGGGTTTTTCCCCACCTTCAAAATCAGTAATCATTATGAACTGACCGGGTTTCGCATCTAATTTATGATTAAAAGTAAAAGTTTTTATATCTTTGGTTTCGTCTTCGATTTTTGCTATTTTCAAAGTTATCCTTTTATCCATTCAGTTTCTCCAGTTTAGGAACATCTTCCAAATTAGAATATTCATTCTTATCCATAAACTTGATAATCTCATTATTGATCCTATTAAAAATTTCAATTCCTCTATAATAAACCGCTGTTCCTACTCCGACTAATGTTGCTCCTGCCATCATCATCTCGATGGCATCTTCCCCTTTTTTTACTCCACCCATTCCGATTATTGGAATTCTTACTTCGGAATATGTTTGATAGATCAGCTTCAAAGCAATCGGTTTAATGCAGGGACCGGATAATCCTCCGAATTTGTTGAAAAGAACAGGTTTAACCATTTTTGTATCTATCAGCATTCCTGGACCGACTGTATTTATCATACAAAGCGCATCTGCACCGGCAGATTCAGCAGCTTTAGCGATGGAAACAATATCATAAACATTTGGGGAAAGTTTGGCAATTACAGGAAGTTCAGATATTTTCTTAACTGCTTTTATTATTTTGCGAACTTCATCTTTGGAAGCTGCGAGTGGAATTCCGAATTCATCGAAAACATTGGGACAGGAAAGATTCAATTCCAGAAAATCACCTTTTGAAGTATTCACGTATTCGATAAGTTTAAGAAAATCATTCACATTTGTAGCAAAAACGCTCACAATAACAGGTGTATTGGAGCGTTCTTTAAAACCATTTATTTCGGCAAGTCCATCAATAATGCCGGGATTACATAATCCCATTGCATTTAAAAATCCACCTTCGAACTCTGCAACGACAGGACCTTTATGACCAGTTCGTGGTTGAAGAGTAAAAGATTTGCTTGTAACAATTCCAGCACCATTTCTTGCAGATATATCCAAACCGGAAAACGACATATCCATAATACCTGCAGGTAATACAAGCGGAGATTTGACCTCGAAACCTAAAAACTTTGTTTTCAGCCTTTTATGCATAAACTCACTTCTGGTTTTGATTTAAAATCGAGATCTAATTATGAAAGAAACTATGTTAATAATTTATTCTCTAATTTGCCTTACCAAAAAAATATCTGTATTAAATCGGTCAATCACTTTACACGGATTTAATATTTTTTTATTTTTATGATAAAATAAAATTGTAAATTCTATTTTGAAAATTCAGAATTTTTTATGTTATATTAACTAATTTCTTCTTTTAAAAAATTTATAAACTCAATCGAAGTAGGGTTAACTTTTTGTAATATTGCCAGGTAATAACTAATCATATCTCCAAGATAAATCAGAGAAAAAATTTCTTCAATTAAGTTTTCGCCTTCAACGAAAAATTCAAGATATTCTGTATTATTTTTTTTCAGGATTTTCTTAAAAGCATTTATGCGTTTCTGATAGGTTTTTTCATCATCCAATTTTTTCAGAATGATCGGAATAAAAAGGTTCTCAAAACCTTTCACTTCCCATCCCTCGATTTCATTATGATTCATTTCCGGGAAAGTATGATAGAAAGCCGGATACTTTGAATTTTCATTAAATTGACATTTCCAGCGATACGCAAGAGGAGCCAATTGCGGATTGGAAGAATAAATAATTGGAATTTTGCCTTTGATTTTCTCTGCTGAACTTTTTGCGAGATTTTTTTCAGAAGGAGTTCTATGAGTAATTGCACCAGCTTTTTTCATCAAATTGGAAATGATAAAATTCACTTTTTCGTTATGATTAGGAATTATTTCAAAGGCTTCCAAAACTTTCATCAAAGAAAAGAAAAGATAACCGATTGCAGAGCGTGGCGGTAAGCCAGGATGCAATTCCACCCAGCAATAATTATTATCAACAATCTCTTTTACTTTTCCGCCAGAAGTTATTGCTCCGATGAACTTTGTCTTTGCAATAGCTTGTTTTAAACAACTCACAGTTTCTTCCGTGTTGCCGGAATAACTGCAAATAATTACCAACGTGTTTTCATCTAAAAAAGGAATTTGATAGTTTTTAACAACATTAAAAGGTATTTTCGTACCAAATGCAGCTTCTGCAATATCTCCTGAAATCGCTGAACCACCCATTCCACAAATTACCACTCGTTTGATTTCTTTCAAATTTAATTGCTCAAAACTTCCAGGTTTATGAATATTCGGTTCAAAATAAGAGTTCAATATTTGTTCCGGCAGATGAATAATTTTATGATACATATCTTCAGTATCTAATAATTTTTGTTTATCTAAATCATCTAAAATGTTCATTTTTTAATCCTTTAACTTTTTTTTAAATCATGTGAATCGCAGTGTAAAATCTCATTTTTAATCAATAAAATCTTCCCCGGACTCACGCTTAATTCATCGATTCCCAATCCAATCAAAATTGGAATAAATTCCGGTTCAGATGCCATTTCACCGCAAATGGCAACTTTTGCACCTTTTTTATGAGCATTAATAATTGTTGTTCTCATCAGCTTAATCACTGCCGGATGGTTTGGCTGATAATAGCTTGCAACTGTCTGATTATCTCTATCCACAGCCAGAGTATATTGAATTAGATCATTTGTTCCAATACTGAGAAAATCACATTCTTCCGCAATTAAATCAGAGGTAATAGCAGCAGAAGGAATTTCGATCATTGCTCCGATTTCAATTTCAGGATTAAATGCAATTTTCTCTTTTTCCAATTCATTTTTACAAATTTCAATAATTTCTTTTGTTTTAATAACCTCATCCACAGATGATATCATAGGAAACATTATTTTCACGTTTCCTTTAGAATTTGCTCTTAAAATTGCTCTTATCTGCGTTTTGAAAACAGGGATATTTTCCAATGAAATTCTGATCCCTCTGCAACCAAGATTAGGATTTTCTTCATGTTCGATATTTAAAATTTTGGAAAGCTTATCTCCACCCACATCAATCGTTCTGATAATTACAGGTTTGGGAGTGCAATCTTCAGCAATCTTTTTGTAAATTTCATACTGTTCATTTTCATTAGGAAGTTCAATCCTATCGATAAACAAAAATTCCGTTCTGAAAAGTCCAATACCGTCGCTGTTATATTTTAGCACTTGTTCAAGTTCTTCCGGAATTTCAATGTTGCACATCAAAAGAATTCTTTTTCCATCTTTTGTTCTGCTTTCAATGTTTTTCAGTTTTTGAAGTTTATTTCTCGCATCTTCTTCTTTTTGGAATAATTCTCGATAATCCTTCAAAGTTTTTTCATTCGGTGAAATAATTAAAAGTCCTTTCGAACCATCAATTATTATCAATTGATCATCTTTTATGATCGATAAAATCTTTGAAATTCCGGATACGGAAGATAAATTCATCGAGCGAGCAATAATCGAACTATGAGAATTCTTGCTTCCCTTTTCCGTGCAAAAACCTTTAATCTTCTTCTCAAAAGCCTTTGTTACTTCAGACGGTGTGATATTTTCCAAAATTAAAATTGAGTTCTCATCAAGTTTCTCAAAATAGTTTTTCTCTTGTTTGAGAAGATGATCCAATAAACGATCTGCCACATCTTGATAATCCTGTGAACGCAGAGAAAAATATTCATTATCCATATTGTTAAATAATTCGATAAGACTGGAAAAATGTTCATTGATAGCATTTTCCAAACTATAAAGTTCATTGCTTATCAACTTTGTTATTTTGATGGAAAATTCCGGATCGTGTAAAATCATTTTATGAGTTGTGAGAATCTCTTTATTTACTTTGGAATGAGAGAGGTCTGTGATTAAAGTATCAATGTCTTTAACAACATGGTTCACGCTTTTCTCAAAACGTAATAGTTCTTCTTCGATCTCGTGATTCTGAATTGTTTTTCGTTTGATTAGCAGTTTTTCTTTTCGAACCAGTTTTGCATGACCAATTGCTATTCCGGGAGAAACTGCAAGTCCATTAATTTTTTCCATTATTCCTCACCAAACTTTGAAGCAAAAAGTTCTGAAATTTCATTTATCAGAAATTCCTCGTCAACTCCATTAGCAACCAGTTCAAGTTCAGAACCAAATTCAGCAGCGAGAGTCATCACACCCATGATACTTTTACCGTTGATTTCAGTATCACCTTTTATCAGTCGAAAATCCGATCTGTATTTTGTAGCAGCTTTCACGATCATCGTTGCAGGTCTGGCATGCATTCCTAGCGTATTCACTATTACTATAGTTTTTCTTATCATATCTATTTTGTAGTCAGGGTTACATTTTTTCCTCAACCTTCTATAACCCTGAACCTCTGAACCCAGAATCTTAAAAACCCCTATTCTTTATCCTTTATCAGATTGTTCCTGATTTTTGCCTTTTCCTGCAAATCTTGTTGAAGTTTTTGGGTAAACACTTTTGCAGCATCATATCCATAAGTTTTCAGAATGTGGTTCATAGCAATAACTTCAATTACAACAGAAACGTTTTTTCCAGGTGAAACCGGCAAATAGATGATAGGAATTTTGATACCCAGGATTTCAACTGAATTGTCTCCCAAACCAATTCTCTCATAATCCATATTATCTTTCCAGGGCATTAATTCCACTTGGATATCAATCCTTTTTTGAACTCGAACAGCATGAATTCCAAACAACTTTTCCACATCGATCAAACCTACGCCCCGTACTTCCATAAAATGCCCATAATCATTTGTGGAAGAACCCATTAGTACATCATCTCTTACAATGATTTTCACAGCATCATCAGTAACCAGCCGTTGTCCTCTATCAATCAAATCAAGGGCACATTCGCTTTTGCCTATTCCACTTTTTCCTGTTACCAAAATCCCCACACCGAAAATATCAACCAACGTGCCATGAACAGTTTTGGAAGGAGCAAAAAAATCATCTAAATATTTTCCCAATTCATAATACAGCTTATTGGTTGATAAGCGAGAAACTAAAATTGCAATCTCAAGTTCATTTGCCAGATAAATAACCTGTGCCGGAAGAGAAAGACCTTTAGTAACAATGAAACACGGAATCTGGTATGAGAAAATTTCCTTCATTCGGTCATAAAGCTTATCGTCTTTCAGGGTTTGCAGATAATTAACTTCAGTTTCTCCCAAAATCTGAATCCTATCATATGTAAAACGGTCATAATAACCTGATAAAGCGAGTCCCGGACGATTCAGAAACGGATTGATGATATTATTTTTCAGGGTTTCGGGATTCGTTACTAAAGTCAAAAGCAATTCTTTCTTTTTGTCTTGAAAAAAATCTTTTACATTCAGAGCTTTCATTTTTCACACCTTTGAAACATACAGATTAAATTACAATCACTTAAGGTTCCAATAATTTATAATGTTCCTCATCTTTTTTTATAAGTACATTTATCCTGTCAGTTTGCATATTTTTAAAAATCAAATATGGATCAGAAATATCTTCAAATTTCTCAATTGCGTCGTTAATAGTCAATGGTTCCGTCACAATTCTTTTTATTTTAATAGTTTTCTTATGATTACCTTTTTTAATCAGGTTAGCATAAGCAAACTGGCTATTTTCTTTCAAGCTTTTTCTCTTATGATGGTTTGCCCATTTTCCCTTAATTTTCTTTATTTGTTGTTCCATTTTGTCAATCGCTTCATCAATAGCCAAATACATGTTTTTCTCAGAAGCTTCGCTCATAAAATTGTTTTTTGGAATATGAAGAATCATTTCCACGTTATTGAGATTATTATCTAAGGATAAAATAAAATGGACATTAATGATATGGTCAAAATACCTTTCGATTTTTTCTGTACTTTCTTCGATATACTCACGGATTGCTTTGGTCAAATCAAAGTGACGGGCAGTCATGGTAATTTGCATAATTATCTCCTTTTTTTCTTTGTCACAAATTCATCAAATTTGCGAATGATTTCTCATGATTTTTCTTGCTCTTTCCGCATGATAAGAACTTCGAACTAAGGGCGCAGATTCTACGATTTTAAAGTCCATTTTTTCACCTTCATTTTTATAATAATCAAATACTTCAGGATGGATGAATTCTTTCACAGGATAATGATCTTTTGAAGGTTGTATATATTGACCAATCGTAACAATATCTACATCCGCTTTTCTAAGTTCTTTTAGCAGAGCAAACACCTCTTTTTCAGTTTCTCCCAAACCGACCATAAAACCACTTTTAAAAAGAATATTTCTATTTGCTTTACGTGCTGTATGAAGGACTGAAATTGATCTTTTAAAATCTGCTTTTGGACGTACAGCAGAATAAAGTCTGGGAATGGTTTCGATATTATGATTCAAAATATCCGGAGCAGCATCAACAACTTTTATTACCTGCTTCAGATCTCCATTAAAATCTGATATTAAAACTTCAATTGAAATATTTTCCTCACAAATCTTTCTAATTTGTTTTATTACTTCTATGAATTGAGAAGCTCCTCCATCCGGCAAGTCATCTCGCGTAACAGTTGTAATAACAACATGTTTCAAACCAAGTTTCTTTGATAATTCAGCAATTGAACGAGGTTCTTCCGAATCCGGAGGAAGTAGATTTTCATATGATTTTTCAACAGCACAAAATGTACAATTCCTGGTGCAAATATTTCCCAGAATCATAAAAGTCGCAGTTCTGTTTTCAAAACATTCTCCCAGATTTGGGCATCTGGCACTTTCACAAACTGTGTGCAGATTATATTCTCGTAACAATCTCTTGATTTCTTGCGCTTTGGAAGCACCTATTTTCTTTGAAGTAAGCCATTTCGGCTTTCTTAAATTTGTCATTTAATTTTTTGCTTTTAAGATAATTTCTATTTTAGATTTACAGTTACTTTACCTTTATAACTTTTTGGATTAGGAATTAATTTATTATTTCTGCAATCAACCACCAAATCCATTTCTTCTAATGGAATCTGACCTAAAAGCGATTTGGTTCCTCTTTCTAAGATCACACAATCCGTAACACAATCACGATCACCAATTTCAACTAAAATACCTCTACCTTTAAAATGTTTATGAATCGATTCATCTGCTAAGGAAACAAAAATTTCTTTTTCCTTTTTTATACCTATCTTCTGCGCCACATCTTCGCTGATAGTCAGCATAGTAGCTCCAGTATCAACCAGCATTTCAACTTCAGTTTTTCGAATTTCTTCTTTTTTGATTAAATTCCTTTCATAAACTCGAACATCACCAAAATTTGTTAATTTAATTTTTGTTTTAACTTCTCCCATATTTTCTCCCATTAATATTTTTTCCCTTCCGAAGCTTTCTTTCATTTTTTCTTATATTAAGATTCGGAAGGTTATGAATGAGCTAAAACTTTCCGAATCTTTGTTGAAAGAATTCCTTTGTGGGAAGCTTCGGAAAGTCGGTACACTGTTTTCTCATTATCTTTCATAAATTATGTTACATTACCATTACATCTTATGAATCGAAAGCTTTTCCAGGTCTTCAATTGCTTCCATCACAACTTCTGAAAGAGTCGGATGAGCAAAAACAATCTTTTTGAGATCTTCAATTTTTGCACCGGTTCCCAAAAGGATTCCACCTTGAGCAATCAATTCTGTTGCTTGTGGACCAATGATATGCATTCCAACAATTTTATGATTTTTTGTTTCAGCGATTACTTTGGCAAATCCAAAATTATTACCGATTCCAAGAGATTTCCCATTTGCAGAAAAGGGAAATTTCCCAACTATAATATCTCCAAATCTTTCCTGAGCTTGTTTTTCTGTAAGACCAACAGAGCCAATTTCAGGATTGGTAAAAGTACATCTGGGAATATTTTCATAATTCAGATTTATGATTTCCTGCTTATCAGCATTTAGTTCATTATTGATTATATCAGCAACGATTAGTCCTTGCTTGCTTGCTGAATGAGCTAACATCAGTTTTCCGGTAATATCACCGATGGCAAAAATATTTGGAAGATTTGTTTTCATTTTATCTGAAATTTGGATAAATCCATTTTCCAGTTCCAATTCACAATTTTTAAAATCTATCTCCCGGTTGGGAGCTCTACCAACGCTTACTAAAACTTTTTCAGTTGAAATTTCCTTTCCATTTGAAAGTTTCAAAATTACCTGATTCCTGTCTTTTTTCATACTTTCAACAGCAGTTTTGAGATGCAATTTAATTCCGGATTTCTTCAAAGCCATTGCCAGTCTTCTGGAAATTTCTTCATCTTCATTGAAAACCAGTTTTGGTAAAAGCTCAACAATCTCAACTTTTACACCCATTTGTTGATAAATAGAAGCAAATTCACAGCCAATCACTCCACCACCAACAACAACCAGATGCTTAGGTAACTCTTGCATTTTCAATAAATCTCTGGAAGATAAAATCTGTTGATGATCAAACTTCATAAATGGAAGCTGCTGTGGAATCGAACCAGTTGCTAAAATCAGATATTTCGCTGAATATGAACTCTCTTCTCCCTCCATATTTTTGGAAAGAATTTTATAATAATTTTCACATTTTTCAATTTGGATTACTGTCTCGTTTATATTTGGAATGTCTCTCTTTTTAAATAAATATTCAACACCGGAAACCAATCTCTCCACAATCGAATTCTTTCTTTTCCACACTTTTGGATAATTGATTTTAGAGCTTTCTACATTAATTCCAAAGTCTTCAGATTCTTTTATTTCACTAAATAAATCTGCAACTTTTACCAAAGATTTAGTTGGAATACAACCATGATTCAAACAAACTCCACCCAATCTTTCCTTCTCAAAAACAGCAACTTCGATTCCATATTGATTCAGCCTGATAGCAGAGACATAACCTCCGGGTCCACCACCGATTATTGCCACACAGAAATGCTTCACATCTCTCTCCTCAAATGGCTGTTCAAAATTCTTTTTGCCTTCCGATATTTAGCAACAACTCTCCTGGAAACATTTATTCCATCATTTCGTAATTTGTCTGCAATATCCTGATCGCTCAAAGGTGAACGTTTATCTTCATACTCGATTAGACGTTTGATAATGGTTTCTACATTTTGACGGGAAATAGAATTATAATTTGTATCTTTCCCGGCAGTGCTTGTAAAAAAATCTTTCAAACACATAATACCAAAAGGAGTATCAGCATATTTAGTTCTTACAACGCGAGAAATGGTGGATTCATTAACCTGAAGTTCTTCAGCAATAACAGAATACGTGAGAGGTTCCAGAACTCCGCTGTTATTGTAGAAAAAATCTCGTTGGTTGCGAATTATCGATTTAACAACTCTATCCAAAGTTCTACTTCTCAAATAAATAGATTTAATTATAAATTTTGCGGAATTGATTTTATTTCGTACATAATCAACAGCACTTTTATCGGTTTTTATTTGTTTAAGAATATCCCGATATCTTCTGCTCAATCTGATTTTAGGGAAAGAAAAATCATTGGTGATAACTTCATAATCGTTTCCAATCTTTTTGATAATAACATCAGGTAGGATATAGTTTGTCTCATTAGATTGCAAACGTAATCCAGGCTTTGGATCAAGTTGTCCAATTAGGTTTTTCCAAGTATGAACCGAATTCAGAGTCACTCCATATTTTGAAGCAATTTTCTTATAACGTTTATGAATCAGGTCGTCAAAATCATCTTGAATAATCTTAACCAAATGAATTTGATCGTTTTCATCCAACTGTGCAATCAGGCATTCCTGAATATTTCTGGCAGTAATTCCACAAGGTTCAAAACGTAGTATAATCTTTTGGATTTCCTCTGCACGCTCCGCAGAAATTCCATATTCAGATGCCAGAAAATATAAATCAAAATCTATAGGTAAAAAACCATAATCATCTATACTGTCAATAAGTTCATAAGCAAAATCAAATTCATTTTTCGGTAAATTTTGTTTTTCAAGTTGATAAAGAAAATCCTCTTTATTATCTTCTTTAGAATGCAAAAATTGTTCAAAATTAACTCGTTCAGACGCTTTTATTTTGTAAGATTTATCATCGGAATTAATTTCATTCCAGGAATCCAGGATTTCACTTAATTTTTCACATTCTTCCAGAGTTTTTTCCAGTTCAGGATCACTCTTCTCCGGAACTTCATCTATTTCAAGAGCTTCATCTTTTTCCTTCGCAGATGCTGTTTCTTCTGAGGTTTCATCTTCAGGTTTTTGCTCAAGAAGTTCCAACATCGGATTATTCACGAGTTCTTGTTTAAGATATGTCTCCAATTCTAAAAGTGGCATTGCCAGCATTTCCAAAGATTGAAGCATTTTTGGCTTCAAGAGAAGACTTTGAGTTAATTTTTGAGAAATTGATTGTTTAAGTTTCATTATTCATATTCAAATGGATTTGTAAATCTATCTCCAAGATAAACTTCACGAGCTTTTTCATTATTTACCAATTCCCTGGAAGTTCCGGTAAAGAGGATTTCTCCTTTATAAATAATATAAGCTCTTTCCGTGATTTTCAAAGTTTCTAAAACATTATGGTCTGTAATAAGCATTCCGATGTTTTTTTCTTTCAGCCTTTGAATGATATCCTGAATATCGGCAACTGCCAGAGGATCGACTCCGGCAAAAGGTTCATCCATCAGCATAAAAGATGGAGAGGTCACCAGTGACCTTGTGATTTCTAATTTTCGTCTTTCACCACCGGAAAGTGTATAAGCCTTTTGTTTTGCCAAACTCGTCAAATCCAGCTCTGCCAAATATTCTTCCAGTTTTTGTTTTCTTTCTTTTTTGGATAGTTTTAATGTTTCCAGAATTGCCATAATATTTTGTTCAACAGATAATTTATGAAAAATGGAAGGTTCCTGAGCCAAGTATCCGATTCCCATTTGAGCACGTTTATACATTGGTAATTTCACGATATCGTCATCATTGAAGAAAACGCGTCCCTTATTCGGTTTTATCAAACCAAGGATCATATAGAAAGTAGTTGATTTTCCTGCTCCATTCGGTCCTAAAATACCAACAATTTCACCTTGCCGGATATCAATACTTACGTTATTGACAACCCGTTTTTTTCCGTAAATTTTTACTAGATTTTTAGTTTCGATTCTATTCATTTCTGGTTTTATTTTTAAAAAATTAAACTTAATTGTCAATTGATTTATTTGATATTTTAGTTTTTCGTAGAAGATTGGAATAAATAATGCTAAATTTTTTTAAAAATTATAAAATTATAACTTCATTTATTTTCAAATTTATATAAACCATTCACCTGATTTTTCATCACAATTTTATCAATCTCATTTCCGGATTTCAGATAAATTAAAAGCCTCTCACTCTGAGAATTATTTATTAAAAAATCTTCTTTCTCATTTTTGTCCTGCTGAAAATAAGAATCAACATTGCCAGCAGATTCACAGAAATTGATGATACCATCTTCAAAATGCATTTCAATAAAATCTGCTAAAATCCAATTACGTTTTGCTTTCCCTTCTTTAGATTTAAAATCGACACGGCAGGAATCTTGTAATTCTGCTTTTTTTATTTTCTGGTCATCAAAAAAAATCCTGAATTCTATAGCAGATGCATCTGCAAACTCAGAATAAAATTTTGGTTCTCCCAGAAAAATGGCTTTATTCTCATCATCAAAATGAATCAAAAAATCACTTGTAATCGTAAAATCTTTTGATTCGGTTTTAGTATTGAACATTGCTACGACTTTCTTAAAATTTTTGTAGTACTCGATTTTTTCTGCGGAAATTGTTAATGAATCCTCATCCTGAGAATTAAGAATTGGACTTTTAATCAGATATCCATAACCATCATTTAAAAAGTAAACCAACTTCCCGCAACTACCATTCAATTTTTTCCGCTCATCATAAACAAATACATCATCAAATGCATAAAACTCTTTTTTATCCCGAAAGTAATCTGCTTTCTTTGCCTTAAAAGTTCTAATCGTAGAATCCTGATGAGCTTCTTCCACAAACACATTATCTTTTAATATCAATTCTTCATTTAAACGAAGATATTTTACTTTATCTGCAAATAAACTCAAGGAGTCATCAAAAACTTGTACATTACCATTTAAAATTGAAATTTTCTTTTTTTCATACAATTTTGCAAAATCAGAATAAAATTCTGTTTCTCCATAAAAAAAATGTACATTACCAATCAAATCAGTAACATATTCTTCATTAATTTTATTAACGATCAAAGTATCTGCGTTAATCAGCTTGTAAGGACGAAGATCATTTTCATCTGAAAATAGTATATCTGAAAAGAGAAGAAAAAGAAAAATAATAAATATTCTAACCGGGTTACCAATCGATGTTTTCATCAGCAATCTTTCCTTCAGCAGATACTTTTATAATTTTTACCTTTTCCAGATTGATATCTGTTACCATTTCCAAACCATGCAATACACTTTCTTTTCGGATTAATGTAACTCCATCTTTTGCAAGAAGTTCGTCATTATTTCTATTCCAGATAAGATAGGGTGTTTTCAAAATTCCGTTATCACCGTTTTCATCTGTAACTACCACATTTCCCATTCCGATTAGAATATTTTTCACATCATCGATTTCTGCTTTATCACAGTAAATTGTGGATTGAAGTTCACCTTCCAGAGTAAAATTTTTCACGAAAACTGTATCTGCAATAGTCAACTTTTTTTTTGTATACCTATCGATATGAACAGCAGTGATTTCCTGTTCGATTATATCTTTATTGGTTGTGATAATCGTAACATAATCGCTTTGCTGGTCTGGGATTTCATCGCTTTGCTGTGAAGACAGGTTTTCTTCTGTTTGGACACAGGAAATTAAAAAGACAATTAAAACGATACTAAGATATTTCAAGATGCTCGATGAAATCTGCCACAACTTTTTCATATTTTCCCTGTTTCTTTAAGATGAAATCAATAAACTCCCTCACAGCTCCTTCCCCACCTTTGGAGTTCGCAACAAAATCTACTTTTGTTTTTATATCTTCATTTGCATCATTCGGAACTGCTGATAAATATACTTTTTTAAGTGCCGGATAATCATTCCAGTCATCACCCATATAAGCTACATTTTGCCAATCTAATTGCAATTCTTTCAATATTTCTTCGGTTTTTACCAGTTTATTTCGGGTCTTTTGAAAGAGATATTCTATTCTTAAATCTTTGCATCTTCGAATTAATGCTTGCGATTCTCTACCTGTAATAACTACAACCTGAATTCCAGAAAATTCAAGAAGTCTTATTCCCAGTCCATCTTTAGCTGAGAAGCTTTTCAGTTCAATTTCATTATCTCCGTAAACAACTTTCCCATCAGATAACACTCCATCACAGTCCAATATAAGCAATTTAATTTGTGAGTAATCCTTCATGAAAGCTCCTTGATATTTATGCATTCATCCAAAAATTTAGGAATCTCATCAAGTGGCAGCATTGTGGCAGCATCACTTAAAGCTTTTTTTGGATCGGGATGAGTTTCAATAAACAATCCATCTACACATCCGGTTGCCAAAGCAGCTTTTGCCATCATCAAAGCATACTGCGGAGTTCCACCGGTAGTTTTATCTGAAGTTGGCTTTTGTAAGCTGTGAGTTACATCATAAACTACCGGATAACCGGTCTTTTTCATAATAGCAAAACTTCTGAAATCCACAACCAGATTGTGATAACCGAAACTTGTTCCTCTTTCTGTTAAGAGGATTTGTTCATTATTTTGGGAGGTTACTTTTTCTGCGATTAGTTTCATATCTTCAGGTGTCAGAAATTGTCCTTTTTTGATATTCACTATTTTTCCGGTTTTTGCTGCTGCTACTATCAAATCTGTCTGACGTGAAAGAAAAGCTGGTATTTGAATGATATCCACAACTTTTGCTACAGAATCTATTTCATTTGTTTCATGTACATCTGTCAGAATCGGAATGTCAAACTCCTGTTTTACTTTCTTTAATATTCTGAGACCTTCCTCCAATCCTTTCCCGCTGAAAGAGTGAATTGAGGAGCGATTTGCCTTCTTATATGAAGATTTAAAGATAAAAATAATATCTCTTTTTAAGGTCTCTTTTTTGAGTTTTTCTGCAACCTGGAGTACAATCTTTTCGCTCTCGATCACGCAAGGTCCGGCAATCAGGAAAAATTTATCATTATTTACAAGCATTTCAAAAAGATCCACCGTAGCTCTCCTGAATTATTGATATTAACATATTATCATTTGTCAATTCAATCTTTAAAAGTTTTATGTCAAACTATTTTGCAGATAATAATCTGTTGACAAGAAAGATATTATAAAATCAAACTGAATCTGTATTTGTATTTTAAGGAAGGTTTAAGTATTTTATGAAACAGAGAATTCTGCTTTTATCAATGCCAAATTATGCATCCGGATTTGATCGTGCAGCCAGGTTTCCAAATCTCGGTTTAGCATCTATTGCCGGAAATGTAGATGAGGATCTTATTGATAAAATCGCAATTGTAGATTTGATCACTGTTCGAAGAGGTCTTAAAAGCTATTTATTTAAACTTCTTAAGAAATTTAAGCCGGATATTATTGGACTTTCTGCAATGAGTTTTCAATATCAAACAGCAATCGAAATTGCTAAAATTATTAAACAAATAAACAATGAAATTTACACTGTTTTTGGCGGTTATCATATCACTTTAGCTTATGATATAATTTCAAATTCCGAAGATGCT
>CAYWJN010000003.1:32454-61042 GCA_964457455.1 uncultured Candidatus Cloacimonadota bacterium
TCGAAAATATGATATGAGTCGAATTCAGAAAGATATTGAAAACGCGATTGCAAATGGAGCAGAATCATTATTTATCGTGGATGACAATGCTTTTTTAGATATTCATCATATGCACAATTTCTGTGATATGGTCATAAAAAATAAATTTGATAAAATCGATTACATGATCCAGGCAAGTGTTCGTGGAATTGCATCTGATGAGAATTTGGTAAGAAAGATGGCAGAAGCCGGTTTCAAATTAGTATTTCTGGGAATTGAAAACGTGGAACCTGATGATATCAAATTATTATCTAAAGATAAAAAAGTTCTCACAGAATCAGTACGTGCAGTTAAATTATTACAGGAAAATAACATCATTAGTGCAGGAGGTTTTATTGTTGCACTTCCGGATGACACTGAAGAGAAGATCTGGAATAATTTTCATTTTGCACGGAAAATAAAATTAGATGCACCTTTCTTTTTCGTTGCAACTCCACATTTAAAAACAGAATTTCGGAAAAACCTGATTGAAGAAAAAGCAGTCACAAATCTTGATGATTTCTGCTTTTATAATGGATTGCAGGTAAACGTTCGCACCAAAAGTTTATCTTCAGAACAAATATCATATATTTTAAGTAAGATGAACGGAAAGTACGGAGATTTTAATTATATAAAATTCAATAGAATAAAAAAAAAATATCCTCTTTTTTTCTGGAAAGCTCTTATCAAAAATATCCCCCGTATGATGACTAATAAACTGCGAAATATTTTATATCCAAATAACAAATATATAAATTATATTGCCGGCAGAAAAAGGCTGATCAGACGTATGAGAAAGTGGCTTTTAAATAGAGAAGAAGCTATTCTCTCACGCTTGCAGGAGTTGAATGTTAGTGAAGACCTTTAATGTTTTTTTTCTATTAATAACTTTTATCCTATTGAACGCAGCCGAAAAACCGCAATTGGCACGTCTTCATTATGATGGTGGTGGAGACTGGTATAATGATTCGGACATCTTGCCAAATTTAGCTCAATATCTGAATAAAACAATTCAAACAGATTTTGCTTTGGAACAGGCAATAGTGAAACCTGCTGATTCCAAAATATTTGAGTTTCCTTTTGTATTTATGACCGGTCATGGCAATATAACATTTTCGGAAAAAGATGCTGAGAATTTGAGAAAATATCTTCTTCAGGGTGGATTCCTGCTAGCTGATGATGATTATGGAATGGATGCATCTTTCAGGAAAGAAATCCAAAAAGTTTTTCCTGAAAAAGAACTGATCGAAATCCCTGCGAATCACGAAATTTTTCACAGCTTTTTTTCATTTGAGAAAGGATTAACAAAAACTCATAAACACGATGAAAAACGTGCTCAAGCTTTTGCAATTTTTGATGATTTTGGCAGGATGATGGTTCTTTATATTTATGAATCCAACATCAGTGATGGTTGGAGCGATGTTCATGATGACCCGGAAAATATTAAAGAATTAGCTTTTCAAATGGGAGCAAATATTTTTTATTTTGTAATTACAAAATGAAAAAAATTGAATATTTAATATTAAAGATTGAATATTAATTTCCGTGTACTCTGCGGTTAAATAAAAAAACTTTGTTTCTTAGTGGTTAAAGGAAAAAATATGAGAGTATACTTTGCATCGGATTTTCACTTGAAATTCACAAAAAAAAATATAGATACTGAACAATATAATAAAATCATTTCTTTCTTAGATAGTATAATTGGGAATGCTGATTTGTTAATTTTGAATGGTGACATATTCGATCTCTGGTTTGTTTGGAAAACAGTCATTATCAAAGGTTATTTTCCAATCTTAAAAAAAATGGCAGATCTTAGAGAAAAAGGTTGTAGAATAGTTTTTATTGCTGGTAACCATGATTTCTGGTTTAGAGATTTTTTAACAGATTTTCTGGATGTTGAAGTTTATCCGGACAGCTTTTCCGAAACTATTGATGGAATGAAGATTTTCGTTAGTCATGGAGACCTTTTTACTACAAATGATGCTCGTTATAAAATCTTTCGTTCTCTAATCAGGAATAATTTTTTCAAAAAAATATTTGAACTATTTCATCCTGATTTTTCTTTGGCACTGGGAATATTATTATCACGTTCCAGTAGAGATAGAAAGTCGCATCCTGAACTGGAAAGAAAAAAGGAAGAAGGTTTAACCAAGTTCGCAAAACATAAATTGCAGGATTATGATTTAGTGGTTTTAGGACATTCTCATGCACCAAAACTGATTAAATATGAAAATGGCTATCATGCAAATGCAGGTGATTGGGTTGCTCATCAATCCTATCTGAAAATGATAGATGGTAAACTTGAATTGTGTGAATATTCATAAACAAAAAAAAATAAAAGAAATGAGGAGAGTAGTACATGAAATGTAAAATTGTAGTATTGATACTCATCTTGAGTATTGCAGTTTTATTTGCAGTAGAAGAAATTACGGAGGTTATTAAAGTGGTTATTCAAACAAATTATGGAGAAATTGAACTAGAACTTTTCCCGGCAATTGCGCCCAAAACTGTGGAAAATTTTGTAGGCTTGGCAACAGGAACCAAAGAGTGGACTGAACCTGAAACAGGTGAAAAAGAGAATAAACCTTTTTATGACGGATTAATTTTTCATAGGGTAATTAAAGATTTCATGATCCAAGGTGGTTGTCCTTTGGGAACAGGATCTGGCGGACCCGGTTATAGCTTTGAAGATGAATTTTCCGGAGAGGATATTCTCGTCACTGGTGACATCCATACTGAAGAAGAAGCCTATGCAGTTTACACTCAAATCCTGGCTCCTTATATGCAGACTAATCAAGAACCAAATCCCGAAATCTTGGCAATAATTCAGGAATGTGGAAAGATTCAAAGCGTTAATCCTATTATGAATCATACAGTTGAATTCTTTAAAGAAAAAACAGGAATCGATACAGATGTTATGTTAAAAAAACTCAATGCAACAGTTGATTATGGAACTATCTGTATGGCAAATTCCGGACCAAATACAAATGGTTCTCAATTCTTTATTGTTACCAAAAAAGAAGGCTGCAGCTGGCTGAATGCTAAACATACGGTTTTTGGAAAAGTGGTTAAGGGAATGGATATTGTTCATAAGATTGAAAATCTTTCGGCTGATAAAAAAAGTAATAAACCTTTCGAGGAAAATAAAGCCATTATTGAGAAAGTAATCGTTAAATAACTCTATTTAAACTTGTTTTTAACTTGCCGTCCGGTTGCTGCCGAATGGCAAGTTTCGTTTAATCCTGTTTTTTACTTTTGGGATGTGCCTGCTCATAAACTTTCTTCAAATCTTTCAAAGAAAGATGCGTATAAATCTCGGTTGTGGAAAGATTGCTGTGACCCAGCATTTCCTGAACAGCTCGCAGATCCGCACCATTTGTGATAAGATGAGTAGCAAAAGAATGCCGAATGGAATGTGGTGAATAGCCTTTTGTTTTTGCCACTAGGTGAATATACTTATCCAGAATTTCCCTGAGTTCATCAGCAGTTAGCGGTTTACCGCTTTTGGAGAGGAAGAGAGTATCGGAAATCTCTTTTTGCTCCCCCTTTTCAGGAGTATAGAATTGGTTTCTGATTTTTAGATAATTTTTTAATGCTCGAACCGCTTTTTTCCCGATTGGAACAATCCGTTCTTTATTACCTTTTCCAATAATCTTAATCAATTTGGAATCCAGATCCAAGCGATAAATAGTGGCACTTGCCAGCTCGCTGATTCTTAAACCAGATGAATAAAGCAACTCTAAGATAGCTTTATTCCTAACACCGAATTTGCTCGATAAATCAGGAATACTAAGTAAATCTTCCATTTCGATTTCTGTGAAATGTTTCGGAAGCTTTTTCTCAAATTTGGGAATCTGCAAATTCTCAGCAGAATTTACTTTTATCAAACCATTCTTCTCGCAAAAAGAAAAGAAGTTTTTTATCACTGTTGCCTTGCGAGCCAGCGTGCGATTATTTCTTCCCTTTAAGCTTAGACTTCGCAGAAAATCTCTTAAATATAACCTGGAAACTGAATTTAAATCTACTTGTTCATTTTCAAAATATTTTGTGAGGAAGTCCATTAACTGTATCAGGTCATTTTCGTAAGATTTAATCGTGTTTTGAGAAAGACCTCTTGATAATAAAGTTCGGATGTATTGTGTGATTGAATTTTTCATTTTTCTTTTTTTTTAGAAGGGGATTTAGAGTGAGTCAATTATAATTTCTTCCCACTCTTTTTTAATCTTCCCTTTTTCATACTTCAGTCTCAACTTACCAAATTTTCCATATTTTGTTAAAACACTATAAAATTGCGTTCTTTTATTGGAAAATAATTCATCTCGTTTTGACTGATAATCAAAACTGATAACAACATCAATAGGTAAATCCTTAACAATATCCTCATCAATAAATTTTGTAAGATTAGACAAAAGGATAATAAAATCCGTTTTCTCTTTCAGGATTTTCACCTGGTTTTCTACAACTTTGAAAACATCAAATTCAAAATCCACATTTGGATTTATATTATTCTTAACAACGAAATCCGGTGAATAAAGTGAAAAAATTCCAACCTTAAATGAATCAGTTTCAATGATTGCATTCTCCAAAATGGAAATAGAATCCGAAAAAATATTAGAAGCAAGAATACTAACATTTGAATTCTCATCATAGAATAAATAATCCGTTGGACAAGCAAAATCACACGGTAAAGCTTCCAAAGTAAATAAAACCAAACTATCAGATTCTGCTTTTTTCAGAATTCTCCCAGCAAAGAAATTCACTTGTTCGATAGAATCACAAAGAGAGTTTTCTATTTTCGTTGCTAATGATTCAATTTCTGCTGCTTCAAAGCAAGGTTCAATGAAAAAATTCAAATCAACTATTTCAATTGAATCCATTATAAAAGGAATAAGAAAAATAATAAACACCAGAATTTTAATTTTCAAGTTCAACTCCAAATAATTTGAAGTAATTAATCTCAAATAAAATTATATGTCAAAAAGAATTTTGACAATTATCAGTTCAGATTGGAATTTGAACTCAGTTTTATCATAATGGAGACAAAATGAAGAATCTGCTGATTGTAGTAATTGGTGCTTATGGAAGCGGAAAAAGTGAGTATTCAATTAATTTAGCAAAAGAATATAGAAATAAAAATTTTAAAACAACTTTAATAGATCTGGATGTTGTTAATCCGTATTTTCGCAGTAGAGATGTACGAGAAGATTTCCAGAAACAAAGAATCGAAGTGATTGCTCCTGAAGGTGAAAAAAAATATGCTGATTTGCCAATGATTTCACCCAGAATTATGGGAGCTATTCAGAATGTAGAAAGAACAGTAATTCTTGATGTAGGAGGTGATCCGGCTGGCTGCAGAACTCTAGCACGATTTGTTTCCAATATCAAAAAAAGAGAATTTGAGATGCACTTTGTTATCAACACCAAACGTCCGTTTACAGCTGATGAGAAGGAAATAAAATTAATGCTTGAAATGTTGGAGAATATATCAGATTTGAAAATATCTCATCTAATTTGCAATACAAATCTAATGGAATTTACTACCATAGAAATCGTGGAAAAAGGTGTAAAAATCATCTCAAATATAGCAAAAGAGAAAAACCTGGTTTTTGAATATTTTCTGGTTCTGGATAAATACGAAGACAAAATTCCAGATGAAATTGCAGGGAAAAAGAAAAAGATTTTAAGATATTATCTCAGTAAACCCTGGGAAAATCAACTTTTTATTAAAGGTATTTAAACATTCTGTTGGTGTTACGAAACTTAACACAAGTTGAAAAATCTTGTGTTAAGTTTCGTAGATCATATTCAACAACTTAAGTCAAGTCTGGCTAAAGCCTTCTTAACTCAAGTTATTTTTGAATCCTTTCAATTTCTTCATAAAGTTTTATAAATTCTGATTCAGTTAATGTTTCTCCTCTTTTTGAGAGGTCGAAATCATCAGATAATTCTTCTATTTGTTCAGCATTCAAAATCTCTTTTAAATTGTTCCGCAGCATTTTTCTTCTATTCCTGAAGGAAGTTTCCACAATTCTCCAGAAGAATTTTTCATCCTCAATTTGAGGTTTTTCTTCCTTGGGAATTAGACTGATTACTGCAGAATCTACTTTTGGTTTTGGATAAAAAAGATGTGATTTAACTGTGAACTCGTACGAAACATCAAAATAATATTGCATTTTCAAAGTTAGAATTCCATAATCTTTTGAGCCAACTTTTGCTTTTATTCTTTGGGCAACTTCTTTTTGGATCATTATCACTATTTTAGAAAAATGCTCTGAAAATATGACGACTTTGAATAAAAACGGAGATGTAATCTGATAAGGGAGATTGGCAACTATCTTTACTTTTTTATCTGGGAAAAGTTTTTCCCAATTTGCTTTTAGGATATCTTCTTTGATTAAATTTATCCTATTAGAAAATTTATCTTCTAAAATTGGATATAATTTTTCGTCTATTTCAAAAGCAGTTAAATTGCACTTTCTATCAAGAAGTTCTTCTGTTAAGATTCCTTTTCCGGGACCGATTTCCCAGACATAATCATCTGGTTTGATATCAGCAATTTTCACGATCTTTCGAACAATATTTTTATCCTGTAAGAAATGCTGACCGAGTTTTATTTTGTGTTTGAACATAATCATTTTCGACTTAAGATTTTAAGGATCTTCTTTTCTCCAAAAGAGTAATGTTTATTACAGAAATGACAATTAATAACAATTGCCTCGTTTTTATCAATCATCTCTTCAAGTTCTTCTTTATCTAAAAGCTGTAATCCTTTTTCAAATTTCTCAAATGAACAATCGCATTTGAATTTTGCAGGAATTGTCTTTTTAATTTCCGGCTGAAGGCCTTTTAAAATAAAATCGCTTATTATTTCCTCGATCTCATAATCCATATCCATCACATCGGTCAGATGTGGAAATTTATTCAGATTGGTTTCAATTTTGGAAATTACTTCTTCAGGAACGTCTGGCATGAGTTGAATAATAAAACCTCCGGACTGTTGAGCTTCACCTTCTTCATTCGTCAAAACTCCCAAACCAACAGATGAAGGAATTTGTTCGGATTTGACAAAATAATGAGTTAAATCTCTGGCAATTGTTCCGTATATCAATTCTACATTTCCAATATAAGGATTCTTCAAACCGAGGTCTTTGATAATTGTAATAAGTCCTTTTCCAATTGCAGATTTCACATCTATAATCTTCTCAGAATTAGAAGGTAAATTTATCTGAGGATTATTAATATATCCTTTTATTTCACCATTCCTATTTGCAGTTACAAGAGCTCCTCCAATCGGACCTTCACACTGCAATTTTAGAGTTAAAAGATCAGTTGAGGATTTCATATCAAAAGCCATCATCAATCCAGCACTTAATAACCTTCCTATTATAACAGATGTTGTACCGGATAAATTATGAATTTTGGATGCATTCTTAGTTGTTTCTGTGGAATCTACAGCAAAAAAACGAACGAATTTATTTTTTGTAATTCCACGAATTATTCTATCTGACATTATTGCTCCAATCGTTTTTACTCTTACTTATAATTGAGACTTTTTGTAAAGTGAAATGTATGGAAAAGTTGAAATCGAATTAAAGATATATTTATTTTAAGAGCTGAAAAAAACTTTGACACAAAAACCGCACCTAAATAAATGTGCTCCGTGTTTTGAAGTGAATTTACGGGGGCGTAGTTCAGTTGGTTAGAACGTCTGCCTGTCACGCAGAAGGTCGCGAGTTCGAGTCCCGTCGCTCCCGCCATTTTTTTCCGATTCATTAATAAAAAGGAAGATGATATGAATAAATATATTATCATTTTCAGTTTTTTCTTTTTTCTCTTCAGTTGTACAGAAAATACAGTAGAACCAGGTCGACCAATTAATGGTATTGAGTTTATATTTATATTAACTGAACCGTCTGATGTTACTATTTCAATTTACGATCAATTAAACATGTTTGTAATTACCCTTATTGATAATGACTATTATGAATCAGGAACGTATATATTATATTGGGATGCGGTTGATGAAAATGGAGAATATGTTGCCAGTGGTGTATATTATGCAAATGTGATAACCAACGAATATGAAAAAACAATTGAAATAATATTGATTAAATAGGAGAATAAGGTGATTCGAAAATTAACTTTGATGATAATTTCTGTTACGATAACATCACTTTATGGAGGAGGAGAATATCCGTGTGGAGTGTTAATGGAGAATATGGCTGGAAACGATATAGCATTTGGATTACATGGAGGAACTGCAAATATCTGGCACATAACACCTCAAAGTACGATTAATAATCCTGCCAAACTTGGTTTTATGGAAGGTGTAATTATAAATTATTCAATTCGGAAGAACTATCCATCTGATAATCAATTAGATGATATAAATATTCATTCATCTACAATTTGTTATGGGAATAACGGATTTGGAATCTTATTGCCTAATTTAAATAGATACGGAAAATTCGGTACAACAAAAGACTTAGGAAAATTCACAATAACTGATGTTAAAGAAGGAATAATATATGATACATATCAAACATTTGCATTAGGAGTAAAAATTACTAAATTTTTGAGAAAATATACAATATTTCCCAAGTCACTAGATTTTTCTATTGGATTGAGTTTTCAGACTATTCAAAGTGATTATATTGATTATGAAGGAAAATCAAATTGTTTCAATCTTGGGTTAATTGAATACTATCAATATAATTTTGAAAATTCAAAACTAGAAACTTCATTAGGCGTTTATGTTCAAAACATTTTTAAAGATGATATTTTTTATACTGATTCTTCTCAAGCAGATATGCTGCCAAAAAGTTTAAGATTTGGGCATGCAATTAAATATAAATTAAATCTGAATAATTCAATTGCTTGTTATAATTTACTATGTAATTTTACAGACGAATTATTAAGCTTTATGATTGAATTTGATTATGCTGATTTTAAATATTGGCAAACGCAAAACATGGGAGTAGAAATCGCTATTTTTGATATTCTTGCTTATCGAATGGGATATTATGAAGATTCGAAAAATGATAATAAAGGTCTTATCTATTCTATTGGTTTGCGTTTAAATTATTTTAACAAATATAATCTTCAATTTAATTTCTCTGGATTTGATAATTTTAAAAGAGAATTTAAACCTACTGTATTAGATTTTATGATTGGGTATATGTTTTAATAAAAAATTAGACTCAAAATTAATAAAAACTTGAAATTGATTTATATTGATTATTTTATATTTGTTTTGATGATGAAGAAAATTGATAGAAGTTAAAAAAAATAAAATTAAATGGAGGAACTTATGAAGTCAAAATATTTTTTCCAAATTTTGGGTTTGCTGTTAATTACAATTTTATTCTCACAGGAATTAACTGAAGAACAAATAGAAAAAAATGCTCAAGAACAGTTAGCTGCAATGCTGCAATATACTGCAAAATTCAGATTTAGTAAAAACTTGGATGTTGGCGATAAGGTTGTTTATAAAAGATTGGACAAAAAAGATTCTGAAATTTCTTTAGAGGTTACTAAAAAAACTACAAAAGGAATTTGGATAAAAGAAAAGTTTGATAAGAACGAAGTAAATCTACTGATTGAATTAACTACTATGCAAGTAATGGAAATATGGGGCTATGATGAAGAAAACATTTATCAAAAACCTAGTTTGCTTTCAAACCAAGAAGTAGAAGAAAAAATAGAAGAACTCTCAAAAAACTTCAAAGATTCAAATATTGTAGAAAAATGGAATATTTCCCAAGAAAGTATGCCATTTAATATTTCTAAAAAAAAAATAGTCTGTTCGATTCTTAAACCAGAAATTAAAATGGAATATAAATTGAATATGTCTATAAGCGAAATAAGAAAGGTAAAAAAAGATTTAGAAATATATTTAAGTGATGAGGTCCCTAAGATGTATCCAATTATGACTTTTGCTATTCAAACCATTTTTTCTGGAAAAACTTTCCAGGATATAACATACGGATTTGTGAAAAATGAGGATTTAGAATTAACTGAATTCTTTAGAAGTGAAAAAATAAAATGAGTAAATATTATATTATAATTCAAATAATTATCTTAGTCTTAATTATTTTATTACTCATTTCATGTGAACATCCATCAGAAGGTGGTTGGCACGAAAATTGGATTGTAAAAATGAATGTTGAAAGTTCAGATATAAGCTATATTGAAAAAGGAAAAGGAAACTGCTTTTTTATTCCTGATCCGGAAAACCCCGAAGAAGAAAGGATGCTAATCGCTACTTCAGACAACATTCGAACAATGAATGAAGATGGAAGTGATATAAGAATTATTGTGGATAACATACTAGATAATATTGATTGGGAATCTGTCAATTTATCTTCAAATAAACATAAAATTGTTTTTATTTCAAATAATAGTAGAGATATTTATCTGGCAAATACAGAAGGAACAAATTTGGTAAATTTAACACAAACACCTGATATAAACGAGTTGGACCCATCTTTTTCTTTAGATGATTCAAAAATAGTATATTGTTATACAAATATTGATGATTCAACTAGAATTATTGCCTATCGTGAAATAGATATTAATACAGAAGTAAAAATTATTGAGGATAATTACGAAGTCTTTGAACATTTTAAATATCCGATCTTCATAAATAATTCAACTATTTATTACAGCCAGATTGATCGTACAGAAAATGGAAATTTTTCTTCTACTTGTGGCTTATATTCTGCGAACATAGATAGTGGTGAACAGCAAGAGTTATTTTTAGGTATAATTCAAACAAGAATGAGCTTTAATATAAACAGAGAATTGTTTGTTTTTATGAAAAGCAATAATGGTTTAAATGAGTTGATATTATACAATATAAACAATAATGAATTTTATACTATTGGAGATTTCTCTTATTATTATCTACCTTCATTTAGCGATGATGGCTTATACCTTTCAATCGGAGATAAAATAATTAATACTGATGATTTTAGTTCGAATAATATTGGAAAAGAAGTAATACCTTATACTTTTTGTTCTTTTAATTCTGATTCAAATAAACTTATATTAAATATTAAGCGTAGTTTTCCAAATGATAAAAAAGGAGGAAAAAATGAGTAAAAATAATTTATTGTTATTGTTGAGTTTACTTTGTATGGTAAACTTATTCGGTTTCTTCGACACAGAATTTGTGGAACTCAATCTTTTAAGCCATGAATGGCAACAGGCTGGATATAATAATAATGAATCCGATATCCCAGAACCCGATGAAATAATATTGGCAAATACTTCAAACATTATCTCTCAAATTCAGTACGCTATAAATAATGCATCTTCAATTAATATTATTCAAGTTAGATTAGAACCAGGAGAATATTTTATGGATCAGCCTATACAATTAGATTCCTATATCATTCTTGCTGGTAATCCAATGTTTGAAAGAGATACAGATCTGTGGGAAAGAACGATATTGAAATTTAATTTATCAAATTCAACCGATAACTGTATTATTTTTAATGGAATAACAAATGCGGGTGTTGAGGATGTCTGGATTCAGCGTATTGATGAAGGAATAGGAAATGAAATTGGTCAAGAAGGTCATAACATTTGTTTCGATAATGCAGAAGATTGTTGGGTTATTGGTGTTGAAAGTCAAAATCCGGTCAAACATCATATTGACATAAGTGAAAGTAATAATATTGAAATATTTGGTTGTTATTTTCATCATGCTCAATTTAATGGGGAAGGTGGTTTCGGGTACGGAGTAATAATTGAAAATAATAGCCATCATTGTCTGGTGGAGAATAATGTTTTCCGCAAATGCAGGCATGCAATGTTAGTTCAAAACGCTGCTCATTATAATGTTTTTGGCTATAATTATGCTAGAGAAGCTAGACAATCAAATAACAATTGGTTATACTCAATATTCCCAGAAGATCTATCTGGAGATATCGTATGCCATGGAGAACCAAGCTATGAACATAGTGCACCTAATGGTTGGCGAGGACCAGAAAAGAATTTATTTGAGGGAAATATTTGTGGATGGATTTGGGTAGATTCTTTCCATTTATTTAACAAAAAGTTTAATACTTTTTTTAGAAATAGAACTACAAATTACGGTTTTGCAATTTTCCCAAAAATACCAGAAATTTTTGGTTACGAAAGTGAAGCTCAACTAAAACAAAATACTATTTATAATTTTATGAAAAATAATATCTGGTGTCCAAAAATCCTTTTTGGGAATTACCTGCATAATCTTCTTAGCCCAAGGTCATTTTCTGGTGCAGATGATCCATTTGAGAAACATAATAGAGTAAAGAGGCTGAATTTCTGGGGGCAATATTATACAAGAAGCTGGACTGATGGTAAATACAAAAAAAGTTGCAATACAGCGAAAAATGACTACTCGTACTACCTTGCTGAAGAACCTGTATGGTTACCTATTGGAGATACTTATCCTTACTGGCCCTTTGATCCAGATGATGATAGTAAAAATCCAGCTAAAAATCGATGGAAGATTGGTACTCGTATGACTGTTTCAAGATATGGGCAAGGCATAGCGGATGTAATTTATTGGGAAGGGAATTTGACAATTGATGAAACTTATGCAAATGATAATGATATTCCAGGATGGGAAACATTTTTTCTTTATCCTTGGCAAGCACTTAAAATTACTTCTGGAAGTACTATAACCTTTACAGCAGAATGCAAAGTAAGAAGTTACGGACTGATGATAATTGAACCCAATGTTACAATTATTTTTGAACAAGATGTTGATTTTGAATTGTATGGTGTTTTAAATGCTGTAGAAGTTCAATTTAATGGAGCAGGATTAGAAATTTATGACACAGATCTAAACTATTGGCAACCTATACCTGGAACCTCTTTTACGTGGGCTATTAATTCAGAAAGATATTCATACTTAGAAAATTGTACTTTTGAAAACTGTAATTATTCAATAACTTCAGACAACAACGGAGGAGCATTAAGAATAAAGAATTATGCTAATCTAACAGTTGAAAATTGCACTTTTGAAAACAATTCAGCAAATAAAGGTGGAGCAATATATAATCAAAACTCTAATATTAAAATAATTGATTGTATATTTACAAATAACTGTTCTTTTGATGGAGCTGCAATCTATTCATTGGATTCTGATATTTTTTTACAAAAAAATCGTTTTATTTCTAATCAAGCAGAGAATAATGGTGGTGCAATATTAATAGAAGGTTATAATATTAATTCATCTGGAGCATCAATAGTATCAACAAATTTTTTCAATCAAAATTCAGCGAGTTTTGGGGGAGCTATGTATTCTCAAAGTACATATTATTCCTATTTTAATAAACTTTTGGTTATTAATAATTCATTTATTAATAATCACGCTGGATCAGATGATCAGAATTATGGATTTTCAATATTTCATAATGATCCTTCAGGTGAGGGTTATGTTAACAATCTAATGTGGAACGATGATTATACTCAAGGTGCATCATATCGAACCCGACATATTCAAACATATCCATACTATCCTGGACATTTAACTTTATATAATAATTATATACAAGGTGGAATTAGCCAACTCTATGGAACAATTCAGGATAATATTTGGGGAGATGATATATATTTATTAGACCCTGATAACGCTATTCTCAGTGAGGAATCTAATTGTATGGATTCAGCATTAAGTAGTGAAGATTTAGAAAATATGCTATTCTGTCTTTACATGAATATCATTATTGATGATACTGAGTTATCAGAAAACATTCGTAATATTTTATCTGAAGATATCTTAGATAATAATAGAAACTTTGATGAGCTTGACATAGGAGCTTACGAAATTCCTAAGCGTGGAATAAATATTGAAGATATAATTATTTCTTTTGGCTCAGTAATTCCAAGCAGAGCCAGAAAAGAAATTGTTACATTACAAAATAATCATCCTACTTGTACTGTTTCAGATATTACTATTGAGTTTAATATTTCTGACACAAGTTTTGAAATATTGAATTATCCAGAGTCACTACAACCAGGGGAAATAGGTCAATTAGAAATAAGTTTTACACCTGATCAAATGTTTAAGAACTATTCAAATATTGTTATTCTAACATGCGATGATACTTATTTCCCAGAAATTCAATTTGAGGTTAAAGGTAGTTCTTTTTTACATAATGGTTGGAATTGGGTATCATTTCCAATTGAAAATCCACAGACGGTAGAAATCTTGGAAGAACTAAATCCATTTGGACTAAGTATCACTTCTGGTAATGGTGGTTATATGATCTATGACATTGATAATAATTCTTGGGAATATTACGGATTAGATCACTTTGATAACAATAAATGTTACAAGGTGAATATGTCAAATTCATCTGATTCCTACGATGTAACATTAAACGGAGCACCTCCTTGTACATTTACAACTCTCTTTGCAGATCAAGATAACTGGGTGGGTTACTGGCTGACTAATAGTCAAAACCTTGATGATGCGTTTGGCGATGATTTTGAGAAGGTTATATCAATTAAATCTGAAACATGGTATTATGGTTCTCAGCCAACTTATCCTGATAGAGATGGTTCACAAGTTTCTCCCAGTAAAAAAATAAGACCTTTACACTTTGGAAGAGGTTATGTTGTTAGAGTCAGCGAAACAATTGAAAATTTTGATTGGAATTATAATGGTGGTATATTTGATGGTGATCCAATTATGAAATCTCAATTTTTCACCTACGAAGAAAAACCGGATTACGAGGTTATCGATGTTATAGATATTCCGGAAAATATTGTTGAAATAGGTGTGTTTGAGAATGAGACCTGTGTGGGAGCTGTGGTTGTTGATGAACCGGGTATGCAAATACTTGTTTACTCAGATAATTCAAATCGCGATCCTGTACCTTTCACTTTTGAAATAGTAAACAACAGAAGCTTATCTTCACGAATTAATAATTATTCAGTATTTAACTGGAAAACTTGGTTGTTTGAACCTGGTTCCATCTTATCAGGAATGCAGGAATATTCTATAGTAACGTTTGGTGATGGAGATCATAATGTTACTCTTAATAACATAATACTTCACAAGAATTACCCTAATCCCTTCAATCCAGAAACAACGATATCTTTCACGATACCTAATGAAAGCAAAGTGGATCTTTCAATTTACAATATTAAAGGGCAAAAGGTTCGTACTTTAGCTCATGGTAAATTTGAAAAAGGTTATCATCATATAATCTGGAACAGCAAAGATGACAAGGAGAAATCTACTGCTTCCGGAATTTATTTCTATAAACTGAAAGTGAATGGAAAAGATAAATCTGTAAGGAAATGTTTGCTTCTAAAATAGTTTCAATATATTTTTTGTGTAATTATTATATTTCCTACCTTTTTCGTGCGGGGTTCCTGTGTTCGTTTTTTGGGGGATTTACTTCTCGTGGTGACGTTTTTTTCGAGACCTTTGTCGGTTCTGATAGTTTTTCCCTAACCTAATCTGATAAAAACACAGTATGATTTTTATAGGATTCCTGAAGAAATGAATATTTCATTTAATTTTCTAGCATCAGAAGATAGAAACAAGGTTTCTACCGTCTTATATAGTGGTTGAACGAAAACTCGCAAAATTTTAAAATCCAGAGTCAAATTTTGAGTTTTCTGAATTTTGGATAAATCTTAGAGTGTTAATAATTCAGATATATACACTTTTTTGAATTTGTGTAAATTTGTGTTTATTCGTGGTTTCAAGACTTTTCGTTCAGACTCTATATATGTATTAAATATAGAGTTTTCTTTAGAAGGTATAAAATTTCGATACGAGTCCCGTCGCTCCCGCCATTTTTTATTCGATCCAATATGAAAATTTAAAGATGTTTTATACTTATATTATCTACTCGAAATCAAAAGACAAGTATTATATTGGTTATACTGAAGATCTAAAGCTCAGATTAGAACGACATAATTCAGGTGGAAGCAGATCAACAAAATCTGGTTCTCCTTGGAAAATCGTTTATTTTGAAGTTTATAAAACCAAGTCTGAAGCAATTAAAAGAGAGTATGAAATCAAAAAACGTAAAAGTAGAAAATACATTGAGAAATTAATTTTGAAACACGCAGAAGGTCGTCCCGTCAAACGAAGTTGACGGGAAGTCCTGTCGCTCCCGCCATAATAAATAAGTCGTTGAGAGATGGCTTATTTTTTATATTTTAAATTTTGAATTTTATATTTATTTCTTCCACTGCCATTTCCCGATAATTCCCATCAAAGAAAAGAAAATCAGATAATACGGATAAAATAACAGGAAAATTATGTGCATTAAATAAAACCGTTCTTTATGTTTAATAAGAGTTATAATCCAATATAATAAAAAGAAAGTAAAATATGAAATGAACGCAATCCATTGATTCAGAACAAATACTCCAAAAGGAATGTAAAGATAAAGCAGGCAAACCAGAATAGAAAGAAATTTATAAAATGGAGACGATAATCCGAACTGCCCATATCTTCTTTTTTGTTGGTCAATATAATTTATAGTATTTGGTTTTGTGAAAACTTTCATATCAGGATTATAAGAGATTTTATACTTTGTTTTTTTAATGAGATTGAGGAGCTGTTTGTCTTCACCGCAAGTATGTTGCTTAATTTTTTCAAAACCTTCCACTTCATTAAATGCTTTTTTCTTTATAACTAGGTTTCTGCCATGACTGCTGAAAGGAATGCCCAATCCAATCGTATAAAAATAAATTGAAGCAGACATCATTTGAGTGAAATTTCTGAATAGAGAAACATCTTTTTCAGGAGAATAACCCACAACCATTCCCACATCATTAGAAATATAATCATTGAAACTATTCAGCCAATTATTTGGAGGAATACAATCCGCATCTGTGAACAGCAGGAAATCGAATCTGGAGTTTTCAATTGCTTTTTTTAGAGCTGCTTTTTTTCCTTTGTATTCGGATTTTTTATCTTTGACTTGAAAATAAACTGCATTTTCGTGTTTGTTACAGAATTCTTTTATCAGGTTAAAAGTGTTATCTTCTGAAGCATCATCTACAAGGATAATTTCATATTTTTCTTTTGGATATTGAATTCGTTCGAGAGCATCAAAAAGCGAGGGTAAATTGTGTTCTTCATTCCTGCAGGCTATTATGATGGAATATGATTGATTCTGTGGATTTGTAACTTTCCAGTTGCGAAAGATACTGATAATTAATAAATTAATAATCCCGAGAAAGAAAATTGAAGGTATTATAAAGTTTGAGAAATTTGTTATGTTTTCAAGCATATTTTTTAATTTGAATTCGGTTTATAAATTCTGAATATGTTTCAAAGGTTTGGGAGCTGATGCTGGGGTTACTCCATCTCCGGAAATATAACCGAGAACCGGGTTTCCTTTCAGGTTTTTCTCTTCATCCTCACGATAAAATTCCAGTTTTATCCGAACTGCTTTTCCATCTTTTTCCAGAACGTCTTTTCCTTCTTTATCAACTTCAAATGGATTGCTGGAAACCCAGCCCAAACCAATTGCAGCAGTACCATTTTTATCCAAAACATTCTTTCGCCTTGAACCGATAAACTCTCTTTTCTCCAATGATACATTCGGTGAATTAATGCTGGATGTAACAGTTCCTATCCTTTTTCCATTAAGATAAATTCCTCTGTGATTCACAATTCCTTCAGTTATAAAAAGAACCATTTTCTTATTTATGTTCGATTCAATTTCTTTTTGGAGGGCTTGTTTACCAATGAAATTATCTTTATTCATATCAATCGCAGCCTTGAAAAGAGGAGCATTTGACGGAGTGTGGAATTTATCATATTCGCTTCCATTCAAAGGTAAACCAAAATTTCCTGCAGAAATCCGGTTCTCATCTCGTCCACCAAGTCCAACAAGCAATCCGCCAAGTTCCAGAGTTTCCAAGGCAATCCTTTTAAATTGTTGTTCAGCAACTTCAACTGGAACATACAATTCCCAACCCCAACGATTTGTATAACCTGTTCTGCTGATAATATAATGAGCTCCTTCAAAATCGAACTCATTAAATGTAAAAAACCTCATATTCTTCTCTGGTTTGTAACGGTTTTTCACTACAGATTCACCGAATAAACTGGTTACCAATTTGTACGAAAAAGGACCTTGAATATCAATTTTCACAAGTTTATCTGAAACATCTTTTACATCAACCTCTTCCCCATCTTTTTTAAAAGAAATAATATAATCAGCATCAGCATAAAGATTTTCTTCATTATCAGTAATATCATGTCCGGCATTGATAACTAAAATAAAATTTTCATCTGCTAAACGCATAATTATCAAATCATCCAGAACAGTACCTTTCTCAGTTAAAAGCAGAGTATATTTGCATTGTCCAATTTTCATTTCAGCTACATTTGCTGGTAAAACTCTATCCAAAAGTGTGACAGCATCTTTACCTTTAAACTGAATTTGAGCCATGTGATCAATATTAAAAATTGAAACTTTTTCGATCGCTTTGGCTTCTTCCAGAACAGAAGTTAAATAATTCACAGCCATATCATATTCTCCGAAATTATTTCTTTTAATTGGTTGGTAAGGTTTTCCAATTCTTTTGGCTAAAAGTTTTTGATACCAATCTTCAACTTCATATAAGGCAGTTTTCCTGGGATTCTTGGGAAAATCAAATCCAATCTTTGCCATCTGATACTCCTAAAGTCTTTATAATTTTGATTACCAATTTATAAATGTATTTTTTTTGTAAAGATTATTAAAATGCTTTTTAGAAAAATCTTATAATTTGATTCATTGATGTTTATAATTGGATTTCCATCTTGACATTAATCATTTGCTTATATTTGTTATCTTAGTTTAGAAAAGTGCTTTTCTTTGGGGAGTGATTTTGATGAAGAAAGAAGTTTTTTTTATTGAATTATCTGAAAACAGCAAATTAGAGGAACGAGTCGCTGCTACAAGAAATATCATCTCATTTATGAAATTTGAAAATTACGTCACGAAAAAAGATAAAGTTGCCATCAAATTACATGTTGGTGAAAAAAATAACACGACTCATATCTCTCCTGAAGTCATAAAAGCCATTGTTGATGAAGTGAAAAAAAAAGGCGGTTATCCTTTCCTAACTGAAACATCAACTCTTTATCACGGTTCTCGTTCAAACGCAATTGAACATTTAGTTCTTGCTCATGAGCATGGATTTACTTTTGATAAAACAGGAGCTCCATTTATTATGGCAGATGGTCTTCTAGGAAATACTGAAATGGAAGTTTCGATCCCGGGAATTCTCTTTAAGAAAGTTAATATTGCCAGGGAAATTATGATGACAGATTCTTTGATTCTGATTTCGCATCCAACAGGTCATCTTGTAACAGGAATGGCAGGAGCTATAAAAAATCTTGGTATGGGTTTTGCCAGCAGAAAAGGAAAACTCAAACAACACTCTTCAATCAAACCTTTCATTAAATCAAAACTTTGTAATTTTTGTGAGCAGTGTTTCAAGTATTGTCCTGTAGATGCAATTATAGAAAAAGATGGAAAAGCCTTTATCCTAACTGAAAAATGTATTGGTTGCGGTGAATGTATAACTGTCTGCAATTCTGATGCTGCAAAATATAATTGGGGAAAAGAATCTGCTGAGCTGCAAAAAAGTATGGCAGAATATGCATTGGGGGCAATAATTCAAAAGAGACAGAAATGTATCTATTTAAACATCTTAGCGAACATGACTAAATTGTGCGATTGTATGGATGTAAATCAAAAAAGAATGATTAATGACATCGGAATTTTAGGTTCAGATGATCCGGTAGCACTTGATCAGGCAACTTTAGACTTAACCAAAATTCATAACAAAAAGGATTTAGGAGAAATGTCGTTTCCAGAGCTTGATCCGTTAATTCAGCTTGAACATGCAGAAAAAATCGGATTAGGTTCCAGAAAATATCAATTGATTAAAGTTTAATCTCAAAAAATTATGACTTCTGTAAAATAGAGTGTTTAACCTCACCTCAATCCTCTTGAGATCGTTTGCTTCGCAAGCCAACTCATACCTAAGAGGAGAGGAAGTTTTTTGTTCTCCTTCTCCTCGATAGGAGAAGGTCGGGATGAGGTGGATAAGAAAATTGTGGAAATAAAATATTTGAATTATATGATATTTTTTTCGCAGAATCCTCACTACAAAAAATTAAAAAAAGGAGAGATCATGATAAAAAAAATAATTAAATTCGCATTATTAATGGGACTTTTACCAATTATAGGATGTAATGAGCGTTTGGCTATTACAGAAGAATTTAGAGAAACTTATGACGTGGCAAGTGGAACGAAGCTCAATGTTACAAATAGTAATGGAGGAATCTCCATTTCAAAATGGGAAAATAGTTATGTCGAAGTTTTTGCTATCAAAAAAACTTTTTTAAATGAAGACGAATTAAAAAAAGTTGAAATTATCATCAACCAGGAATACGATGAATTTAATATTCAAACTGAATATCCTACGAAAAATGCAAAAGTCTCTGTTTCCTATGAAATCAAAGTTCCATCATATATTCTTGTGAATGATATTCTCTCTTCAAATGGAACTATCAGTTTGCAAGGCACAACCGGAAACTCAATTTTAAAAACCTCCAATGGAAGAATTTCTGTAAGAAATGTTGATGGCATTATTAATGCCAAAACAAGTAATGGAAAAATTTCTATTTTAGAAACAAAAGGGATAATTCGCGCTCATACTTCAAACGGAAAAATTGAAGTTGAACTACCGGATTTAATCGATCAGGAAATTGAGGTTTCAACGAGTAATGGAGCCATAAAAATCTACCTTTCTCAGCAAACTGATGCTGAATTGGAAATGAAAACATCTAACGGAAAAATCTCGCTAAATGACATTAAATTAGTTGTCAGCAAAATATCTTCAACACACGTGAAAGGTGAATTGGGAAATGGTGGAAACAAGATTTATGTTAGAACATCAAATGGAAATATTAATCTTTATAGCAAAAAGAATCCTGAAGAACTGTAAAATGAAATATTCGGAGTGAAAATGTATTGTCCCAAATGCAAAGCAGAATATGTAGATACAATTACAGTTTGTCCTAATTGTAATTTAAATTTAGTAGGGAAGCTTTCTGAAAATCCAGCAGACAATTTCATTGAATTTGTGACGATTTTAAAAACCGGAAACCAGGCAATTACAGCAATTGCAAAATCCCTTTTAGATGAAGCGGAAATAAAATACTTTGCCACAGGAGAACATATGCAGGGTGTTTTTGGGATGGGATTGGGTTTTGCTCCCAGTGCCACATTCGGAGAAGTTGAAATAAAAGTCAGCTTGGAAAATCAGGAAATCGCTGAGAAATTACTCGAAGATCTGAAAAACGAAGAATAATATTTAAGAATGATAACATTTCCCTTTTCAAATTCGGTAATTTAATTTGTTGAAAGAAATATTGATATGGATTGTAATAGACAAATCTTTACAAAAAATCAGGATAATAAGTTGGTCTTCATCCTAAACTCATCCTGCTGTCCTTCTCTTTTTGATGAAAATATGAAAGATATTCCAAAGAGAAGGAACATAAGAAAAGCAAGAAGAAATTCAACTGGGAAATGATAGTAAGAATGATTTCAGAATATCTGTATTTATTTAGAAAAAGTTTTAATTTTTTACGTTTGATAAATCTCATTAAGATTTTTTTGTCTTATTATTTATCCATCCTCATCAAAAAAAGTGTAGTCTGGGGTTTTCCTCCAATTGTAATGATCGAGCCGACGAATATCTGCAACCTCAAATGTCCGATGTGTCCATCCGGAAATGGTTCTTTGAAACGTGAAAAAGGATATATGGACTTTCCCCTCTTTAAAAAAATAATAGATGAAATTGCGAAAAAAACTTTTCTAGTCGTTCTCTGGAATCAGGGAGAACCGTTTCTTAATAAAGATTTCCTGAAAATGTCAAAGTATGCATCAGATAAAGGTTTAATCACTTTAGTTTCAACAAATGGGAATTACATTCCGGAAGCTGATGAATTGGTGAAATCAGGAATCGATATTCTGGTTGTTTCTCTGGATGGAGCTACTCAAGAAACTTATAATAAATATAGAGTAAATGGAGATTTGGAAAAAGTTCTTGAGAATGTAAAAAAAATTGTAAAAGCAAAGAAAGAAAATAAATCTCATATACCTTTCATAAAATGGCAATTTATTGTGATGAAACACAATGAGCATGAACTTGAAAAAATAAAAAATCTGGCAAGAAAGTATGAAGTGGATAAACTTCAATTGAAATCTGTGCAAGTATATTCCAAAGAAGATGTTCTTAATTTCTTACCGGAAAATCCGAAATTCAGACGTTACAAAATAAAAGGTGATGATTTTGAATTGAAATTCGGAATTCGCAACAGATGCCGCAGATTATGGTCTCAACCAGTTGTAAACTGGAATGGAGAAATCGCTGTTTGCTGCTTTGATAAAGACATCAAACATAAGATGGGAAATATTAAAAAAAAATCATTACAAGAAATCTGGAAAAATCAGACATTTCAGCAATTCAGGAATGAGATTCTAACAGACAGGAAACAGCATGAAATGTGTACTAATTGTGGTGAGGGAATAAAACTGAAAATCAAAGAAACGAAAATTAGCAAGACTTGACTCATAATGACCAAAGGGAATGTGAGTCGAGGATTGCGACTATTTCAAGGTTCAAGGTTCTGGGTTCTGGGTTCAAGGTTCTGGGTTCTTGTTGGGATGAAACTAAAACATGAATGAAACCTTGAAAGTGCTAAGCAGAAACACTCTGAAAATGTCTCTTTCAATGGATACTTGCATTTGACACTTTCAGAGTAATAATCTAAAGAAACCTTGAAAGTGCTAAGCAGGAAGAGTTTTTTTTGAAAGAAGCCTTTTCAAGGTTGGAATGAAAAAAGTCTCTTTAAATTTTTTTCTAATTTGTAATTTGGTATTTGTTATTTGAATCTTTCAGGGTTAAGATGATTGAATTATCTTCGAATCATTGAGAATGAAAGAAATTTTCCGAATCTCAGTCTTCGCTTCGCTACGCCCGGACATGTTGACAGGAAGGATTCTTTTTCGGAAACTTCGGAAAGAGTTTTATGCAGAATAGCATTCCTAAACGGATCTGTTATCAAACAGGTTAAAAGTTTAGGAACGTGCAAAAAAGTTTCTTCATTTGTCATTCCCGTAAAAACGGGAATCCAATAAAATATTGAATTTTGGATTCCGCATCAAGTGCGGAATGACAAGAAAAAGGTATTTTTCTGAATTCATAAAAAAAACAAAGGAGTTAAAAGTGGTAATCAAATATTTAGTAATTTCATTGTATGCTGCTGTAATTATTGTAATCGGTTTTATGGGCTCAAAGAAATTGAAATCATTTTCGGATTTTCTTCTCGCTGGCGGAAAAGTGGGACCCTGGATGTCTGCATTTTCTTATGGAACAGCATATTTTTCCGCAGTTCTTTTTATAGGATTTGCCGGCAAAATCGGTTGGGCTTTTGGTTTATCAGGATTGTGGATTGCTCTGGGAAATACTATATTCGGAGTTTTAGGAGTTTGGCTGCTTTTGGGAGCAAGAATAAAACAAGCAGTAATAAAATACAATGTTCATACAATGCCCGAACTTCTTGAAGAAAGATATGGTTCTTCATTCTTAAAATTATTTTCATCAATTGCGATTTTCATTTTTCTCATTCCATATACTTCTGCAGTTTTTATGGGTTTGAGTTACCTTTTTGAAACAACTTTCCATATGCCATATACTTATATCCTGATTTTTATGGGTGTTTTTACCGGGATTTATCTGATTCTCGGTGGCTATAAATCAATAGCTACAATCGATGTAATATTTGGCTCAATAATGATTATCGGTGTTTTTGTTCTTTTGGGAAACGTTCTTCATAAAGGTGGAGGATTTCCAAATATTTTCCAAAGTCTGAAAAATATTAATCCAAAATTAGTTTCTCCGGTCGGACCTCCAGGATTTTTTCCTTTATTTTCTCTGGTTTTTCTCACCAGTATTGCTCCTTTTGCCATGCCGCAGCTTTTACAAAAATTTTATGCGATCAAAGATAAAAAATCAATAAAAATCGGTATGATTGTATCAAGCATCTTTGCTCTTATTGTTTCTGGAATTGCCTATTTTACCGGAGCTTTAACCAGGATATTCCTCACACCGGAAAACAATCCTGCTGCTGTTGCTTTGAAAGCTGGCAAGATCATACCTGTGCAAATTGATGCTTTGATGCCTGAACTTCTGAATACTGTTATCCCGGAAGCCCTATCTGTTATATTTCTTTTATTGATACTTTCCGCATCTATGTCAACTTTAGCTGCTCTAATTTTAATCTCTGCTTCCACAGTTACAAAAGATTTTTATAAAGGATTTATCAATAGAGATGCTCCTGATATAACTTTAACCAGATTGGTGAGAATTTGCAGTGTTATCTTTATCTTAATATCAATGATTTTAGCTTTTTTGAAACCTGCAATAATTGTTACGATCCTTTCCATTTCCTGGGGTGCGATTGCATCTGTATTTTTAGGACCTTTTATCTGGGGACTCTTAAACAAAAATGTAAATAAAATAGGAGCAATTGCCGGTTCTGTTCTGGGACTTGCAACCTGTTTGGTTCTCTTTTTTATCTGGGGTGCAAAAAAGGTTCCTCAAGCCGGTACTATCGGTATGATTACATCTCTTTTAGTAGTTCCGGTATTTAGTTTGATAAAAAGGGGAAGACGCAGATGATGATTCCGGCATGTCATCTGCGTCTTTTTACTTGAGGAGGATTATTTGATCTCAAGTTTGAGGGGCATTAATTTTAATACTTTTTCGTCACCGTACTGCTGCATTTCTTCTGCAAGATTTATCATGGTTTGCATTTCATCCGGTAATTGCAAATTTGTTTTTCTACCCATATTCGTTGAAAAAGTAAATTTGCTTTTATAACTATCAATTTCAACCAATTCAATTTCATTGGATAATTCAGCTATTTTTTTCATCTCTTCGATTGCCTTATTCAATCCACCCAGTCCATCGATGAGACCTCTTTCCAAAGCTTGCTTACCAGTCCAAACTCTACCTTTAGCAATTTCATGAACTTGCTCTTTATCCATTCCTCTGCCTTCTGCAACATCGCTGATAAAAGTTTGGTAGCTGTCTTCAATGGCTTGTTCAACTTTTTTGATCTCTTCTTCAGTTAAAGGTCTGGCAGTTGTACCGATATCAGAATGTTTCCCTTTCTTAACAATCGACCAGTTTATAAGTAATTTATCATAAAGACCTTTCAGGTTGGCAGCCATTCCCACAACTCCGATGGAGCCTGTAATAGTAGTTGGCTGTGCAATAATTTTATCTGTAAAACAAGCGATTTCATATCCGGCAGAAGCAGCTACTCCACCCATTGAAACAACAACCGGTTTTTTGTTTTCACCTTCAAGGCAAAGTCTGATTTCCCTGGTGATAATGGCTGATGCTAAAGATGAACCTCCACCACTATCAATGCGGATAATAATTCCTTTTATAGATTTATCTTCGCGAGCTTTTCTGATCTTTTCTGCCATTGTTTTGGAGCCGATGGATTTTCCAATTTTACCTTTTCCCGAATGAAAATTACCAATTGCATAAATCAAAGCGATCTTATCTTTCTTCTCATCACTCCAATCGTAACGAATATTATCGGTACAATATTTCTTGATAATTTTTGCATCAGAATATGAATCTTTGATTTTATCTTCTAATTCATCTTCATAAATAAGACCATCTATCAAACCGGCATCCAATGCATCTTGAGCAATGAAATATGGACCGTCATCAATAAGTTCGGTTACAGGTTTCTTTATCTTTTCTTCTCTTCCGGATGCGATCATTTTCACCATTTCATCATACAAGCCGTCTAAAAGATATTCATAGGATTCCTGTTCAGCATCAGTCATTTCAGATTCGGTAAAGATATTGGCAGCAGATTTGTATTCATGACTTTTGAAATTATAGATTTCTATTCCCAGCGTATCGAGTAAACTTCCTATGTAAGGAGCTTTAACTGAAATACCTCGTAAATTCAAATAGCCTGCAGGATTCAAATAGATCTCATCTGCAACCGATGCGGCAAATGCATAATTTATATTTCCTATTGATTCATAATAAAAAACTATCTTTTTACCGGCTTTTTTGAAATCTAAAAGAGCATTCTTTAGTTCGATAATATTGGCAAAACTGGTTGAGAAATTTCCGGATTTGAAAACAATACCCTCAATATTATCATCATTCTTTAGCTGCTCGATTCTTTCCAAAACTTCTCGCAAGGTTTTATCTTTTGTCACCATAATTGTGAATGGACCGAATTTGCTTCCTCTTTTTTTCTCCAATATTTTTCCGGATAATCTAAAGTTATAGAACTTATTCTTTTCAAATGGTTTAGTGATGATGGAGCGGAATTTATTTTCTGAAATATGAAGGTAATGCTGTCCGCTGGAAAATTCGTTTTCTTTATCAAATCCAACAATGCTTCCAAAATTTAATTTAGATAAACTTAAACCGAAATTGATACCAAAAGATTCGCTTTCAAGATCATAATTTCCACCCAGATGAATGCCATCAAAAATCTCAGTTTGCACACCAAGGATCGGCTTTTTCCAATCATATTCCGAACCGCTTGCAAGCTGCTCATCATCATAAACAAAATCTGCTGTTAATGTAATTCTATCTCCAAACCTGTTATTAAAGAAAACCGGACGAATTGCCAGACCTGTACGATATGTAACCTCATCAGTAAATAAATCCGTTGCAGTAGCACCAAAGGATACAAAATCAAAAGGACGATAAAGAACGGCTTCATTAAAATCTCCATTTTTATAATGGCTATTCTTCCAATTGTATGAAACTCCAAGATAAAGATTCCTGATTATTTTGGAAGAGAAAGCAAAAGTATGTTCATCATCTAATGCTTTATCAAAAACATAAGCGAAATTTGCATAATTGAAGAAAAGCGAATATTTATTTTCATAGATTCCATCTTCATCATAATTTCCTAAAAATGCCAATCCTTTGGCATTGCCGAAACTCATTGCTGCAGGATTTACTTTTGGTGCTAAAAAATTATCCGTATCTGCTACGGAAAGCAAAGCATAATTTTCCTGAGAAAATAATGCTCCAAAACAAACTAATAGAGCTAAAATTAAAATTGTCTTTTTCATTGTTACCTCCCAATCCCTTTTTTATCTTTCTCATCCCAATCTTCATCATATTCAAATATTTCAAGATCCGATTGATTTTCATTGATAATACTTTTTATGATTTCATCAGGATTTTCACCAGCATAATTAATTGCAGAACCAGCTACAGATTTGATTATTCCACCCAAAAGCTGACCCCAGAAACCAGTATAAATTTTTTCTCCATCTTCTTCTTCCACAGTTATTCCAGCAGATGTGATTTCTATCTTTTCCCCATCTTCCTCAACATGAATCCCATCTGAATCGATAACAACTTTTGTGTTATCTTCTTTATCGATGACAGTCAGTGTACCATTTGAAAAACTAACGATTTCACCTTCATCAGTATTAATAATTACCTGTTCAAAATTGAATTTGATAAATGCTTCATCTTTCCTGAAAAAGTAACTTTTCGATTTCGGCAGCCAGATACTGATCTTTTTTTCATTTGGACTGGAAATCCAAATCCTATTTTTAGATTTTTCAATTTTCACATCATCGGCTTTCTCATATTCAACTATCACTTTTTCTCCCTCAGAAAAAACCAATTCATCGATTTCTACATTCTCAAAACATAATTCTACTTCATCACTCTTAATTGAAATCTTCTCTTTTGTAGCCATCAGAAAAATATTCGACAGCATCAGAATTACAATTAAAATTTGCTTCATTTTTCCTCCTTTTTTTATTTATGCAATCTGCATACCATTTGTATAATTATTTCTTAACTTCTTATAAAGAAAGAAAATAACTAAATGCTTCCAATTCATTATTATAGATTTTTTATAATAATGATAATTATTGAAAGCTTTGATTATCATTTTTATCACTTTTAGAAATTTGCAATTTTTCATCCCTGTTTTCTTTTCATCTACACTATTTGATTTCTTTATTTTTATAAATCAATGTTGCGCCCGCAAAAAGTGCTCCACTGAACAAAATCTGGTAAAGAGTTTTCCAGTTTAATAAAATTTTGTTCCAAGCGTCTCCGATGATTTTTGCTGTTTCAAATTCATCAATCCCAACCAGAGCTCTTTGCCCGGCATCAATTGTTATCAACTTCAATAAATAGGATAAAGGCAACGGTAAATTCCAACCAAACAGGCTATTGAAAATCAGGAAGAGAACTTGAATTGCAACCAGAATTGATAAACCTTTCAGGAAAGCTTTATCTTTAAAAATAGCTGAACAGAAAAAAGTAAAACTCCCTATTATCAAACCGGTTTTTATAAATGCAGTTAATGCCTGAAGCATTCCGGAAACCGCAACATAAAAATTAAATTGATGTATTATTGCCAAAATGATATTTATAATGATAAATGTGAACAAGGTGATAAGAAACAGAACTACCCAATTTCCAAGTAATCCAACATAAAATTTTG
>CAYWJN010000004.1:0-58945 GCA_964457455.1 uncultured Candidatus Cloacimonadota bacterium
AATTAAAATGCCCTGTTTATGCATATTTGCTTCGGGTTAGGTGTCAAAGGTAGGAATAAAGATGAACAAAAGATTTTTCTGAAGAATTACGAACTGGATTTTTCTGAAAAGCTATTAAATAAATTAATAAAATATCGAAATCAGCGAAGAAGATTTATCAAGGTTAAGAAAGGATATAAAAAACTTGTTAAGTTTTCAAAACTTCACAAGTTTTAAAATTTACAGGTTTGTACTCTTCCTGCAAAAAATATTCTTTTTTAGAAAAACTCTCCAAAAATTTCAACCGTTGAAAAGGTTCAGCAGGAAGAAAAAGCTCTTAAACCTTTTCAAGGTTTGGAAAGAAACTTAATAACTTGACTTTAGATGTTTCAATCTTTTCCTTGCAGAAATTGGTTTTTACAGATTTTCCTGGAGTAAAAAATGGCAAAACTTTTTGGTGGAGAATATCATGAACATTCAAATTCGTGGTATTTTAAGAGTACGATAATTAACCTGAAAAAAGATGATTTAACTTATAAAAAATATCTTGATGAAAATGAAAATGTAGTTTTTGATTTCACCTCTGAAAATCGTAAAATATTTTCCGCAAAAGTCGAAATTGTCTATGATAAAAATAACAAAATAATTCTGAACCAGAAATGCTCTGAATGTTCTGAAGAATTTTGCAAACATTTTCTTTCTGTAATAAACTATTCCTACAAATATCTGACTACAGATATTCTGGAAAAAAGCGTAATTCAAACCTATCAAACCAAACTGCTGGATTATAATGAATACTGGCAGCGAGTGGTTTTGAATGCTAAAATCGAAGTAGCAAATATTTTTAACCAGGAAACAGATAAAATCAGGTTTTCCCTGAAAAGTTATCTCCCGATGAACATTCGTTTAATCTCTATTTTATTGGCACAAAAAAATTGTAAAGAGGAAGATATTCCTGAAATTCCAAAAGCAAAAAAACAGTTAAAAGCTCTGTCTGATGAAGAGATCAACCTGCTGATACTTTTACAAAATAAAAAATGTGCTTTCAGCAGGAAAGGAGTTTTTTTCTCGATTTACAAAAATGATTTTATCCATTTTTTTCAGGTGCTAAAATCTTTACAGAATAAAATATACATCAAAGAAACAGGTGACAGATTTCTTTTTTCCTCTGAGGAATTTCGCATAAATTTCCAGGTAATAAGAGCTGTGGAAAATGACTTCATCCTGAAAATTTCCAGAGGTGAGCAAATCTCTGCATTTTTTGTTGGAAAAACAACATATATTTTTAAGAAAAATGAGATATTTTCTATTAATTTGCCATTTTCAAAAGATGTAACAACTAAACTTTTCCAGGGAAATTTCAAAGTAAAAAAAGAAGACCTTGTCTATTTAGCGTCTGTTGTGGCTCGTCAACTTGGATTAATCAAATGCTATCTGGATTTTGCCAGTGATATCACAATTCCCAAAGTTTATCATAATACTCCGATAATCACATTTGAACTGAAAAAAGAGAACAAGCAAATAATTATGGATGGCATTTTAGATTATGAAAATGGCATAGAAATTCCCATGTCTTTGATTCGCTTTCCTGCTGAACTGGTTCGTTTTGATCAGGATGGAGAAGTTGCCTGGTTCTACATTCCACCTCAAACTAAATACCAGATTTTCAATTTTGTGCAAAGATTACCAGAATCTCAAACAAACAGGTTGGAAGAAAATTCTCAACTTGTTTTTGAAGGAGATGAAAACATCACGATCCTCAAGGAAACAATTTTTGAATTTACAGATCCTTCCTGGAACATCATTCTTTCTGAAGATTTGAAAAAGGAATTTGTTTATAAAGTCCATTTGGAACCGATGATCAAAGCAAAAGCTTCAGGGAAAATCGATTGGTTCGAATATGAAGTGAAATATCAATATAAAGATGTGGATTTCACTCATGAAGAACTGAGGAAATTCTTCACATCCAAAAAGAAGTTCATGAAATTGGATGATGGTAGAATGCTGTTTTTTGAAAATAAAGAATCCTTTCTGGAAGTGGAAAAATTATTGCAGAAAAGCGAGAAACTACCCTCTGAAGCTTACAAACTATCCGTTTATAATCTACCCTACATTTACCAGCTTTCATCAATAAATAAAGCCATCAAAATATTTGGTGATGATTTTCTGGAAGAGATGTTTTATGCGATATTAAAGAGGAAACTCTCCAAAGAACCACAACTTGCAAGTTTTTTAAAACCCATTATGAGAAGCTATCAAAAAGCCGGTTATCAATGGCTGAAAATGCTGCAAAACTATCATCTTTCCGGTATCTTAGCAGATGATATGGGACTGGGAAAAACGATTCAGGCAATTTCAGTTTTATCCGATTTACCTCAAAATGCAAAGTCAATTGTAATTTGTCCGAAAACACTTTTATTCAATTGGGCAGCAGAAATAGAAAAATTCAATAAAAATCTTACTTTTATAATTTATGAGGGTAATCAAAAGGAAAGAAAAAAAATATTGGAAAATCTCAATGTGAACATTCTTTTTACCTCTTATTCCATTATTCAGAATGATATAAAACAACTTTCCGAAATTGAGTTTGAGTTCATTATTCTTGATGAAGCTCAACATATAAAAAATGCATCTGCTCTCCGCACGAAGGCTGTGAAAAAACTCCGTTCAAGAAATAAAATGGCTCTTTCCGGTACACCAATAGAAAATAGTCCCACAGAACTTTGGTCTATATTTGATTTTCTGATGCCCGGTTATTTACCTCCTTTAAGGAGATTCAAAAATGAATTTTTGAACCAGGATGATGAAAAAAGAGCAGTTCAGGATAAATTGAAAATGCTCATTTCTCCTTTTATTTTAAGAAGGAAAAAAAGAGACGTTCTTATTGAACTTCCGGATAAACAGGTACAGATTGCCTATTGCAAAATGACGGAAATTCAGGAAAAGATGTATCTTCAGATTTTAGAGAATGTGAAACAAGGCCTGCTGCAACCAACAAATAGAGGATATTTTATTCATATTTTAGCAGCTCTAACCAGACTTCGTCAGATTTGTAATCATCCCATCCTGATCGATAAAAACGTGAAACCGAAATCTGAGTTTTCAGGAAAAATCGAACTGCTGCAGGAAATCATTTCCGATGCTTTGGAAAGCGGTAAGAAATTGCTTATTTTCAGTCAATTTGTGCAGATGTTGAAAGTATTGAAAGATCTTACGGAAAAGATGAAAATTCCGTATGAATATATGGATGGCTCTACAATAAACAGGCAAAAGCGGATAGATAATTTCAATAATAATAACAATATCCGAATTTTTCTGATCAGCTTCAAAACCGGTGGTTTTGGTCTAAATCTGATTGCTGCTGATACTGTGATTATCGTTGATCCCTGGTGGAATCCAATGGGTGAAGATCAGGCAATAGATAGAGCACATCGGATCGGTCAGACCAAAAAAGTAAATGTTTATAAGATTATCACAAAAGGAACTATTGAAGAAAAAATCCTAACTTTGCAGCAGAGCAAAAGAGAAATGTTCGAACATATTATTGAAGATGGTCAGAATATCATCAAAAATATGAACTCTGAACAACTGCGGAAATTGCTGGAATATTAACTTTTTCGACCTCCAAAAAGGAAACTTAACTTAAGACGGAGTCTTAAGTTAAGTTGGAATGTATTAAATGGATTAGAAAACTTAAGTCTTCATAGTTTACGAACAGACATTAAATAGGAAAAGTTAGAGGGTTGAGAATTATGAATTATTTCTATTCAGTTGAAAAAGACAGAAAAGTTGAAACAAAAATAAAGCGTTCCATTTTCATTGCTCATCTGCATTATGCTCAAACAATGAAGGAAGCCAAAGAGTTTATTTCTCAAGTTTCAGCAGAGCATAAAACTGCAAATCACAATTGCTGGGCATATATTATTGGTGAAAAAGGTGAAACTTCTCACAGCTCCGATGCAGGCGAACCTTCCGGTACAGCAGGCAAACCAATTCTCAATGCTTTAAAAAAGGATAAAATGACAAACATTGTGGCTGTTGTTACTCGCTATTTTGGTGGAGTTACGCTTGGTATTCGCGGATTAATAGAAGCTTACGGGGTAAGTGTGGAAGCAGCAATAGAGCAGTCTCCTTTAAAAAAACTGCTGAACCTAATTGTTTTTCATCTCAGCACTTCTTATGATTTTGCAGATAAAATAAAGTATAATATTATGAATTTTAACGCACAAATTTCTGATATTAATTACTCAGAAAAAGTTGAATTTCATATTACGATTGAAGAACATAAAAAGAAAGAATTGGGAAATTACCTGATTGAACTGGAAAAAGCAGGAAAAATTTCTATAAATTAAACTCCTGTTTTATCTTTTCCCCAGATATATTTTTGCATTTGCAATTGCATTCGAACTTTGAGCTTATCTTCCAAAATCCATTCAGCAAGCATTTTAGAATCTAATTTTTCAAAAACAGCAGAAAAAATTATTTTGTAGTTTTCCAGTTTGAACTTTTTAATAAAATCTTTTGCCCAATCAAAATCATTTCTATCTGAAAGAACAAATTTTATTTCATCTTTTTTTGAATCTATGTACTTTAGATTTTCCTTCAGGAAACTATCTTCATAACCACTTTCCGGACATTTAACATCTACAATTTTAATCACGTATTGTGGAATATGTTTCATTGAAATCGAACCATTTGTTTCCAATAAAATATTAAAATTATCTTTATGAAGAGATTCAATTAAATCGTAAATTTCATTTTGAAGAAGCGGTTCACCACCAGTTATTTCAACTAACTTCACAGGATAATATTTTTTGATTTTCTGCAGAATTTCTTGGGTTTCTAAGGAAAATTTTGTATCATAACTGAATTTTGTATCGCAGTATATACAGCGCAGATTACAACCTGCAAGACGAATGAAAATGCAGGGCAATCCAGCAAAGGTAGATTCACCTTGAATACTGAAAAAAATCTCCGAAAGGTTTAACATTTTAATTTGTTTACCACTAAGACACAAAGCAATTACAAATTTTTCTTTTTCTATCTGTGTTTATCTGCAATATCCGTGTTATCCGTGTTCTATTTTTAATCTCGAAGTTAAAACGGTAAATACGGAAAATCTTTATGATAACCCAACATTGCATCGATTTTTGCACAAATCTTTTCAGGATGACCGATCACGAATTTATCTTCATTTCCGATTTTAAAAAAGAAATAATTTTCAGGATTAACATCAAAATCATCTAAAAATTGGCGATTTCCATAAATGGGAATGCCGCGATGAATCAGAAGTTCGATGTCTTTTGTTTTCATATCCAAAATGTTTTCAAATGGATCGTCTTGGATATTTTTAACAAGCATCAAATGAGAAATGTTTAATTCCAACTTCCCATAAGATTCCGGTAAAAAAAGTGCTTTTTGAGCATTTTCTGTAATCATTCTAAAGAGTTCTTTAGAAGAAAGAAAAGTATATTTATCAGCAGCGAATTTTATTTCAGCCAGCATATTTATGCTGCCGGACATAGTTGAATCTGTTCCCAGAACCAGGTTAACTCCATATTTTAAACAAGATTTAAGATCAATTGTTTTGCCAATAAGAAAAATATTCGAATCCGGGCAGCAGCAAATTGATACGCCTTTCTGAGCACATTTCTTAATTTCCTCTGGAGTTAAAGCAATTCCATGAATTATTAAGGTATTGGGTTGAAGCAGACCTAATTTTTCCAATTCACTAAAATCGGACTTCGCCAATTCATCCTTTCCTTCTGCCAGATGAAGAATAAAAGGCATTTTCCCTTTACTTTCTTTCCATTCTTCTTGAGCAGATTTTCCACCCCACCAATTGCCCATAGATATCGAGTGACATTGTTTATAATCTTTGATAACTTCGATTGGAAAATTTGCGTAATATTCATCCTTCTGATTGGGAGCGTGGTCCTGCACAACCGGGCAACCGGAAAAAATGTTTTTATAAATCCCTAATAAAGCAAGAAGCTCTCCATTCCCTTTGGTAAGATCAAATGAGCCATTGTGAGTAAAAACCCTGTTTCTCTCTAAAAAAGATCCGGATTTTTTCATCTCTTCAACCCAGATATCAGTGGTTAGATATGGATGATTTTCACCTGCTCTGGGTACCCAGTTTCCAATCAAATGTTCGTGGCTGTTTATAAAGGGTGGGTAAGCAATTTTATCGGAACAATCCCATTTTGTAGATTTTGCTTTTAAGATGGAACTATTAATTTTTACGGTAGTCTTCGAAGAAATTTTGTCTGCGTTATGAACGCAAGTTTTTACTGTTATTTCCATATTTCCTACTTTAAAAATTTTTTCTTTAATTGAGGAACGATTTCAAAAAGGTCACCTACAAGTCCGAGGTCTGCGATTTTAAAAATCGGAGCATCCGGATCTTTATTGATTGCAATAATATAATCTGCAGACTGCATTCCAGCTAAATGCTGAATCGCACCGGAAATTCCAATGGCAATATAAACTTTTGGTTTGATCGTTTTTCCAGTTTGCCCAACCTGGTGAGAATAGGCAATCCACTCAGCATCTACAGCAGCTCTGGAAGCTCCAATTGCTGCATTAATAGTTTCTGCCAATTCCTTAATAAGTACAAAATTTTCCTTCTTCTTTAAACCTCTTCCACCTGAAATCACAAAATCTGCTTCTGTTAAATTTACAGTTTGGGTTTCGTCTTTTACAAATCCAAGATATTTTGAATCGTCATTCAAGTTTGAAAAATCAATTTTTTCTTGGATTACTTCACCTTTCCTGGAATCATCTTTTTGTAGAGAATCCATAACCTTATGACGAACCGTAGACATCTGTGGACGATGATTCGGAGTAACAATTGTAGCCATAATGTTGCCACCGAAAGCCGGTCTTGTTTGAAGCAATCCTGCACTTTCTTTATCTATTTCCAAACCGGTACAATCAGCAGTAAGTCCGGTTTGCAGTTCGATGGCAACGCGAGGGATAAATGAGCGTCCCATTACGGAAGCACCGGAAAGGATAATTTCAGGTTTATATTTTTTGGCAAGTTCAGAGAGAGCTTTTGAATAGGGCAAATCGAGAAAATGCTCCAAAACAGGATCATCTACAAATATGACTTTGTCAGCCCCATAAGCGATTAAATCATTTGTAAGAATTGAAATTTTAGAGCCAAAAAGAACTGCAACTAATTCTGTTTTTCTCTGCTCTGCCAGTTCTCTTCCTTTGCCTAAAAGTTCAAAAACAACCGGAGCAATTTCTCCGTTTTTCTGTTCTGCAAATATCCAAACTCCATTATGCTGATCTTTATTCAAATTTTGCTGCTCAGATTTTCTGATTATAATTGCATCAAAAGAACAGTCGCTTACACAAGCTCCGCAAAGAGTACATTTTTCCAAATCTATTTCTGCAATTCCATCCTTCATTACAATTGCATCATAAGCACAAGATTTGATACACAATTCACAGCCAACACATTTATCGCGAATAACTTTAATCATTCAATCTCTCCAAAATGGGATTAAATCAATTTCGAAAATATCAATTTTGCGTCAAGAATAAAAATTTAAAAGAGAGTTCAAAATATGAGTTCACAATTTTGAAGTTCATTTTGAATCTCAATTAAAAACTGCATATCAAATCATACTGATAAAAACTACTAATTCGTAGTTTTAACTGTTATTCCAAGAATAAGTTGACATTAAAAAGCGTGCTCTGGTTTTTGATTTTGCATTGGAGGTTTGATGGATAAAGAATTGATCAGGAATTTCTGTATTATCGCTCATATAGATCATGGTAAATCTACACTTGCTGACAGGCTTTTGGAGGCAACTCATGTGATAGACAAGAATTCTCATGCCACACTTATCCTGGATGATATGGAACTGGAACGTGAACGTGGTATAACTATCAAATCTCATGCAATCAAAATGGAATACAATTATCAGAACAAAAAGTATATCTTAAACCTGATCGATACGCCGGGACATGTAGATTTTTCCTATGAAGTTTCGCGCAGTCTTGCTTCCTGTGATGGAGCGCTTCTTCTGGTAGATGCATCTCAGGGAATTGAAGCACAAACGATGAGTAACCTGTATCTCGCTATGGAAAATGATTTGGAAATAATTCCTGTGATTAATAAAATTGACCTGGAAAAAGCAGATGTAGAAGGAACCGAACACGACATAATTGAAAATATCGGTATTGGTTCCGAGAATATTTTTAAGATCAGTGCAAAAGATGGAATCGGGATTGAAGAAATGCTGCAAGGTATTGTAAAAAATATTCCAGCTCCTACCGGCGATATCGATCTTCCTCCCAAAGCCCTGATTTTTGATTCCTATTTTGATACGTATCGAGGTGTGATCGTTCTTATTCGGATGTTTGATGGAAGAATAAAAAAGGGTGAGACAATAAAATTCTTTTCGACAAACAAAGAATTCTCAGTCGAAGAAATCGGTTATCTGGGTCTAAAAAAAGAGGAAACAAGCGAACTTACAGCAGGTGAAGTTGGATATATTATTGCCAATATCAAGGAAGTTTCGAATGCCAGAGTTGGAGATACAATCACAATCCCCAAAAACGGATGTAAAGAAGCTTTACCCGGATTTGAAGAACCCAAACCAATGGTTTTCAGCGGGCTTTTTCCCTTGAATAAAGAAGACCATGAAAATCTGCGGGACAGTCTGGGAAAACTTAAGTTGAACGATGCTGCACTCACTTATGAACCGGAAAGTTCATTAGCTTTAGGTTTCGGTTTTCGTTGTGGTTTCCTGGGAATGCTGCACCTGGAAATTGTGAAAGAAAGATTACTGCGTGAATATAATGTGCCCATTATCACCACTACTCCGAGTGTAAAATTTGTTATTAACCTCAATGATGGCAGTAAGAAAGTGATTTATAATCCTATTGATATGCCCAATCCGATATATATCGAATCCATTGAAGAACCGGTGATGGATGTGGAGATCATAGTTCCTACTGCGTTTGTTGGTAATATTATGAAACTGGTTCAGGAACGGCGCGGAATTCAGAAAGACATGCAGTACATAGACGAAAAACGTCTTTCCATTCATTATGAAATGCCGCTTATCGAAATCATCTTCGATTTTTATGATAAACTGAAATCCGTAAGCAAAGGTTATGCATCTCTGGATTATTCATTCAAAGAGAACCGGAAATCAAACGTAGTGAAAGTGGATATCCTAATAAACGGTGAAAGAGTGGATGCAATGTCTTTTATCTGTCATGAGGATAAAGCATACCAGTGGGGAAAAAGTGTTTCGGAAAAATTGAAAGATGTAATCCCCAGACATCTTTTTAAAATAGCTCTTCAGGCAAGTATCGGTTCCAAGATAATTGCTCGAAGTACGATCAATGCTCTGCGAAAAAATGTGACTGCCAAATGCTACGGCGGTGATATTACCAGGAAAAAGAAACTCCTGGAAAGACAGAAAGAAGGCAAAAAACGCATGAAAGAGATCGGTTCTGTTTCTATTCCGCAGGAAGCTTTTCTGGAAGTGTTGAAAGCTGATAGAAGCTAACGAAATTTAAAATTTAAAATGAAAAATTTAAAATGAATTGTCATTCCCGCGAAAGCGGGAATCTATTTAACTCGTTACTAATTATTTACTTCGGCTTTTTGATTGCCTTTGGTGATTTGATGGTTGTACATAAAAAAGCAATTGTTCTCTGATAAGCTTGTTAGCTTATTATTATTTCTCATCTTTTAACCTCCTGCGTGTCAACATATAGATTGACAGAAATAGTTGGATCGTCAATACATATATTGACACATGGTGTCGTTCTTTCAGCATATATGTTTACGAAACAGCAATTAGGAACAAGTGGAAAAAAAATTATATTGGTTTTGTTCATCTGCTTTTTGGAGCGAAGCGGAAAAAAGTCAGGTGGACTAATTTGTTAGCTCTTTTTTCCCGTATAAGATGAAAATATCTTTTGTTTAATTTTTTGTTCCATTTTACTATCACCACATGCTGAATATGTAGCCATTTGACATAACCCTATCAATGTATATGCACCACCTTGAAATTGGATCAAAAATTCATTCTTTGGTTCAGGTGAGCCTATTACTTTATGTACATCAACGGACAATGTTCTTGAAAGAGCATCCATATCTCCATGGCAATCAGTATATCTTTCACGATATTTCCATGCTCTTGATCCTTCTTCTACCCTTAAATGGTTGCTTAACATGTAATCAAATGATAGTTGATCTCTTATATCTTCAATGTAATTCCATGCAATTCCTATCATCGATGTAAGCTGAAATGCCTTTAATATGTCCTCCAATTCACTTTCCGATCTTATTTCCTTTGATACTTTAGAGACATCAACTCCTTCTCTTTTTAATTGAGATAACGAACCGAATATATACTCTTCTCTTAAGGTTTCAAAAGATAAAATTAGTGCATTAATAATATCAGGAAAATTACCTTTACTAACGAAAATTCGTTTTCTACCAAATAAGCTCATACTTTATCCCTCCGCGTATTAACAACTACTTATTACAATACTCAACTTCCTCGGCAATAATTTTGTCAATAATTTCAAAATACATTCTTAATTCTTTAGCTTCTTCGTGAAGAATATCGAATTCACGATTATCATAAAGGAAACAACATATATCGGAAATGTGCTTTTCAGACAATTTAAACCACTCACCTTTAAAATTTAGATGTTTATAATTTTCATGAAGAAATTTTTCTAAGTATGCAATTTCCCTCCCTAAAAAATCTTCCATATCAGCTTCTACAGCAACAATAAACTTCAAATCAAATGGACAACCGATTTGTAGTGTTTTAATACGTTTTTCAATATTGTTTGTTATTCCTATTTCGTAGTAAATAAATGGGCAGCAACGAATAATGTATAAATATCTTGGAGCATCGTTACTCTCCAACAATTTTTTAAAATTATCTTGTGCCTTTTGTTCTTCTTCTTTATTTAAATTGCTATAATCAAAAAGATCAGCAATATTTTGATGATCTTGTTGTGTAAAATTTACACTTTCATAATTCATTCAAAATCTCCAATTATTATCTTATAAGTTTGTATTAACCTGCTCAAATAATCAGTATATACCATTTCCATGTCCTTTAGCTTAAAACTACGTCAATAACGATGAGTAAACTTTCAAAGTCAAATAAAAAAACTGAAGTGCGGATTTTTCAAACTTGCGTCAAGTTTAGGCTCAGTTTCAGTAAGCTGGAAGCTTGCTCTTCTCGACCTGGCAGGTCGAGTTACAGGTCGAACTACAATTCTTGACAAATACGTTGAGCTTAATTTGTTGTCTCATTCATATATAACTAAAAAATGACTCAGGAGGGTTTAAATGAACATTCCATTAATCTGGTATGTTGCACCGTTTGGCGCCGTAATGGCATTAATATTTGCGTTTATCTTATTTAAAGGTGTAAAAAAGGAAGATCCCGGTAATAAGCAGATGCAGAAAATTGCAAAATATGTTCGTGAAGGGTCTTTTGCTTACCTGAAACAGCAATACAAAGGTGTTACAATTTTCTTTATTATTGCATTTATTCTTTTTAATATTATGGCTCATATTCTGCATGTGCTTCACTGGCTCATTCCTTTTGCATTTCTCACCGGTGGATTTTTCAGTGGGCTTGCCGGCTGGATAGGAATGAATACCGCAACCCTTGCTTCCAATAGAACAGCCCAGGGAGCTTCTAAAAGTCTTGATAAAGGTTTGAAGGTTGCTTTCCGTGCCGGTGGAGTAATGGGACTTGTAGTTGTTGGATTGGCATTAGTAGATATTTCTGCCTGGTTTTTTATTATGAAAAATTTCATGAAATTAGACCTTCATACGATAACTGTAGTTATGCTCAGCTTTGGAATGGGAGCTTCTACCCAGGCACTTTTTGCCCGCCTTGGTGGAGGAATCTATACAAAAGCTGCAGACGTGGGTGCAGACCTGGTAGGAAAAGTCGAAGCTGGAATCCCGGAAGACGACCCGCGTAATCCTGCCACGATAGCAGATAACGTGGGAGATAACGTTGGTGATGTAGCAGGAATGGGTGCAGACCTCTATGAATCTTATTGCGGTTCGATATTGGCAACTGCTGCTTTGGGAATGGCAGCAGTAACTCAGATATTCGGTCATGGAACTGTAGATATGAATACCTGGGCTATCAAGTTCGTAACTGCTCCGATGGTTCTTGCAGGGGTAGGTGCATTCCTTTCCATTTTGGGAATTTATATGGTTTCCACCAAGGAAGGCGCAGATACCAAAGAACTGCTGTTCGCCTTGAACAAAGGTGTTTACGGAAGCTCAATCCTGATAGCGATAGTTGCATTTTTTGTTACAAAGTTCATGCTTCCTGCAGAGTATTCGCTGGGTGTTTTCCTGGCAAGTATGATAGGACTTTTTGCAGGGATACTGATAGGATTTTTTACTGAACGCTCAACTTCACACAGCTATGCTCCTACTCGTGGAATTGTAAAACAGGCAGAGTTCGGACCTGCCACAGTGATCATCGATGGACTTGCAGTGGGAATGAAATCCGTAGCAGCTCCGGTTATTATCATTGGAATTGCCATTCTGGCAGCTTTCGGTGTGAGTAAAGGATTCACAACTCCGGAAATGGGACTTTACGGAATAGGCTTTGGAGCTGTGGGAATGCTTGCCACTCTGGGCGTAACTCTTGCTATGGATGCGTTTGGACCGATAGCAGATAATGCAGGCGGGAATGCAGAAATGAGCAAGCTTCCGGAAAAAGTGAGAAAAAGAACAGATGACCTTGATTCTGTAGGAAACACAACTGCTGCCACAGGAAAAGGCTTTGCAATCGGTTCGGCTGCACTTACCGCTATGGCACTTCTGGCAGCTTATCTCGAAGAAGTGAGAGTAGGATTGATCTTTGCCGGTGAGAAAGCCGGATTGGAAGTCAGCAAGATAGTTATGGACATAAAGATGGCAAATGGTGAGATTTTTGCAGTGGAAACAGCAAAAGCTACAATTGCAGATTTTATAAATTACTATCAAATCAATTTAATGAATCCCAAATTCTTAATTGGTATTTTTATGGGAGCTATGGTTACATTCGTTTTTGCTGCACTCACGATGAAAGCTGTAGGACGGGCAGCCGGAGCAATGGTTGCAGAAGTACGACGTCAGTTCAAAGAAATCCCGGGTATTTTGGAAGGTACAGCAGAACCCGAATATGCAAAGTGTGTTCATATATCTACAGTTGGAGCACAAAAGGAAATGGTTGCTCCTGCTCTGTTGGGAATTCTCACACCTATTGTTATTGGTATGATAACTGGCGTTGCAGGTGTGATGGGAGTTTTAACGGGCGGATTAACAACAGGTTTTGTGCTGGCAGTTATGATGAACAATGCTGGAGGTGCTTGGGATAATGCAAAAAAATATGTTGAAACAGGGCATTTTGGCGGCAAGGGTTCCGATTATCATAAGGCAACTGTGGTTGGAGATACTGTGGGTGATCCGTTCAAGGATACATCCGGTCCTTCCATAAATATCCTCATAAAACTTATGAGTATGGTCAGCATTGTTTTCGCAGGTCTTATCGTTGCCTTTTCTCCCGCTATCCAAAAATTTCTCGGAATCATCTAAAAAAGATAAAAATTCCTTTACAAAAGACGGGACTTTTTGTCCCGTCTTTCCTATTATGAAAAAGAAAATAATTATCGGTTCACTTCTCATTTTCTCTCTCTTTTTGCATTCGCAGGATAAGATAGGACTTGCCCTCAGCGGTGGCGGTGCTCGCGGGTTGGCTCAAATTGGTGTTTTAAAGGTAATCGATGAATTAGGAATTCAGGTTGATTTCATTGCTGGAACAAGCACCGGAGCTCTCATTGGTGGATTATATGCTATGGGTTATTCCGGTGCAGAGATCGAAGAAATTTTTCTTAAAATGGATTGGAAAGAAATCCTTAATGACAAAATTTCCCGAAAAGATATTTACATCAGCCAGAAACGTTGGCAACCATATGAAAATTTCTCTTTCGACCTTGATGAAAACTATTTACCAAAAATACCTCAAGCTTTTTTTGTAGGAAATAACCTGATAAATTTTTTATTTGATCTTACATATCCGGTTTCTGTAGTAGCAAATTTCAATGAATTACCTATTCCATTTCGCTGTAATGCAACCAATATCTTAACTGGAGAACTTAAAGTTTTTTCTGATGGTCCTCTTCACGAAGCAATTCGCTCTTCCATTTCTTTCCCTTCTATTTTAAAGCCTTTTGAATTGGATGATGGGCTGTATGTTGATGGTGGATTGCTGGCAAATTTGCCTGCTGAGATTGTTGCAGAAATGGGTGCAGATTTTGTGATTGGTGTACAGACAAATTCCGGTTTAAAAGAAAAAGAGGAAATTGAAAGCTTGATCGATGTGCTGGATCAAACTGTGAACCTGAGCATCACGAGTAATATCAACAAATCTACTGAATTTTGTGATTTGATCATCAAGCCAGAGTTGGATAATATTTCGGTTCTGGATTTTTCAAAGAAAAAAGAGATCATTTTAGCAGGAGAAATTGCCGCCAGGAAACATCTTCAAAAAATAGAAAATTCAAAAAAGAAAACTATAAAACAAATAAATATACTTCCACCTGAAATACAATTTTCAAAAATTATAATTCTGGGAAACAAACATTTAAGTAAATCCAAAGTAAAAGAATTTTTAGGTTTGAAAACAGATATATTTTATGTAAAATCCGATATTATTCTGGCAGTGAAAAATGCTTATGACTCCCAACTATTCTCTCTGATTTATCCAATAATTGAAAAAATAGATGAAAAATATATCATCAAAATCAAGGTAAGAGAAAATGATAGGAAGCAGTTGGGAATAAACTTTGGTTACATCAATAATAAGGATATTATTCTGGGTGCTACTTTCAGTTTTGATAATATGATTCAGAGGAATTCCAAACTTTTATTCAATTTTCAAGTTGGTGATAAAAAAGAACTTAACCTCGATTATGTGAAAAATTTCGGTAAACACTGGGGAATCTATTTCAGGATCTTTCCATATCTAAAAGAACAAAGAATCTATTCTTATAATGAAGAGCATAAAAAAACCGGTAGTGTGAAATCATTGGAAACAGGCGGTACTATTGGAATTGGAATTTATGCAAAAAAAGCTGTGATTCTCGAAGGTTACGGCTTTACATTTAATACCAGACTTTACCAGGATATTGCGGATTTTGAAGACAGATATTATCATTCAACAGGAGTTGGTCTGAAATTGTATCATGAAAACCTGGATGATTTTGTGTTTCCCATGAAAGGGCTGCAATTCCTGATGAAATTTAATACAGCCAGAAAGATTTTCTTCAGCGACAGCGGTTATAAAAAGTTATACTCAAAAGCACGGATTTTAATACCTTTCAAAGATAAGATTTCATTAAAATGTCAGTTTGAATATGGTACTTATTTCAAAAAATATGATTTAGATTTTGATCCGTTTTACATTGGTGGGATCGATAGTTTTCTGGGTTGTTACACCGGTGAACGCAGTGCTCCAATATACAAAATACACTCTCTCGCAATAAGATATAAAATTTTGAATAATCTTTTTGCGGATTTACAGTACAATTTATTAAATCTTGGAACTAAAGATGTCTGGCTTCCGGAAAAGAATCTTTATCCTGCTTATGGTATAAAAATCGGTTATAAATCTTTACTCGGACCGGTGAGAGTTGCCGCTGCCATCGATGAGGAAAATAGAACTTACTATTATCTTTCCATTGGCTACGAATTCGACCCATTTGAATTCTCCAGAAGATAATCACCGATTAAATAACAAATATCATATTTCAAATATCAAATAAAATTTCAAATATTTGAAAACCGATCCCAGTTAAATGAATAACGGTTATGTTTTAAATAAAATAAATCTCAGTATTGCTTATCCGCTTATGACAAGCATCGGTTTTATAATAGTAGTTTCTTTTTCTATCTTTTTCTTAAGTGAAAAAGTAGTTCCTTTACAGGTTTTAGGTCTTTTTTTGATTCTTACCGGAGTCTGGTTAGTAGCCAGTTTTAGATAATTTTATATTTATGAATATGGGAGAAAATCAAACTCCAAAAGATATCCTGAAAAATGAAAATAAAAAAACTTGCCAAAGAAAATTGAATTTTAGTCCTATCATCATCGATGAGTTTATGAAAGATATTATGAATATTAAAATGAATGGATACTTTTACTGTTTACCGGTCAGAATGAAAGAATTTGGAATTTGACAAAAATCTAATCGAAAAAACTTTTGCAAAATGGAATAAATGATGCTTGAATAAATAAGTTAATTTTGATTTTCGGATAATAGAATTTAAAGGTTTCAGGACTTAAATATAATGAGAAAGAATCTGGCTTGGATTATCGTTCTAATATTTGTTTTATTTCTTTTGATAAGCTGTACAGATAGTGTAAAAAAAATATTACACTTTGCTGAAGATATCCGTGTTGAATATTCCAAATGTTCAGCTTGTTATGAATGTATAAACAATTTCCAGTGCCCTGAAGATGCGATCAAAATCGATAACAGAACCTACACGGTTTATATCGATTCAGACAAATGTGTTGGATGCATGAAATGCATAAACCAGTTCCAATGCCCGGAAAATGCCATAACTATCAAAAGAGACCTTATCTCACCTGCAGAAATCAGCAATTTTAATGCTGTCTCAAATTCTATTGGAGAACTGAATATCCAATTTATTGCAACAGGTGATGATTCCACTTTTGGTCGCGCTTTCAGATATGAATTTAGTCTAAAAAACCAAAATGGAATAGAAATTGAAACCGACTTTGAAGTTCCGTTGCCGCTTCAAGCCGGAGCTTTGGAAGCTTGGACAATTCAGGATCTGCCTGAAAATGAGATGCTCACAGTTCAGCTTCAGGCATTCGATGAAGTAGAACAAAGCTGTGAATCCACTTATCAGCAGGTCTTGATTCAAGGCATCATTCCAGATACAATTCCTCCAGCTCCAATCACAGACCTTTCAGTTGGCTCGGTTTCTCAAAATACAATTTTATTAAATTGGACAGCAGTCGGTGATGATAGTCTGGAAGGAACTGCTCAATCTTACATCATGAAAATATCTAATGAAGAAATAACCATTCAAAACTGGGAAGATATTGACGAATATGAACAGAATTTAATTCCACAGGAATCCGGTTCATCCGAATCAATTGTAATATCAGATTTAGATGCATCCACAAATTATTTTGCAGCTATAAAAGTTTTGGATGATGCTCAGAATCTATCTTTTTTATCAAATGTAATTTCCGAAACAACCTCAGATTTACCTGATGAAACTCCTCCTGCTGGCATCAATGATTTGCAGGTAGAATCCACTCAAACAGAAATTACTTTGTCCTGGACTTCTACTGGTGATGACGGGTTTGAAGGCACCGCTTATGAATATATCATCAAAGTTCATGATGCTCCCATTAATGTCTCCAACTGGGATGAAGCGGAAACTTTGCCAAATCCTCCCACACCATTACCTTCCGGTTCCCTGCAATCCTATCTTTACACGGATGTAGAGTTTGGAATCGTTTATTATTTTGCCATAAAAGTTTATGATGATGTCCTCAATGAATCTGAAATTTCCAATGTTGTGAATTCAACTTTACTTGAAGATTCGATTCCTCCAGCAACAATAACCGATCTTTCTGTGGATTCTGTTTCTCAAAATACAATCCTCATAAACTGGACAGCAGTTGGTGATGATGGTTTGGAAGGAACTGCTCAATCCTACATCATAAAAATAAATACTGAAGAAATCACCATAGAGAATTGGGACGATTTACCAGCATATGAACAAAGCGTAATTCCTCAAGAATCAGGAGCTTTGGAATCATTTGTAATAGCTGGTTTAGAATCTTCTACAAATTATTACGCTGCTATCAAAGTTCTGGATGAAGTTCAAAATATCTCTTCCTTATCAAATGTTATCAATGCATATACTTCAGAAATTCCAGATACAATTCCTCCTGCAGCAATTGATGACCTGCAGGCTGAATCTTCTGAAATAGAAATCATATTATCCTGGACTTCTACCGGAGATGATGGATTAGAAGGAATTGCCTTTGCTTATGAAATAAAAGTTCATGATGAACTGATAACCGAAGATAATTGGGAAATTGCTGATCTTCTCCCCAATCCCCCGACTCCGCTGCCTTCCGGTTCGCAACAAAATTATTCTTATCTTGAAGGTGAGCCGGGAACTGTTTACTTTTTTGCTATTAAAGTTTTGGATGATGTTCTCAATGTTTCTCCTCTTTCAAATGTTATTAATTCGACTTTGCTTGAAGATACAACTCCACCAGCTCAAATAACCGATCTGGAAGTTGGTTCGGTTTCTACAGAAACAATTCAATTGAACTGGACTGCTGTTGGTGATGATGGTTTGGATGGAACTGCTCAATCTTATATTATAAGAATAAGTACTGTAGAAATCTCTAATTTGAATTGGGAATTTTTACCTGAATTTCCCCAAAATATGATCCCTCAAGCTCCAGGAACTTTGGAATCTATTGTGATTACGGAATTAGAGCCTTCCACAAATTATTATGCGGCTGTAAAAGCAGTAGATGACGCACAAAATATTTCACCTCTATCTAATGTGGTAAATGAAACAACTGCAAATTTGCCGGATTACATTCCTCCAGCTGCCATCGATGATCTTGATGCTGAACCCGATCAATCAGATATAATCCTCATCTGGACAGCTACCGGTGATGACGGATATGAAGGAACTGCCTACGAATATGAAATCCGATATGCTGAGATTCCAATTACAGAAGGGAATTGGGATGAAGCTGAACTTTTACCAAATCCTCCTATTCCGCTTCCTTCAGGTTCCATTCAGAATTATACTTTTTCAGATGGGATTGTGGGTATAACCTATTATTTTGCCATCAAAGTTTATGATGATGTTCTGAATGTCTCCCCTATATCAAACAATGCCACAGCTATCTTGGAAGAAGATTTAATCCCGCCTTCAGCAATAACAGATTTATCTGTATTGGAGATTATTCCGGTAAATCTTTCAACTATAAAAATAAGCTGGACTGCACCCGGAGATGATGGTGATGAGGGAACTGCTTCCTTATATGAAATCCGATATCACAATACACCAATAACTGAATTAAACTGGCAAAATGCAACTCTGTATCCTGACCCGCCGGAACCGGAAATTGCCGGAACTTATCAAACCTGTAATGTGACAAATTTGCAAGTAGGAACTATTTATTACTTTGCCATAAAAGCATTTGATGAGAATAACAATGCCGGTGATATTTCCAATTCCCCAGGTGGAAAGATAGTATATCAGATCAATCACGCTGCCTGCCGTAACTGTAACAGTTGCATTAATACTTGCAGCTATGGAGCTATATCACAGGGACCGGGTTATAAAACGATTGACCCGGATCTTTGCACTGCATGTGGAACTTGTGTTCCGTATTGTAATTGGAACTTAATTTATCGATTTGTAGTTGCTTACTGATAAATCATAATCCAAAAGGAAAATAGATGAAAAATAATTACATATTACATTCGACACCACTTACTCCTTCCGAAGCTTCCGCTTCGGAAACTAATAGGATTTGAAGTGTTTGATCCAGCGTTGAAAACTCCTAATTCGCTCTTGAGTGAAGCAGAAGCTTCTGAAGTTAGTGCCTTCCGAACTAAAAAGTTCGGAAGGAGAAAATCAATATGTCGGAAATTTAATTCACTCATTAGTATATTTTTAATCCTGTTTTTTTTAACGATTTCGATTTTCGCACTTAAAATCAGCAAAATTTATATTGAAGCAAATTCTTGTGTAGGTTGCGGAGATTGTGTATTGGTTTGCCCTATTGTAGATGCAATTGAGATCATAGATGGCAAAGCAGTTATCGATATAAAAGTTTGCATTGAATGTGATATTTGCGTGAAATCCTGTACATACAATGCCATCAGGAAATCCGAATGAAAAAAATTGTTCATTTCATTCTAATTGGATTACTTGGATTTATTATCTTTTTAGGATGCGAGAAAATCAGTAACCTGGAATACAATATTGACAGCAGCTCATGTAATTCCTGTGGAAAATGTATGCAAATCTGTCCTGTGGATGCCATAGATTTTGGAGAAGATGGAAAAGCAATTATTGACCAGACAAAATGTAACCAGTGCGGACAATGCATCTATATCTGCCCAAAAGATGCCATTTACTAATGAAGAAAATTGTAATTTTATTTATTTTATTTTTTATTTTCTCCTTCGGAAATTCCGAGATTCTTAATTGGAGTCAAATCAGTTATCAAGCCTTTCTCACAGGTTCTTCGGACGATGTCGATGTTGTTACATCTTCCAGTCCAAATGCAGATAATTCTGTAAATACAAAATTAAAATCAGGCATAAGATGGAAGCATGAATTCAAAAGGAATTTCGATAATTTCAATATTTCCTTAAAGAACGATTTTTTCTATTCAGAAAAAAGTCATGAATCCAGAAACTCTTTTTTCTTTAATGATGCAAAACTGAAATTATCTTATTTTCCATACTCACATTATATCAAATTTCAATATAGAAATCGCTGGTTCGATAAGGACAATACCAGGATCTTAACAATTCCGGGAACAGAAGAAATTACCAAACAGAAAATGATTCATAATACAGAATTGCAGTATAAATCAAATTGGAAAAAATTAAATTTTTCTTTCTATGGTAAACTCAGAAATCTTGATTATAATTATTTCATTTTTGATGAAGAAAATTCTAATGATGAGTTTGCCAAATTTACCGAATGGGAAAACGATATTTGTACTTCAGCGAAGATTTCTTATGAAATAAACAATCTTTTTAATCTTTTTGTTTCAGGATATTATAAAGATGATTTGAATGAATATAACTGGTTTAATCATACGAAATTAGGTGTAGGATTGAACTATTACAAAAAGTACAATTTCTTTAATTTCTTAAATGCGAATTTCACTTATTTTCATAATGATTCCGAGCAAATCTCAGACGAGAAAATGCATTATTTCATTACACAGATGCGTTACACAAAAAGAATCGGAACTTCTTTAGCCGGATTTATCTCATACATAAACCGTTCCTGTTATGATTCTAAACAAGGCAAACTTTTACGAATTTCCAATATGTTGAAGCTTCACGCAAAATATAGTTATAGATTAGATACTTTTCTAGATTCTTATGTGATTGCTGGAATCAAAATTAATCCTGAAAATAAGGGAAATCTGATTTTCTCTGAACTTAATCATAATCTTTACAAAAATATTTTTGGTTTGTTTTCGCTCAAATATGCTGATGAATTATTTTATGCTTTCAGCACCGGATTTGAATATTATCTCTCTCCTGTAAAATCTTTCTGGATCAATAACGAATTTACAGATTTCAAAAAAACGCCCATCCAAAATATTATTTTTATAGGTTCAACTATTTTGTTTTAAAGGATATTGAATGCTGCGCACATTAATTGAAGGTTTTGCTTTAGGTCTTTCCACCGGTTCGATTTGCCTGGCAACCTGTACTCCCATTTATCTGCCCTACCTGCTTACCGAAGAACGAAAACTGAGTAAAAGCCTGCTCAAAGTGGCAGAAATTTCTGCTGGCAGATTTTTTTCTTACATAGCTTTTGGAGCTGCTGCTGGTTATGCTGGAGCAAATATTACTTCCATCGATAGAGAAATTTTCACTTCGATTGCCTACATCCTGCTTTCTATTTATCTTATTTTGAGTGCTTATCGCGCCCATCAACACGATAAAAAATGTCATGTCCCAAAAATTGCTCGATTTACAAGAAATGCATTTATCTTAGGAATTTTAACAGGTATTAATTTCTGTCCTGCCTTTCTGATTGCACTTTCCAAAGCAGTCAATCTGGGTGGGATGTTCAGCGGAATGTTTTTATTTTTAGGTTTCTTTTTTGGAACCACCCTTTTCCTGATTCCTCTGGCGTTTTTTGGATTATTATCCAAAATAAACGTGATGAAACTCATCGCTCAAATAGCATCAGTTCTTATTGCAATCTGGTTTATTTTTACTGGAATTAAGGGAATAATACATTGGAACGAACACAGGATAATATCTGAAGAACCAGCCAGAATCGTTGAAGTTTTCGCTCCCAGACAGTCAATTTTAATTATCTCAAACGAAAATAACCTCGAGTATTTTTCAGCTTTAAAAGACTCCATTTCATCATTTCATAATGCAAAGATAAAGCTTCATAAAACGCAAAAAGTTGTTCCGGATTCTTTTAAGTTCGATGCTGATTTGATAATTTTTGCAGATTCGGAATTGTTTGAATTAAAATCTAATAATTTAATTTTAGAAAACTTTGATTATTTCCAGGTAGAAACAGATTATCCGATTCCCCAAATGTTGAATTTTTTGAGAAAATTCACATTTAAAACCAGAGATAAATTACACTGGAAATTTTCTTTGGAAGATAGTTCTTAGAATTATTAACTTTCCGAAACTTATCTTTTAGATTCCCGCTTCTGCGGGATGACATTTCATAAGAAGTTTCGGAAAGGTCCACCTCACAACCCGCAACCCGCTAAACCTCAATCCTAAATCCTGCTCCGTCTTGTACGTTTAGCGCTGTCAGCTTACCTTTCATATTATCTTCGATGATGGTTTTGGACATATATAAACCAAGTCCGGTTCCCGTTTCATCATCTTTAGTAGTAAAATACGGCTCAAAGATGCGTCCTATAATATCTTGGAGAATTCCTCCGCCAGTACCAGATATGGTTAAAACGCTCTTGCCATTCTCTTTATACAAATTAATGATTATTTTTCTATTTTCAATTTTGATGTTTCGTTCTTTTAAAACGTCCTTTGCATTGTTCAAAATATTCAATATTACCGGGAATATTCATTGGGAAAACCATTGATAAAGCAAGTTTCATCCAAATTGAGTTCTAACTTTATAGAGTTTAATCTGAAACTTGCTTTCACAAAACTAATAGTCTTCTCAATTATACTTTTTACGTTAAATTCTTGTATCAACTTATTGGGTTTGATAAGTTGAAATTACATTAAGTTATTTTATTCAGCTTCTTCCAGATGTTATTTCTTTGCTCTTATCAACTTTTTGAAAATTCGATATTAAAAAGAATCTGTCAAGAAATGTAAATATTTGAAAATTATTCTACAAATAAGAGACTCTTCTTGGATCAATTTGATAAATCCGGTTATTAAATTTTAACAACAACTTGTTAGTAGATCGTTTCCTAATTATCGTTGCAATAATTTGTTTATTAAATTCCAAATTTCAAGCATCAAATATCAAATAAATTCCAATAACAAAAATTCAAAATTTTAAGCTTAGGATGGAAAGAATATTTAGAAATAAAATTATTTGTAATTTGGGATTTTCTTTAATTGCTAGATTATTTTGGAAACTTTATATGAGTCAGTTTTGATTTGTAAGAACCTAATAATTTACTGTTTTATAAAAAAGCCGTGAAAACTTTTCACGGCTGGAACTGGGGTGGATGACGGGATTTGAACCCGCAACGCCTGGAACCACAATCCAGTGCTCTACCGTTGAACTACACCCACCATATAAATTTAATATTTAATATTGACAATTGAATAATTAAACAAATACAATCAGCAATTTAAAATGGCACGCCAGAAGGGATTCGAACCCCTGACCTACGGATTAGAAATCCGTTGCTCTATCCTACTGAGCTACTGGCGCAAATGGTAGCGGCGCAGGGACTCGAACCCCGGACACTCGGATTATGATTCCGATGCTCTAACCGACTGAGCTACGCCGCCATCGAAAAAAAATGAGATAAACTGGTTATCTCAATCGTTAGCTTCATATGAAAAAGAACTTTTTGGTAGCGAAAAGAAATTTGAATCATTATTAGGATTTTGAAGCTAACAATTCATCAATTTTCTTTATTAACAACTACTACCTGAAAAATGGTAGCGAGGGGAGGATTTGAACCTCCGACCTTCGGGTTATGAGCCCGACGAGCTACCAGACTGCTCCACCTCGCAACAGCAAGTTGTATATTTTTTTGCACCAGTTTGATGTCAAGAAAAAAGATGATAAGAAAAACCTTGACGATTTAAGGTAGTAATGTGTAAAAAAAACTAAAGGAAATATAATGTTCAATGAAATAATTATTAATGTTCACCCTTATGAAAAGCGAATTGCTATTATTGAGGATAATAATCTGGTCGAGTTATTTACCGAAAAAAAAGCTCAGGACCCTATTATAGGAAATATTTATAAAGGAATAATCCGAAATGTTCTTCCTGGTATGGGAGCTGCTTTCATCGATATTGGATTAGCAAGAACTGCTTTTTTGCATTATCGAGATATCGATCCGAAGCATTTAGAAAGTAGTCAATCAAAAATCACTTTAAAAAAAGATTCCTCAAATATCAGTAAAATTCTTTCTGCAGGCCAGGAAATTGTTGTTCAGGTTAAGAAAAGTCCTGTAGGCAAAAAGGGAGCAAGAGTAACAGGTAAACTTTCAATTCCGGGAAAATTCATGGTTTTCATGCCTAACAAAAAAAGCATCTCAGTATCAAGAAAAATATCTTCTTCAATAGAAAAAAAGAGAGTAAGAAAAATTCTGAATAAAATAAAAGATACTAATATCGGATTGATCGTGCGAACAGATACTGAAGGAATTGAAGAAGAAGATTTCTTTTCGGAATATAATGGACTTTCAAAAACCTGGAAATTGGTTGAAAAACAAATGAAACATGCAAAAGCTCCAACCTGCCTGTTTGATGAGAACGATCTTTCTTTCACGATCGTGAGAGATTTATTCAGCACAAAAATCAACAGATTGGTAATTGATGATAAAAAACTGAAAAATCACATAACCTCCAGATTGAAAGATATCACACCTGAGCTTATAAATAGGATCGAACTCTATTCTGAAGATTCTCCAATTTTTGATGCATATGGAATTGAAAAAGAAATTGAGAGTATTTTCCATTCCAAAATAAAACTTCCGAGTGGTGGCAACATAAAAATCCAGCAAACTGAAGCACTTGTAGCAATAGATGTTAACACTGGTAGTTTTACAGGTAAAGATAATTACCTGGAAACCATTAAAAGAACTAACCTGGAAGCTGCTTACGAAACCGCTCGTCAAATCAGATTGCGAGATTTAAGCGGAATTATGGTTATCGATTTCATTGATATGAATGATGAAATCTCGGAAGAAGAAGTATTTTCAGTACTAAAAAATTCACTCAAACAAGATCGAGCAACCAACCGAGTCTTCCCATTCAGTCCATTGGGTCTTGTAGAAATTTCCCGAAAAAGAACCCGCGCTAGTTTACTGTTAACTTATTCAGAACAATGTCCACACTGCAATGGAACCGGAAGACTTTTATCGCGAGATTCTGTGGCAGTGCAAATTTCACGCTGGTTAAAAAGAGCAGAATATTTCATAAAAAATCTTCCTTTGAGGGTTTATGTTCATAAAAATGTAAAATTATTTTTAGATAGCCATCCCGACCTTTTTAAAGATATTGAGAATCCTCTCGAAATAATTATTGATAATAATATCGAGTTGGATAAATTTAAGATATTTTCTGCTAAATCCAATAAAGACATAACCTCCGAATATAATTCTTGACAAGCAAAACCCCTAAAAAGCTTTTGTTTTTTTGATTGATTTTTATGATTGTTTAGGAGAAAAAGATGTATGCTGTTGTTGATTTTAAAGGTACTCAATTTAAGGTAGAAAAAGACCAAATTGTAAAAGTACCTTTTTTAAGTGACCTGGAAGTTGGAGCTGAAGTTGAAATTGAGAAAGTACTTTTAATTCAAAATGGAGATAAGACAGAAATTGGTCAACCAAACGTTAAAAAAGCAAAAGTTTTAGCTGAGATTATCTCTCATAAAAAAGATAAAAAAATAATTGTCTTTAAGAAAAAAAGAAGAAAAGGCTACGAGAAAAAACAAGGTCACAGACAGAGTTATACTGAAATAAAAATTAAGGAAATTATTACTTAGAGGTTATTATGGCACATAAAAAAGGTGTTGGAAGTAGTAAAAACGGACGGGACAGCAATCCTCAATATCTGGGCGTAAAAAAATATGGCGGTGAAAAAGTTTTAGCGGGAAATATCATAGTCAGGCAAAGAGGAACTAAAATTCATAATGGTAACAATGTGGGACTTGGAAAAGATTATACGCTCTTTAGTTTAATCGATGGTTTTGTGAAATATGAAACTAAGAAAGCAGGTAAAAAATTTGCCTGCGTCTATTCTGAAAGGTAATAAAAAGTATATTCATAAATTTTTACAAGCAGCTCAAAAAGGGCTGTTTTTTTTTTAACTTTAAAAAATTAATTGCCTTCCAAAACTTAAGTTTTTTATTTGTATTCAATAAATTTCTGGAGTTATATTGCAAAAAAAGAATAATCTCATTTTAGCAGATGAAAATATCCTAAAACTTCTTTTTAAACTCTCCATGCCTGCAACCATCGGTATGATTGTAATGGCTCTGTACAATGTTGTAGATGCAATATTTATCGGACGTGGAGTTGGTACACTCGGTATCGCAGGAATTTCAATTGTTTTTCCAATCCAGATGTTTATCCTTGCTTTAGGTCAGATGGTTGGAATTGGTGGCGCTTCAATTATTTCTCGCAGCCTTGGTGCTACCAATTATGCAAAAGCAAATCTAACTCTTGGTAATGTATATTCAATAATTATAGTTCTCTCTTTTATTATAGCATTTCTGGGTTCACAATTTATTGATTTTTTCTTAGAAGCTTTTGGGGCAACTCCTGCCATTTTACCATTTGCCAGAGATTATATGCAGATTATAATTTTGGGAGCAGTTTTTTTTGCCTTCTTAGTTTCCAGCAATTCTTTGATTCGTTCTGAGGGAAGGGCAAAGATCGCCATGGGAACCATGATTGTTTCCGCTGGTATGAATATCATATTAGACCCAATTTTCATATTCGGATTTAAATTGGGAATTAAAGGAGCTGCTTATGCCACAGTTATTTCGCAGGCTTTAGCAGTATTTTACATAATCTATTATTTCAGTTCGAAAAAAAGTATTTTAAAATTCTCGTTTAAGAATTTGAGAATCGATTTCTCAATTTTGAAAGAAATTTTTGCCATCGGAGTTTCATCTTTTGTGAGACTGGTTAGTCGCAGCATCATGGTAATAATTTTAAACAATATTTTATCCATCTATGGGAGTGATGTATCAATCGCAGTTTTTGGAGTTTTGAATAGAATTTTACGATTTGCTATAATGCCAATTTTTGGAATTGCTCAAGGATTTCAACCTATTGCCGGTTTCAATTTTGGTGCAAAATTATATCGTAAAACAAAAGAGGCAATAAAATTAGCAGTTATTGCAGCCACAGGAATTTCAATTTTAGGATTTCTTATTTTGATTTTATTACCCAATTTTTTAATGAGAATTTTCACTCAAGATGAAAATTTGATTTCACAAGGAACATTTGCTTTGCGAATTATCATTATTACGCTGCCCACAATTGGCTTCCAAATTATTGGAGCAACAACATTTCAGGCGATTGGAAAACCATTACCTGCCTTACTTTTATCAATGTCCAGACAGATACTGTTCTTAATTCCATTGCTTTTGATTCTGCCAAAATTCTTTCAATTATCAGGAATCTGGATTGCATTTCCCATTGCAGATATCTTAGCTGCTTTTATCACTTTTGTTATGCTCAAAAAGCAGTTAAGAGAATTTAATGTTATTATCCAAAGAGGAAAAATTTAACAAAAGCGAGGTGAAAAAATGAGGAAATTTTTATTTTATTTATTTTTGATTTTATTATTTATTGGAGGTTGCTCGATGAAAAAGGAATCAAACAAAGGAATCAATCCTTTTCCAAACTTTGATGCGATGTGGGATTATCAAAAACCGGATGTGACAGAAGCAAAATTTAAAGAGATCTTACCACTTTTAAAAAATTCTGCTGAGTTCACCTATGATGCAGGTTATCATGCTGAACTTCTCACCCAGATCGCTCGTGCACAAGGTTTGCAGGGAAAATTTGATGAAGCACATAAAACCCTGGATGAAGCTGAAAAATTATTATCAGAAGATTCGAAAACAGCAAAAATTCGTTATCTTTTGGAACGTGGACGGGTTTATAATTCATCCGCTGTTTCTGAAAAAGCAAAACCATTATTTTTAGAAGCGTGGAAATTCGGTAATGTAAACAACCTGGATTTGTATGCTATTGACGCTGCTCATATGATGGGCATTGTAGTTACTCCTGAGCAGCAACTTGAATGGTCTCTGAAAGCTCTTGAACTTACTGAAAAAACGAAAGACAAAAGAGCTAAAGGTTGGTTGGGACCTCTTTACAATAATATCGGCTGGACTTATCATGATCTGCAGGAATATAAAAAAGCTTTGGAACTATTTGAAAACGCATTGAAATGGAGACAGGAAATTAATGATGAATACAGCATCAGAATTCAGAAATGGAACATTGCCAGAACTTTCAGGTCATTGGGAAGAATTGATGAAGCTTTGGAAATACAACTTGCTTTGAAAAATGAGTTTGAAGAGAAGCAGCTTGAACAGGATGGATATGTTTTTGAAGAATTAGGTGAATTGTATCTAATCAAAGATAATCAAACAGAAGCAAAAAAATATTTCAAACTTGCTTATGAATATCTTTCCAAAGATAACTGGCTGCAACAAAATGAACCTGATAGATTGAAAAGATTGAAGGATTTGAGCGAATAATAATTCTATTGAAGTATTAAATTTATTGACATTTTTCATTTTGTTTTTAATTTCAATTAAGATGATATCAGGACCTTCTGAACGGTTTGGAAGCAAAGGTCAGCCATTGCATGCGAGATTTTAGTTTCAAAGGAATTATTATGGTAAAATCAAGTTTCTTAAAAGTAGTTTTGGGAATAATTGCAGCAGCAATCATTGTTTATATTCTTAAAACATTAAAAACAATCTTTATCCCACTTACTTTCGCAATTTTCCTTTCGTTTATTTTTGCTCCTCTAAACAGGTTTTTAATTCAAAAGAAAGTCCCAATTTCTTTAATCCTTTTAATAATGGTAATCATCATCTTAATTTCTTTCACTTTAACAGGAACAATCGTTTATACAAGCGTTTCATCATTTGTAACAGAATTCCCGAAATATGAAGAAAAAATGACTATTCTTATCCAGGATTTTATTACAAAATTCGAAATTCCAGTGGAAGAAGTAAAAAATTATCTGAATAATAAAGTAAACTGGGTTGAAATCGCCAATAAATTATCTTTCACAAAAGTTATTTCCGCAACAATGGGTAACTTTATCGACTTCTTTATTAAGCTGCTTTTAACTGTTGTTTTCATGCTCTTTATTGTTTTGGAGCGAAACAAACTCTTCCATCGAGTGGAAAAAGTGATCACTGAAAAAGATGTGCTGCATTCCCTCAAGGTTATAGCCAAAATCGAAGGACAAGTGAGAAAATACCTTGTCAATAAAACCTTTATCAGCTTGGCAACTGCTTTGGTTTCCATGCTTTTTATTTATGCATATGGGATTGATTTTGTAATTATTGCTGGTTTGTTTATCTTTATTTTGAATTTCATCCCTAATATCGGTTCCATTATTGCATCAGCATTCCCCATGATAATCTGTTTCTTTCAATTCGGCTTGAGCTGGCAATTAATTGCAGTTGTGATTACTCTACCTTCAATTCAGATGACTTTTGGTAATGTGATCGAACCCAGACTTATGGGTACAGGACTCAATCTTTCTCCAATAATTATCCTAATTTCCTTGATCTTCTGGTATTGGATTTGGGGACCCGTTGGCATGATTCTGGCAATTCCCATCACATCTGCTTTGAACCTTATTTTTAAAGAAATTGACTCAATGAAAATTGTCTCCGCTTTCATCAGCGGTGATTAAGAATGCCCTTAACAATTGATTCGATCCTTCGCGGAAGTCTCGCTGCTCAAGAAGGTTTACAAGCTAATGACATCATTATTTCGATTAATAAAAACCCGATAAATGATTTTTTGGACTTACAATTTTTTGGAGCTGAAGAATCTTTATTAATTGAATATCGAAATTCTGAAAAAGCAACAAAAAAAATCTTTATACATCAAGATTTTGAAAAGTCTTTAGGAATCATACCGATTCCTCATAAATGCAGAACCTGCATAAATGATTGCATCTTCTGCTTCATTGACCAGATGCCTTCATATCTACGAAAATCGCTTTATTTGAAAGATGATGATTATCGCTTGTCATTTATTTATGGAAACTTCATAACTTTAACAAATCTCGCTCAGAAAGATATCGAAAGAATAATAGCTCAAAAACTAAGTCCTCTCTATATTTCCGTTCACACTACAAATCCAAATTTACACAAAAAACTAATGAGATATAAAATTGATTTCAACATTTTAGAACAATTGAAATTTCTTAGAAAAAACGGAATCGAATTGCATACTCAAATTGTAATTATTCCCGGTTGGAATGATGGCAACGAAATGATAAATACTTTGCAGGATTTAACTTCTTTGGATGTCCTTTCTATTGGAATTGTGCCTGTTGGTCTTACTAAATTCAGGAATTCTTTACAGAAAATTCAAACTGTGAATTCTAAACTAGCAAAACAAATTATAAAAATCTCTCGGATCTTTCCCAAAACATATTGCTCTGATGAGATCTATATTCTGGCAAACCAGAAAATTCCTCCTGAAGATTTTTATGATGATTATCCTCAACTTGAAAATGGTATCGGAATGATTCGATTGCTTCTGGAAAATTGGAAAAAGAATAAGAAAAGGTTTATTAAAGAAATTCAAAAAATCAATAACAAACTTGTTTTTATCACTGGCAAATTAGCTTATGAATATTTTATTGGAATTGCTAAAGAAATAAACTCAATCCTCCCAAATAAAACTCGAGTAAAATCCATCACAAATTTTTTCCTGGGAGAATCAGTTACAGTTACCGGACTGCTGAGTGCAAAGGATATTCTTGAGCAGATAGATTTGAGACAAAATGAGATAGCTGTTATCAGCAGTAATATTTTCAATACAGATGGTTTTACTTTAGATGATATTCATAAAAATGAACTTAAAACAAAACTGAATGGAAAGTTGCTGATCGTTGATGAAGAATTTGCTAATTGGAAATTAATCTGAATTGATTTGAAACCAGACAAGCAAGACTTAAATTGTAATGATTGAAAAAATATGACTTGATGATTGCGACATTTTATCCACGAATTACACGAATTTACACAAATTATTATTTAGTCTTATTTTTGGACGCTGATTCTCCAAAAAGTCACACTGATACAGTCATTCCCTATTAAATATCACATCGTATTTTACAGGATAAACTTCCTTACGGAGCAGGCAAAGACATAAAGTTATATTTCTTATCTGTGACTATCCGTAACATCCGTGTCATCCGTGTGCTAAGTTGTTCTCGACTCACACTCCCGTTGGTCGTTGCAAGTCAAGTCCAACTGAGAAAAATATTACCAATCTTTATTCATTGAATCGAATAAATTGTAATCGCCAAACTGACGAAATTCAAAAGTGATCTTTGTATTCTCCGAAGGTTTATAATTCAATTGAAAACTGGGCAGAACCTTGCTCGTATTATCGTTATTCCCTTCTATTGTAAAATCTTTCTGAAAAGTTGTTGAACCAAAATTCACAAAATTCAAATCCAATTTAAAATCCAGTTTTGAATTGAACTGATATTTCAGATGATTTGTGTAAACAGACTGATAGAATCCCTGATTATTTGAGGAAAAGCCGCTCATAAATGAAAACGAATGATTCATGGTTAATTTATTGGGATTGAATAACATGAATTTATAATCCGGTTTAAAATAATCTGCTGTTATTTCTGCAAACAAGAAAAATGTCATTACACTCAATAATAGAATTAAAATGATCTTTTTCATTTTTCGCTCCTAAAGCGTTATAAAATATCAATCTTTATTGATAATTTCTTTGAGCCTTCTATCCAATCGTCTTATACGACTCTTCTTGGAAATCCGCTTTCTCTTGTGTGTTTTAATCGCATTCATCAGACTAATAATTACAATATATCCAACTACTAAAATAACACCTGCATATATCGCTATCGTTTTCATAAACAGATAAAAATTTTACAGTTTAAAATATGTCAATAAAACTTTCATTATTTTATCAGGATGCATCTCTTTGATATTTCAAACTTATTATTAATTATTAATTTATATAAATAAGTTCCACTACCCACAAACCTGTTATTCATATCTGTTCCATCCCAAACTAAAGAATGTTCTCCTTTTTCCTTTTGTTCATCTGCTATCAATGTTTTGATTTTTTGACCTTTGATATTGAAGATTTCAAGTCTTACATTTGCAGGTTCTTTCAGAGAAAAACTTATGGTTGTAGAAGGGTTGCGTTGGGCACCTGACGGATTGAAAGGATTGGGATAATTCTGATATAATCTTGCTATAGATTCAATTGTAACAACATTCTCCGAACTCACGTAAATATCATCGAGATTAATTTTATAAGCTGAACATCCATAAGTTCCAATAACCAGAGTTCTGGTCTCATTATGAATTTTCATATCTGTAACCGGAACATTGGGAATTCCCTGGGAAATACTTACCCAGCTTCCTCCACCATTTTCAGAATAGAATACGCCAGCATCCGAACCCACAATAATCCTATCAGAAATTTGCGGATCTAAAACTATACAATTGACAGGAATTTCCGGCAAATTGGAACTAATATCAATCCAAACAGAACCAAGAGTGGTAGATTTAAAAACATGTGGAGCAGGTTCATCCCACCTGAAACCGGACACTGTAGCATAAATAGTGAAGAAATCAAATGGATCTGCTGCCACGCGAGTTATCCATCGCTCTGGTAAACCTTCAGAGATTTCAGTCCAATTTACTCCATCATCAACTGAAATATGAACATGACTATCATCTGTTCCGGCAACAATGATTTCAGGATATGTGAGTGAAACTGCAATCGTGCTAACTGTGTGATAACTGCTGCCATCATCACCGTCAGTCAAATCTTCACTTACAGCAGTCCAGTCATTCCCACCATCAGTTGTTTTCCAGATACGATATGTACCAAAATAGAGAGTTTCAGGATCATCAGGATGCATTGCCAGAGGAGAAGACCAGTTTTTTCTGTCATTCTCCATCTCTCCTGCAATAAAAGAAAAATAATATCCGCCATCAGTAGATTTAAACAGATTTCCCCATTGATACTCTGCATAAATTATATTTGGATTTGAATGATCAACAAGAGTATAAAAGCCATCTCCTCCCAAAATAATATGCCAATCATCCAGATTTCCTGTTAAAGTTCGGATTGTACTGTTATCCTGAGTTCCGCCATAAATTCTATCAGGATTTGTATTATCTATCTCGATTGCATAAAACTGTGTAAGAGGAATATTATCGATTTTTATCCAATCATTTCCAAGATTGTAACTTATATACAATCCGCCATCATTTCCTTCAATGATCCTACCTGTATCCTCATCGATATGCATGGCATGATGGTCAACGTGGATTTCCTCCATATTACCATAATCTGCCAGCAGAATCCAACTATTGCCGCCATTATCGGAACGATATAATTCCACTCCCATCACGTAAACCCGGTTTTCATCTGTAGGATCGATCTTGATTTGACCAAAATACCAGCCAAAATAACTATTCATTCCCTGCAGATAAGAATCATTTGTTTGTATCCAGGCATCTCCCCCATTTGAAGTTCTATAAACTCTGACTTCAGAATTTGGCAGATCATAAAATGCATATAGAACTTCCGGATTGGTTTTGGAAATATCCAGTCCGATCCTGCCCACATTATTTCCTGTTGGTAATCCACTTGTTAATTCAAACCAGGTTTCTCCTGCATCGATTGTTTTCCAGATGCCGGATGTTTCCCCAAAAGAATGACGATAAGTTAAACCCCGCATTCTTTCCCACATGGCAGCATAAAGAATATCTGGATTGGAGGGATGTTGAACCAGATCGATAGCTGATGTGGAATCTGTTATAAATAATTTCCTGTCCCAACTTATTCCACCATCATCGCTGCGATAGATTCCTCTTTCTTCATTTGCACTGAAAAGATTTCCACAAGCAGCAACAAAAATTCTTTGGGAATTTGAATGATCAATTATAATTCTCCCAATGTAAGCAGAATTTTCCAATCCAATGTGTTCCCAAGTTTCTCCTGCATTAACTGTCTTGTAAATTCCATTTCCCAGAAAACTGTAACTGGATGCATTTGCTTCACCGGTTCCTGCAAAAAGGATATTCTCATTATTCGGATCGATGGCAATATCTCCAATGGAAATAACAGGAGCATCTGCAAAAACATTCTGCCAGTTTTCTCCATTATCTGTTGTTTTGAATATTCCTCCTGAAGCTGCACCCACATAAATCGTTTCCGGAGAATCAGGATGAATTGCCAGATCCGTGATCCTACCACCAATATTTGTTGGTCCGGCTAATTCCCAATCATACCTGGATTCTATCGAATTTTCATGCAGCTCCATTGCCTGTCTCATTCCCAACAGATAAGAATCGATTTTAATCTCATCATGCGGATAACAGCGTTGGTAAGCCATCCATTCATTAGTTACAGCATCTGGCTCCTTTTTTAAGGGAGGTCCAAAAGGTCGCTCTACAAATTCTTTTTTGGGCTTTCGAATTCTTTCCCTACCCAAAGGTGATCTTTTTGATTCAAGAAAAAAATATGCTTCAGCGATGATGACTAAAACTAATACAATTAATAAAATGTTTCTGATTTTCATTTTTCATCCAGTTTTTTACTTACCAAATTTTTGAAATTTATCAAGTTTTTATATTTCAATTAATCTCTTAATATTTCTGTGCTTCATTTTTTTTATGATTTGAAGCAGGTTCTCAAGTTTTTCATATAAATTTTCTAAGCTCGTATTATTCTCAATATTTACATCTGCTAATTTCTGTTTTTCAAAATCCGGCATCTGGGAATCGATTATCTGTTTTGCTCTTTTTTCTGAAATTTTCCTTTTTTTTATAATTCTTTTAATTTGAATCGATTTCTCCGAAGAAATATTTAAAACAAGATCAAAGGCTTTTTCCAATTTGTTTTCAAAAAGTAGCGGAATTTCAAAAATAAGTATTGGAAACCCGAGTCGAGTTTGCTCACTTGTGTTAATCTGCTCACACTCATCAATAATTTTCTGCATTTCTTTTCTTATTTTTGGATGGAGAAGCTGATTTAAAAAACTCAGTTTTTGCTTTGATCCAAATACAATCTGACCGAGTTTTTTCCTATTAATCTTTTTTTTATCTACGATGTCTTCACCGAATTTTTCCGTAAGTTTATTAATAATATCTTCATCATCCAGAAATTTATGACCAATCTTATCAGCATAAACAACTTTATAACCTTTTTCTTCAAACCATCTTGAAACCAGAGTTTTGCCGGAAGCAATTCCGCCAGTAACAGCAATCAGAAAAGGTCGATCAGATTGTTTCATCTTTTATTCTTTGAGATAGTTCATCGATTGTTAGATCAGTGGAAATAACGCCATTTTTAGCGACAGAAATTCTCCCTGTTTCCTCAGAAACAACAATTGCAAATGCATCGGATTTTTCCGTGATTCCAATTGAAGCAAGATGACGTGTACCAAATTTCTGAGTATATTCGATATTTTCCGAAAGCGGCAAAACAACTTTTACAGCCAGAATTCTTTCTTTTCTTATGATAACGGCTCCATCGTGTAGAATTGTTTTACTATTAAAAATCGTGAGCAGTAATTTGGTGGAAATCTGTGCATCGATTGTTTCTCCGCTTTCAATGTAATCATCCAGTTTTCCATTATTTTCAATCACAATCAAGGCTCCGATTTTTCGGAAAGACATAATTGAAACTGCATTTAGAAGAAGTGTATAGATTTTCTTTTTTGTATCCTTAAAAACCGACATCAGATCGCGATTTCTGAGTAACCTGGAAAATATATTTCTAATTTCCGGATGAAATATGATGATAAAAGCTATTACCCAGTAATCTTTTAAAAGTTTTAAAAATGATGTCATCATTGATAAATTCAAAACTGAAGCTGTAAAATATAAAAGTAAAACCAGTCCAAAACCAAGAATAACCTGAAAACCACCTGTTTTTTTAAGAAGAAATATCAGTCGATATAATAAAAATGAAACCATTAAAATATCGATCACATCGGTAATTTTGGGAATTAAAAAACTCATATTGCTTCACCTATTTTCTCTAAAGTTTGTAAAAGTTGTTTATGCTCTTTTACATCGTGAACTCTCACAAAATGGATATTATGCTGCATTGCAAGAGCAGTTGCAGCCAAACTTCCAGCCAATCTTTCTTTGGGAGTTGAATCATAAATTCTTCCGATAAAACTTTTTCTGGATGCACCTAACACAATTGGAACATCCAAACAATGAAATTCCCTTAGTTTCTTAAGAATGATGAGATTATCAGAATGTCTTTTACCAAAACCAATTCCCGGATCGATCAGAATCCTTTCCTTTGAAATTCCATTTGAAATACAAAAATCTATCCTCTCTTCCAGGAAAGTTAAAATCTCGCTAATTGTATCTTTATAAAAAGGATTTTTCTGCATTGTTCGAGGAGTTCCCCGCATATGCATCAAAATTATTGGAATATGTTTATATCTTTTCAGAACATTAATCATAGAATTATCAAATCGTAATGCACTGATATCGTTCATAATAGAAGCTCCAGCCTTAATGGCAGCTTCAGCAACTTCTGCTTTATAAGTATCAATCGAGATAGGAACTTTCCCATGTAATTTTTCTATTATTGGAATCACCCGTTGAATTTCTGTTTGCACACAAATTTCTTCTGCTCCGGGTCGAGTTGATTCTCCACCAATATCGATGATATCTGCTCCTTCATCAATCATCTTTTGCGCGTGTTCAATTGCTTTTTCCGGATTTACAAATTCATTCCCATCGGAAAAACTGTCGGGCGTAACATTTAGAACACCAATAATCCTTGTTTTATTTAACAAAATTTCTTTTCCGTTGCAGTTTAATGTTCGAGGAGATTTTTCCAAAATCTGCTTTAACATTTTTTCCAGATCCGCTTTTATTTCACGAAGACCAAAGATTGTCTGAAATTCTAATTTTTTAATCAATTTCTTAATTTTATCAGCATTTCCCAGAAGAATCACATCACTGATTTTTTCTTTTCCTTCCACAACTCCGCGTGCTACAGTAGCATCTCCCCCAATGGAAAGCATTTCCTGCTTCAAAATATTAGCTGCTCCCAATTTTACTTTTTCCAATTTGATATTAAGACCAATCGCTTTAGGAGCCATCACTTGCACACCTTGAGATGAAACATTTATTTTGCTCAACTCTCGAGCAGCTTCTTCGACATTTCGGATGTATAAAACTCTGTTCATGAATTTATCTTTACTCCTTTATTTGAACATGTGTCGAGGTGAAACTATGTCTTGGAATTGTCAAATAATCTTTTAAGAACAGAATCTGTCGCTAAATAAATTTTATCCGAAAATCATTGACATCGTAAATTTATCAGGAAAAGTAAACTTGAAAAAAAAATCCCAGGATATAAAGATGAAATCGAATAGTTTTGGCAGATATTTTGGAATCACAACTTTTGGCGAAAGTCACGGACCAGCGATCGGAGTTGTTATCGAGGATGTTAAATCCGGAATTGAGTTTCCATTAGACGAAATCCAAGAAGCCCTCGATTCCAGGAAACCAGGAAAAAGACAATTCACATCCTCTCGCAAAGAAGAAGATAAAATCGTAGTTCTTTCCGGTGTTTTTGAAGGTAAAACCACCGGAATGCCAATCTGTTTGGTGGTTTATAATAAAGATGCTCGCTCGGAAGATTACGAACATTTGAAGAATCTTTTCCGTCCGGGACATGCAGATTACACATATTTCAGGAAATTCAAAATTTATGATTATCGTGGTGGAGGAAGAGCTTCTGGAAGGGAAACAATTTCCAGAGTTGCAGCATCCGGTTTAGTCGAAGATTTAATAAAAAATATTAATATCAATTGTTATCCAGTACAAATTGGGAAATTTATCTTAAAAAACCATGACCTGAATTTTCAGAATGATCTTTATTGGCCTGATAAAACAAACTTCGAAGAACTGCAAAATTACTTAGATTCTATTCAAAAAAAAGGAAATTCTGTGGGAGGAATCGTGGAAGTTCAAATCGAAAATCTTCCTGCTGGTTTAGGAAATCCGATTTTTGAAAAGCTCGATGCAAATCTTACCAAAGCAATACTTTCCATTGGCTCTGTAAAGGGAATCGAATTCGGAGATGGATTCAACCTGGCAAATCTTAAGGGCAGCGAAGCCAACGATCAAATCAATAAAAATGGTTTTTTGAGCAATCATTCCGGTGGGATTTTAGGTGGAATCAGTACAGGACAAAATCTCATTTTTAGATTTGTTGTTAAGCCAACTTCTTCGATTAACATTCCGCAAAAAACCATCACAAAAAACGGAAAGGAAGTTTCTTTCATATCAAAAGGACGTCACGATACCTGCATAATTCCAAGGATAATTCCAGTGGCAAAAGCAATGGTGAAATTAGTGCTTGCTGATGCTATCAGTTATCAGAAGCTCATTGAAAATCAATATCTTAATTTGATGGATTATCGCGAAGCAATCGATAAAATTGATGAGGATATTTTAATTGCTCTATGCAGAAGAAAAGAAATTTCCGAATTAATCGGGAAATTCAAAGAAGAAAAAAATATCGAAATTGAGGATTATGAACGAGAAAAAGAGCTTTTAAACAATCTTAAAGAAAAAGCCAAAATCTGGAATCTTAAGAAAGATTTTGTTGAAAAAATCTGGAAAATGATAATAACTGAAAGTAAGAAAAATCAATGATTATTTTATCAATTCCTTTTTTAAACAAAGAATTTATTACAAAGCAAGTTGCTGAATACCGAGACGAATTTGAATGGCTGGAATTCAGGTTGGATTTTCATTCTGATTTTGAAAAATTTCCTCAAAATTTAATTAATCAAAAAACCATCATTACAATTCGAGATGCTTCTGAAGGTGGAAAATGTCCATCAAGCTTTTCCAATAAAATCTCATTTTATAAGGAAATCATCTCAAAATATAATTGTCTTATAGATTGTGAAATTGAACTCTACAAAAGGCAATTTTTACTGACATCAAATCTCATTCTCTCTTATCATGATTTTGCTGAAAAAATTAATTATAAAAAGTTGGAGTATTTCATTAGTCTCTCAAATTCTATCCCTTCTAAATTTCTTAAAATTGCTGTAAACATTAATAATTATTCAGATTTATTAAAATTAAAATTATTTATTTCTGGTTCACACAAACCGGTTCTATTGGTTGGTATGGAAAAGCTGGGAAAAATCTCGCGTTTGTTGTATCCATTTTCAGGTTCAATCGGAACTTATGTGGGTTTGCCTGAATTCCCCACTGCAAAAGGACAAATAACAATCGCTGAATCTGAAAAATTCAGTTTGAAGAATACCAATAAAAACACAAAGGTCGGAGGAATAATCGGAGGAAAACAGGTTGAAAAATCTCTGGGTTTGGAATTTTATAATCAATATTTCAGAAAAAATAATCTCAATGCAGTTTATCTTCCTTTTGTTGTAGAAGATTTTAATGACTTTTGGGACTGGTTTGAAAGTTCAAAAAAAGAATGCAAATTTTACGGACTTACATTTACAATGCCATTCAAAACAAAAATTGCAGAAAAATTACAATCTCAACTCCCTACTGCAAATCTCTATCTTCCAACAAAAAATGAACTATTTAATACAGATGCGATTGCGTTTCAAAAATCCATCCAATATCTGAAAATAAAAAGTAAAGATAAAATCCTGATTTATGGAAGCGGTTCAACTGCAGAAACTGCTCTTTTCTCTATTAACAAATTTAATAATATCACGATTTCAGGTCGGAATATGAAGGTTGGCAAATTGCTTGCTGCCAAATACAATAAACAATTCATTCCTTTGCAAGATGCTGTAAATCTTACTTTTGATTTGATAATTAACTGCACTCCAATTGGAATGAATAACGAGAATTTCTTTGAATCTACAAATCTTCAATTTCCTGCGAAAATCATTGACTTGCCATACTCCGATAAAAAAACTCCTCTTATTCAAAAATGTGAGCAAGAAAAAATTCCATTTGTAGATGGAAAAATGTTTTGGAAATGGCAGGCAAAAACTCAGTTAGAAAAATTTCTCGAGATTATTAAAAAGGAAGAATCATGAAAAAAATATTACTTTTTTTATGTATTACGCTAATAATATTCTCATGCATAAAAGCACCTTATTCCGATAGCGTTTCACAAACTTTAAAAGATGCAGGAAAAAACAAAAAAGAAATTAAAAAAGCGATCTCCTATTTTCAAGCAAAAGGCGATTCATTACAATTGGATGCACTCTATTTCATTTTAGAAAATCTGAAAAATCATTGTTACGTGGAATTCGCTCTTTACGATTCCAACAAAGTGGAAATTCCCTTTAATATTCTGGATTATAAAAATTATGATGAAATGATTCCTGCACTCGATAGTTTGGAAGAAAAAAATGGTGAATTGAATTGGAAACGAAAAAATAAATTCCAGGATATCGAAACTATCACAGCGGAATTTATAATCGAGAATATTGAACTGGCATTCAAAGCCTGGCAGCAAAAACCCTGGGCAAAAGATTTTTCTTATGATGAATTTCGAGAATACATTTTGCCTTATCGGGGAAGCAGTGAACCGCTGGAAAGCTGGCGTCTGTTTTTCCTGGAAAGATATGAAAATCTATCTGAAGAAATGAACGATCCAACCGACCCGATCGAAGCAGCCAGATTGATAAATGAGGATGTGAAAAGTTTGTTCGGTTTCGATTCCAGATTTTATTGTCATCCTACAGATCAGGGATTATCTGAAATGCTGAAAAATGAACTTGGTCGCTGCGAAGATATGACAAATTTCACGATTTATGCGCTGCGAGCAAATGCTCTTCCCATAACCAGTGATTACACTCCTCATTGGGCAGACACGGGAAATAATCATGCCTGGAATACAATCATCATTCCAGGAGGAAAAGCTGTTCCATTTATGGGAGCAGAAGCAAATCCGGGTGATTACAATTTACATCATAAACTTGCAAAAGCTTATCGAAAAACATTTTCCGAACAGATAGAGAATCTTGCTTTCAAACTTAATGAAGGAGAAAAAGCTCCTCCCTGGCTTGCCGGTAAAAATTATCGAGATGTGACTTTAACCTACACAGAAATTTCGGATGTAACTTTAAAGCTCACTTACGAAATTCCTGATAGTACAAGATTTGCTTATCTTTGCGTTTTCAATGCTGGTGAATGGAGAGCTATCCATTGGAGTGAAATTGATTCACAAAATAATGTTATATTTGATAAAATGGGTGTTGATATTGCATACCTTCCCATGTTTTATAAGAATAAAGAGCTCATTCCAGCAGGTTATGTTTTCATTCTGGAAAATGATGGAACTCTAAGAAAAATATATAAAAGTGAAACAACTCAAAATCTCAAATTAATCTCAGTTACAAAAAAGATTATCAAACAAGCGACTGAAAATAAAGAAATTATTTTCTTAGATGAAGATGCTGAATATGAACTTTTATATTGGAATGATGAATGGATATCTTTAGGAGAAAAAACCTGTACTGACGAACCATTAATATTTGAAGAGGTTCCTTCGAACTGTTTGTATTGGCTTGTTAAGAAAGATTCAAGAAAAGAAGAACGAATTTTTACTTATGAGAATGGAAAACAGGTTTGGTGGTAAGTAGTTCGAGTCGTAAGGAATGAAAAGACGACGACTCGAGATAGAAAAGAAACAACAAATTATTTTGACTCAATGTGCATTTCGAGTCGACAAATTTTCCGTGTAATTAGTGTAATTCGTGGATAGAAAAGAAAAAGGAGAAGTTATGAATCCTGTTGAGATCATCATCAAAAAGAGGGAAGGTAAAGAGCTTGCCAAAGATGATATACGGTTTTTCATTGAATCATATTTGAAAAATGAAATTCCAGAATACCAGATGTCAGCATTATTGATGGCAATTTATTTCAGTAATATGAATCCTGAAGAGATTCAAACACTAACTGAGATTTATATCGATTCCGGTAAAAGAATCTCATTTCCAGATGAGATGAAAACAGTAGATAAACATTCCACAGGTGGAGTTGGTGACAAAGTTAGTTTGGTTCTCGCTCCGATTGTTGCAGCTTGTGGTTGTAAAGTTCCAATGATTTCCGGTAAAGGATTGGGACATACCGGTGGAACTTTAGATAAACTTGAATCAATTCCCGGATTTCGCATAAATCTATCTGAAAAAGAATTCAAAGAAATTGTGAAAGAAGTTGGTTTCAGCATAATTAGCCAATCGGATGAATTGGTTCCAGCAGATCGCAGAATTTATGCGCTTCGTGATGTAACCGGAACAGTTGATAGTTTACCCCTCATTACTGCGAGCATTATGAGCAAGAAAATTGCTGAAGGAGCAAAAAATCTCGTTATTGACCTAAAAGTTGGAACCGGAGCTTTCATCAAAAAAATGGAAAAAGCTGAGAAGCTTGGACAATTACTTATGCAAACAGGAAAAAATCTGGGTCAAAAGGTTTCTGTGGTTTTTTCTAATATGAATTCTCCTCTCGGAGAATATGTGGGAAATGCTCTTGAAATCAAAGAGTGTATTGAATATTTAAACGGAAAACAAATACACGATATCCATCTTATAACCAAGACTTTAGCAGTAGAAATGCTTTTACTTTCCAGGATAGCAAAAGATCGAAATAATGCAAATGAAATGATAAAAAATGTTCTCGAAAATGGTTCAGCCCTCGAATGTTTCAAGAGATTCATTCAAGCTCAAAAAGGTGATTCTAGGATTTGCGAAGATACTTCTTTGCTTCCGCAGGCAAAATTTCAAATCCCAATTATTTCCGATAAAAGAGGTTGGATAAAATCTATCAATACCCAAAAAATCGGGTATGCTTTGATCGATATCGGTGCAGGTCGAAAAACGATTGATTCTAAATTGAATTACGCAGCAGGTGCTTATCTTCCCAAGAAAATCGGAGACTTTGTTGAACAGAATTCTGAGATAGGAAAAGTATTTTGTGATGATGAAAAAATTGGAAAATCAGTTGTTCAAAAAATACTTAAGAGTTATTCATTTTCTGCATCAAAATCTGAATTTGATGAGAAATATTTCAGAGAGATGGAACTGATTTATGGTTTATCCAAGAACCTTGAAAATGGTTTACCTACATAAGGAACTCTCTCTAGTAGACCTTTTCAATGGTTAGTTCAAAGAACACATTTTCACCGTTCCGAAGGTCTGAAAGAAATAATGAAAGAGTTGACCGTTCAGAATGTAGGATGGAACCTTTTCAAAGTGAATAAAACAGATATGATTTGGTTATTTTGCTTCTTTTTTTTCTTCGTGTCCATTCGTGACCTCCGTGGCTGATCAGTTCCAAAAATCTTGACACATAAAACATTGAAAATAGATTGACTTTTGATTTAATAAAATAAAGTTAATTTATTCATTTAAAAGGAGTTAAGGGAAGCATTATGGCAGTTCCAAAAAGAAAGGTCTCAAAATCTCGCAGAGATAAAAGAAGAACACATTATAAAGCTGAAATGCCTACAATAGCTGTTTGCTCAAATTGTGGTGAACCGGTTAAACCGCACAATATTTGTGCGAAATGCGGATATTATAACGGACGAAAAATTAAGGAAATTAACGAGTAGAATTCCTATATCAGGAATAATATTTTATGCGTATTGCTTTAGATGGTTTTGGTAGTGATAATGCACCTTTCCCGGAAGTGGAAGGTGCAATTCTTGCAATTAAGGAAAACCTTTGTGAAAAAGTTTTTCTGGTTGGCAAAGAAAATATCCTGAAAAAAGAACTGGAAAAATTCTTCTATGAAAAAAAACGCATCGAAATAGTTCACGCTCCTGAAGTTATCACAATGGAGGATCCTCCCTCCAGCGTTGCCAAACAAAAACGTAGTTCTTCCATTGTAAAAGCAGTTGCTTTACAAAAAAATGGCTTAGCAGACGGATTGGTAAGTGCCGGCAATACAGGAGCTGTGATGGCAGCTTCTCTTTTGGGTTATGGAAGAATAAAAAATATTCTGAGACCGGCAATTGCAATGACTTTACCAACAAAAAAGAAACCAACCATCATTCTTGATGTAGGAGCAAATGTAGATTGTTCATCAGAAAATCTTGTTCAATTTGCCAAACTCGGCAGCTTATATGCTCGGTTTTTTTTTAAGAATGAAAACCCCAGAGTCGCTTTGTTAAATATCGGTGAGGAAAGTGCAAAAGGTAACGAACTTGTAAAAAAAGCTTTTTCTAAATTATCAAAATATACTGATGTCAATTTTGTAGGTAATATCGAAGGCGAAGGGATATTGAGTGGCAAATTCGAAGTTATTGTATGCGATGGATTTGTGGGAAACGTAATGTTGAAAACTGTTGAGGGCGTTGCCTTTGCAATTTTTGATATGATGAAAGAACAGATGAAAAAAGACTGGGTGGCAAAAATTGGAGCTCTTCTTTCTTATCCTGTTTATTCCTATCTGAAGAAAAAAATGGATCATACGGAATATGGTGGAGCTTTGCTTGTCGGCTTAAATGGAATTTCTGTTATTTCTCATGGCAGAGCAAATGCAAAAGCAATTAAGAATGCCATAAGATTTGCAGTAAATATTGCAGAATCAGGTTTTATTGAGCACACCAAAAAATATTATGAGAGGTTGTAATTATGATAACAAAATATAATGCAAAGATTTCAGGTACGGGTCATTTTGTTCCGAAAAAACTTCTTACAAATTTCGACCTTGCAAAAATGGTTGATACTTCCGATGAATGGATACGCACTCGAACCGGGATGTCTGTCAGGCATGTTGCCAGTAAAGATGAAGCAGCTTCAGATTTAGCACATAATGCCGCTTTAAAATCCCTGGAAGCTGCAGATTTGAAACCCAAAGACCTTGATATGATAATCGTGGGCACAATTTCCGGTGATCATGCTTTTCCTTCTACAGCTTGCATACTACAAAAGAAATTAGGATTAAAAAACTTTCCTGCCTTTGATATCTCTGCTGGTTGTCCGGGTTGGATTTATGCTGCCAATATTGCCAAACAGTTTGTGGAAAACGGAGTCGCTAAAAATATTCTGGTTATTGGAGTAGAAATCCTGACAAAAATCACCAATTACAACGATCGTAATACCTGCATTTTATTTGGAGATGGAGCTGGTGCAACTATTATTTCCCGGAAAGAACCTACAGATATTTCCAGAATTATTGATTCTGAAATTACTGCAGATGGAACTCATAATGAACTTCTCATTCAAGAAGCCGGTGGCTCCAGAATGCCTGCTTGCAAAGAATCTGTGAAAAAAAATCTGCATACTCTTTATATGGAAGGGAATAAAATATTTAAATTTGCTGTAAAATCAATGTATTCAATGTGTGATATCGTCATGAAAAGAAACAACCTGGATGTTACATCCATCGACTGGTTAATTACTCATCAGGCAAATATGAGAATTATAGATGCTCTAGGAAAAAAGATGAAAATCGATACTAATAAGGTAATTGTTAACATTGAAAAATATGGCAACACATCTTCAGCAACGATACCAATTGCTCTTGATGAAGCGATTCGAGAAGGCAAAATCAGAAAAGGCGACCTGGTGCTAATGGCTTCTTTCGGTGCTGGATTAACTTCCGGAAGTTTATTAATCAGAATATAAAAGAGAGGAATTTATGACGAAAATTGCATTTATTTTTCCCGGTCAGGGTGCTCAGTATATTGGCATGGCAACGGATTTTATAGAACAAAATCCCGAATATGAAACAATTCTGAAAAATTTCGATGAAAAAAATAAAACCACTCTTTTCAAAATTATGAAAGAAGGTCCTGAAGAAAAACTGAAAGAAACAAAATTCACACAACCTGCAATTTTATTTCATAGCATAGTTGCCATGAAAACTCTTTTAGTAGAAAAAAAGATAAAACCGGATTTTGTAGCAGGTCATTCATTAGGTGAATTTTCCGCACTCGTTGCCAACGGTGTTCTTAGTTTGGAAGATGCAATGTATCTTGTTCACAAGCGTGGTGAATTCATGATCAAAGCAAATGAAGGAAAACCTTTTGCTATGGCTGCAATCATCGGACCGAATTCAGAAAAAGTAAAAGAAGTTTGTCAGCAAGCTTCTAAAGAGGGAATTGTAATTGCTGCAAATTTTAATACTCCGATTCAAACCGTTATTTCAGGTTCAAAAGCAGGAGTAGAAAAAGCTTGTGAAATCTTAAGAGAAATCGGTGCAAAAAGAGTTGTACCTCTAATTGTGGGCGGTCCATTTCATTCACCTTTGATTGAAAAAGCAAAAACCTGGCTGGCAGAAGAAATGGAAAATATCAAATTCTATCCAGCTGAAATTCCTGTTATTGCAAATGTGAATGCCGAACCTACAGCCAATCTTCAAGAGATAAAAGAAAATCTGGCAAAACAAGTTACTTCTGCTGTTTTATGGGTAGATTCCGTAAACTTTATGATTGAGAACGGAGTGGAACTATTCATTGAATTCGGTCCCAAAAAAGTTTTAGCTGGTATGATCAAGAAAATAAATCGTGAAGTAAAAGTTCTTAGTATCGATAAAATTGAAGATGTAAAGAAAGTAGCTGAAGAATTAAAATAATTTTATGATAAAAGAAGAATTAATTTCATTTTGGATTGAAGGCTCGGATAGAGATTTTGAATCAATGCTTCATATGTTTGGAACAAAGGACTATCATTGGGCTTTATATGTTGGTCATCTCGTTATTGAAAAATTACTCAAAGCTTATTATATTAAAAATATTGATACTAATCATCCGTTCATTCACAATCTTCTGCGTTTAGCAGAAAAATCAAATTTAGAGATAACCGAAGAACAGAAGAAAATTTTAATTCGGATAACAACTTTTAATTTAAGAGTAAAATATCAAGATTATAAAAGAAAATTTTACAAAACCTGTACTAAAGAATTCACAGAAAAGTGGATCGAGGAAATTAAAGGATTTCGACAATGGATAAAAAAGCAGCTATCGAATTAACAAAAGAATATCTCTTATTTTTAAAATCCAAAAAATATCAGATAAAAAATGCTTATTTATTCGGTTCTTATGCACAAGATAGATTTAATGAAGATAGCGATATCGACCTGGCAATTATTATGAAAGATTTAGAAAATGATTATGAAATGCAAGTCGAATTAATGATTTTAAGTAGTAGTTTTGATACCAGGATAGAGCCACATCCAATCGATGAAAATGACTTTATTTATTCTTATCCTTTTGCCTATGAAATCATGAAAACAGGCATAAAAATTTTATGATAATCAGAAAATATTATATTTAGACCTTCGGAACGGTCTTATAGTGTTAATCAACCATTGCGAAGGTTTTCAACCATTCGAAAGGTTTTAAAAAGTGGAGAAATTATGAGTAATTTTGAAAATAAAGTAGTTATTGTCACAGGTTCTGCCAGAGGTATCGGTTTTGCTATTGCAGAGACTTTTGCAGAAAACGGAGCCACGTCTATTATTCTCGATTTATTTCAGGATGCTGTTGATGAAGCAGTTAAAAAAATTACTGATAAAGGTTTGAAAGCTTTCGGATATGTAGCTGACATAACAGACTCAGAATTGATAGGCAACCTTTTCAAAGAAATATTTCAAAAATTCGGTAAAATTGATATTCTTATAAACAATGCAGGCATCACCAAAGACGGACTTCTTATGAAAATGAAAGAAGCAGATTGGGATGCAGTCATCAATGTAAATTTGAAGGGAACTTTTATCTGTACACAAAAAGTTTGCAGATATATGATGAAACAGAGAAAAGGTGTTATTTTAAATATTTCTTCGGTTGTTGGCATTATGGGAAATGCAGGTCAGGCAAATTATGCTGCTTCAAAAGGTGGAATAATTACTCTCACAAAATCAGCAGCCAAGGAATTCGCATCCCGCAATATAAGAGTGAATGCAATCGCTCCCGGATTCATTGAAACAGAAATGACAGCCCAATTACCAAAAGAAATTGTTGACAAATATTTGGAAGCAATTCCTTTAAGACATATAGGGACATCAAAAGATGTTGCTAATCTTTGTTTATTTTTAGCTTCGAAAGAAGCTGATTATATAACCGGTCAGACTATTCAGGTCGACGGTGGTTTGATAATGTAAAAAAAATTAGGAGGAAATAATGGACATCATTGCAAAAGTAAAAGAGATCATTGTGGAAGAACTTGGCGTAGAGGAAAGTGAAGTAACAATGGAAGCAAGTTTCATCGAAGACCTTGGAGCAGATTCTCTCGACACAGTTGAATTAATCATGAAATTTGAAGAGGAATTTGAAATTGATATCGCAGATGACGATGCTGAAAAATTGACCACAGTTGGAAAAGCTATCGATTATCTCAAATCCAAGATCAGCTAATTTCGAAATTTTGTATGGTGGAGTTTTAAAACTCCACCTTTGCTTTAATTTTACCTGAAAGAAAATTCTTTCAGTTTTATAAAAAATCTAACTTTGAGAGGTTATAAAAAATGAATAAACGAAGAGTTGTTATCACAGGTTTAGGAACAATAAACGCAGTTGGAAACAATGTAGATGAAACCTGGAAAGGACTTGTTGCAGGTAAATCCGGTATTGGATTAATAACGAACTTTGAAATTACTGATGATTTCACCAGCAGAATTGCCGGTGAAGTGAAGAATTACAATCCAACCGATTATTTTGAAAAAAAAAGAGTTAAGAAACTCGACAGGTATACTCAATTTGCACTTATAGCTGCAAAAGAGGCTATAAATGATGCTGGTTTGAACGATTTTGATCACGACCGGGCTGGAGCAATAATTGCTTCTGGAATCGGAGGAATGGAAACCTTTGAAATTGAAGCAAGAAAAATGATAAATTCCGGACCTAAAAGAATAAGCCCTTTCTTTATACCAAAAATGATTGCCAACATCGCCTCAGCAGAAGCTGCAATTGAGTTTAACTTAAGATCGATCAATTTCAATATTGCTTCAGCTTGTGCATCTGCAAATCATGCAATGGGAACAGCTTTCCGCACAATTCAATATGGTGATGCTGATATTATTCTATCAGGTGGTTCAGAAGCTTCAGTAACTTCGCTTTCCGTCGCTGGTTTTTGTGCAATGAGGGCACTTAGCACAAGAAATGATGATCCTCAAAAAGCCTGTCGTCCGTTCGATAAAGAACGAGATGGTTTCATTATGGCAGAAGGAGCAGCAGTATTAGTTCTGGAAGAATTGGAACACGCTTTAAAACGAAATGCCAAAATCTATGCTGAAATTGTTGGTTATGGAGCAACCTGTGATGCTTTTCATATTACTGCTCCCGCTCCAAATGGTGAAGGTGGAGCACGAGCAATCAAAGCTGCCATAGCAGATGCAAATCTGAAACCGGAAGAAGTTGATTATATTAATGCTCACGGTACTTCCACTCCTCTCAATGACAAAAATGAAACTGCATCTCTGAAAACCGTTTTTGGTGATCACGCCTATAATCTTAAGATAAGTTCTACGAAATCAATGGTTGGACACATGCTTGGAGCAGCAGCTGGAATTGAAGCTATTGCCTGCTTAAAATCAATTGAAAACGGAATCATCCATCCCACAATCAACTATGAAAACCCTGATCCTGAATGTGATCTGGATTATGTTCCTAATAAAGCAATTGAAAAAGATGTAAAAGTTGCGCTCAGTAATTCGCTCGGTTTTGGTGGTCATAACGGAGTAGTAATCTTTAAAAAGTTTATTAAATAAGGGCGAATAATTCGCCCTTTTTGTATTTTGAAAAAAATCAAAAAACTTCTCTCTATCTTTCATAATAAAAGTACAAATAACCTTTTATTAAAAGAATTACAAGATAAAATCAATTATCATTTTAAGGATCAAACTCTATTAATTTCAGCCTTAACTCACACTTCGGTCAGCTCTTCAACCCAGGGAATTTCTGCATTTGAACGAATGGAATTTCTGGGAGATTCGATTTTGGGTTTAATTGTGGCGGAAGAACTTTTTGTGAAATTCCCAAAATATTCCGAAGGAGAACTTTCCAAACTTAAATCCCAAATTGTTTCCAGAAAATTTTTAACAATGAAAGCCAAACAGATCGGGTTGGGAAATTATATTCATCTAAGTTCTGAAGCAAAGGAAAGCGGAGGTCAAAATTCTTCATCGATTCTATCCGACGCAATGGAATCATTGATTTGTTCCATTTATTTGGATGGATATATTCAACAAGCTCGCAAATTTATAACAAAATTTATTCTGAAAAACTTTGAATCTTCAATCAAATCCAGCGAATTGATCAATTATAAAAGCATTTTGCAAGAATTCACTCAATCTAAGTATCAAAATATTCCAGTTTATAAGATCATCCAGGAAAAAGGTCCGGATCATGAGAAAGTTTTTACAATCGAAGTTTATATCAATAGGAAAAAAATCGGTGTGGGTAAAGGACTCAACAAAAAAGAAGCTCAGCAAAATGCTGCCAAAGAAGCATGTTCAGTATTGAAGTTATAATTCTCAACTATCATGAAGATTCTTCCCATTTTCATTCCTCATCTTGGTTGCCCATTTAATTGCGTTTATTGCGACCAGCATCTGATAACAAAAACAATTCAGATAAATCCAAAAGAAATAGTAAATAGAATAGAAAACTTTTGTCGGAAAAACGCAGCTTTGAAAGATAAAGAAATTGCCTTCTTTGGTGGTACTTTCACCAATCTTCCCATCGAAAAACAAAAAGAGCTTTTTGATCTGACAAAACCCTTTTTAGCTCAAATTTCCGGTATCAGAATCTCAACCCGACCGGATTTTATAGATGATAACATCCTGAAATTTTGCAAAGAAAACAATGTAAAAGTCATTGAACTTGGTATTCAAAGTTTTTTGGATGATGTCCTTACCGCAAGTAAAAGAGGATATGATTCTCAAACTGCAGTTTCAGTATGCAATTTGATTAAAAAACACAATTTCAAACTTGGGATTCAATTGATGCCCGGTCTACCGAATTCCTCTGAGAAAAGCATAAGAGAAACCGTAAAAACTACTATTCGTATTCAACCTGATTTCGTGCGGATCTATCCTACAATTGTACTAAATGAAACGGTTCTGGAAAAATGGTTTGATAATGGTAAATATCTCCCACTCACGATTGAAAAAGCAGTTGAAATCGTATCTGAAATGAAACTCGAATTTGATAAAAATAAGATAAAAATAATTAAAATCGGTTTACATTCAGATATCGATATAAACTCCATTGTGGCAGGACCTTATCATCCTGCTTTCGGTGAACTTGTAAATTCAAATATCTTATTAATAAAAATCATTAAAGAATATAAAAAATCATCAACTCTAATAATTTCTGCAAAAGATGTTTCGCTTTTCAAAGGTTTCGATTCCCGGATGTTATCAAAATTAAAAGAAAATTTGAAATTGGACAAAATACCAATTATTATAAATTCGATTTTATCACAAAATAGGTTTTATTGGAGTAGAGTTTCTCCTGAAAAATTCTGGTAAATGATGATATTATTATTTATATTTATTGCTGTAATTTTAATTATTTTATTTTATAGAAAAACTATTCCTGAAATTGGAACGGGGAAGAGATACATTCTGATTTTTCTCAGAAGTATTTCAATTATTGCGGTTTTAATACTTCTGTTAAACCCGATCCTTTACTTTTCACAAAAGATTTCCAAGAAATCAAAAATCATTTTCCTCTCAGATATTTCTGAAAGCATGAATCAAAAAAAAGACGAAACCAACAAAATTGCAGCTTTAAAAGAATTTAAAGAAAAAATAAGAGAGAAACTTGTATCACAAAATTATAAAGTTTCTGAAATCGAATTTGCCAATGGAATGAACGGTATAAAATTTTCTACAAATCTTTCCAAGACGTTTGAAGATATTTCCAAAAAGCATGGTCTAACTGATATTAAAAGTATTTTCCTCTTTTCTGATGGTTGGTTCAGAGATGATAATTTGAATATTTTAAATGATATCAATATTCCTGTTTTTACATTTAATCCTGATTTTGAAATCACAGATTTTGACCTTGAAATTTCCAGCCTGAACTTCAATAAAAATGCATATAAGAATGAAATAACTCCAATTATTGCAAATGTTTCAGCCTTGAATTTTAATCAAAAAGCAAAGGTGAATTTGGTTATAAACGGAAAAATATCTCAAACAAAAAACATAGATTTCTCAAATGATAATTTTCAGCAAATCATCTTTGAGCAAATTTTTGAGAGAACCGGTTTGCAGCCTTTTGAGGTTGTCATCGAATCTGAGATTGAAAATGAAATAAATCTGGCAAACAATCGCTTTCCTGCTGCAATTCAGGTTTTGGATAATCGTGCTAAAATATTGATTATTTCCGACAATTTGAATTGGGATGTGAAATTCATTTTGGATTCTATAGAGAAAAATCAACGCTGGAATTCGGATTTTCTGCTCAAAGATAAAACCTTAAAAAAGAGTAGGAAAACCACAAGCCTTTCAGAAAATATTAAAGAAACTGTTGTTCTGATTTTAATTAATCAAGGGTTTTTGAATCTCACTCACATCGAGACAGAAATCATAAATAATTTTGTGAAAAATGGTGGAGGTCTTCTTTTATTTGGAAAACCTGTAACTTCGCTTAATGACATCCTGCCGGCAAATCATTCCGGAATAACTTCACCTTTTATATCCACATTTTATTTTACTGATGAAAGTAAGAAATTTCAAACATTTGAATATCTTAAAAATACAGACGAAATTCCACCTGTTGATTATTATTATGTTAATGCTAAAGTGCAAGCAGAAATTTTAGCAAAAATTGATAATGATGAGCAAAGTCCTGCAATTTTATTTAATGAATTTGAAAATGGGAAAGTGCTTTATTTCAGTTTTAATAATCTTTGGAAATGGCAGCTTCGTAATTCCGATTATTCTGATTTTATGACAAATATTATTTTATGGTTGAGTGCATCAAATACAGAACGATTCGTCTCTTTCACAGATAAAAGCAGTTACTTTGAAGGAGAAAAAATCATGATCACCTTAACTGCGTTTGATGAAAAACTGGCACCCATAAAAAACCTTACAGCAAAACTGATAATAAAACAAAATGAGAAAAAGTTTTTTGAAGAATACCTGCTTGAAAAAGAAAATGAATATTTCGCAGAAATTGAATCTTTGGAAAAAGGAAAATATAATTACACGATCTTTGCGGAAAAAACCGGACAACAAACTTCCGGCAATTTCCTGGTTACAGATGATAACCCTGAAGCAAGAGACAGAGGATTCAACCAGCCTTTACTTGCTTATATTTCCAAACAAACCAATGGAAAAATAATAAGCTCGGAAACTCTTTCTGATTTTACATTTCCCAAAGCAATTTCTAAAATCGAAGAGCTTAAAACCGAATTACCAATTTACCGGAAATGGTATTTAATCGCTATATTTTTAGTTTGTTTCTGTATAGAATTGTTCCTCAGAAAAAGATGGGGACTGCTTTGAGATTGAGAATTGAAAATTGAATATTGAAAATTAGAAATTAATCCTGAAGCTTGAACTATGTTGGCTAACATGACCTGCTTTGAGATTGAAATTGGGAAAATCCCAAAATACAAATCAAGAAATATAGCCACCTTTTCTTTTAGAAAATTTCAATTCCCATCGATTTTTTTCAAACAACTTCTTTACATCTTCAATAATAAAATCAAAATAATCTTTACCTGATTTTTTTGCCATATCCGAAAGAATCTTTTGAGCTTTATATTTTTCTTCTAATAATTCGCTTTTATACATTATTCCTCCGTAAATAATTCAAGTGGAGTAATTATCTCCGGTGTTGATAAACCCAGTCTTCCATTAATTATTTTGATATGCTTCCTTTTATTGGCATTTGCCAGATGATTACAATTCCAGGTTAAAAGAAAATCTATTTTGTAATAAGAAGCATAAGCTAAATGCATTGCATCACCCTGAATGTCCATTGGCAGCTGTAAATATAAAACAGATTATATCTTTTCCTATAATTCGATATCTTTAATTTTATTGATTATCCAATCAAAGATCTTATTACTGATCTCTAAAATTTTTTTGAATTCTTCTTCAAAAACAGGTTCATAATCTCCGGGATAACGAGTTTGAACAGCATAATCTGTAATAATTATTCCTTCTTTTACATAATCGGGAATAATAAAACCATTATCTTCTAATATCGATAACAGTTTACCTATTGAATGTATATGTGGAATACTTAAATCATGATATCTTAATAATCCTTTTAGAGCTTTTTCAACAGCCTGCTGACAATCAAAACACAGGTCTTCATATAAAATATCCGGATGTATATTTCTTTGATTTGCTCTTCGTAAATTACTACGTGCTCTATTAATCCATTCTTTTACTATATCATTTTTTTTCATAAATAATTTTTCCTGTTCTATCAATTTCAGAATAAATAAATGATGGCTCGTTTTTTAATTCATTAAAATGTTCAGGTGTATCGATTATCAGATCAACTGCTATTTTTGTATTATATAAAAGTTTATAAATATAATGTGCCAGTTTTCGTTTATGAGTAATATTGCTTTTTAAAATACATAGATCATAGTCGCTATCTTTATCCGGATTTCCAATTTTGGAACCAAATAAAATAATCTTATCAGGATCAATATTTTGGGTAATCTTTTGAATTGCTTTGGTTATAGCTGTATCCATTGCTCTAATCCCTTTCGCTTTTCTATTTAAATTAAATTACTTATTGCATTAATTCTGTCAATTAAAATTTCCAGTGTTGGATAAATATATTTGTCTAAAATCCAAACATACTGGAAATTACATAATACAAATAACAAAATATTCACCCTGTTAAATAATGCTTTGCATTAAATCTGCGATTTATTTAACAGGGAAGGTAAATAACAATAATTCAAATACGAAATTCCAAACACATTTAGTTATTGAACATTGAGATTTGAGATTTGTTTGTAATTTGAAGATTGAGATTTGTGATTTATTTGTTATTTGAGTATTGAGATTTGGAATTTAAAGATATGCTTACGTTACGAAGAAAATTTTCGTAACGAGATGAAATCCTTTTTTATTATATCCTGCTTTTAATCCTTCTTTTCAGAATTTGATAAAAACTTTCTCTTTTTGAGATCGATAAAATATAAATCTGTTGTTCAATTTCATTAATAATATAAGCAATCCTATAATGGATTCTATTGAATTTGAAATGATAAGAATAAATTCCAGATAAATCTCCGATTAATTGATCACAAACTGTTATTGGATTTTCTAAAATAATTTGAAGATGTTTATTTAATATTTCTTTGATTAGTGGTTTATCTAATTTTTTGATGTCTTTCTTAACCTGGGGATGATATTTCTCCTTATACACCAAAAACCTCATTTCGTGTTAAAGGTTCGACTTTCCCCGATAAAATATCATCCTTTCTTTTTAATAGATCTTTATCAGAATCGGATAACAATATTAAAAGGTCTTCGGCTTCATTCTTTTTCAGATTTAGAATTGCTTTTGCTAAATCTTGAATTGTTAAATCCATCGTTTTCTGCATAAGACTACTCCTTCATCTTTATCTAAAGTCAATATTATTTTATATTGTAAAAAAAGCAAACTTTTTTTTTGGATAAAAAAAACTTCGGAAATCTTGAAAGACTTCCGAAGTTTAATTTTCCCTCTTGGCACTATTTTAACAAAAGCATCTTCCGAATTTGAGAAAATGAATTTGTTTTTAACCGGTAGAAATATAAACCTGAACTGACCGGCTTATTCTGGTTATCTGTACCATTCCATATTACCTGATGATAACCTGCATTTTTGAAATCATCGATTAAGGTTTTTACTTTTTGACCCTTTGTATTGAAAATTTCAATTTGGACATTCGAATTTTCGTTTAAGTTGTATTCAATTGTAGTTTCTGGATTGAAGGGGTTGGGATAATTTTCAGATAATGAACAATCCGATATGTTCTGTGACAGCAGATTATCATTCACACTGGTGGAAATAATTTCCAGTTGATTGTTCCAATAAGAATATCCACCGTTTGGACATTGTGAGTCAAAGTAGACACCTACATAATATAATCCAGGAGTTAGATCAGACACATTTGAAAGATTTTGAGTAATGTATTCCCACCCGGACTGTCCTGGACTCAGTGTGACATAATCCGAACCGACATAGTAATCTGATTGTGAAATGTAGGTGTTTTCAGACAGGTAATACTCTATCAGCACATTGTAGGCAGGGGCAGTTCCGTTGTTTGTGATTTCTGCGTCAATGGTTAAAACTGCATCAATTGCGCAAGGATTAGGTGAAAAACTACCTCCTGTAAGATCTAAATCGATATAACCAGGTTGGATTACCTCAAGTTGTTGATTACTAAAAAAACCATATCCACCATTTGGACCTTGTGCGTCAAAGTAGACACCGACATAATAGAACCCAGTAGTTAGCCCAGACACATTTGAAAGATTTTCAGTAATATATTCCCATCCATACTGTCCAGGATTCAGGGTGACATAATCCGAACCTACATAGTAATCTGATTGAGATATTATTGTATTTGTAGAAAGATAATACTCTATAAGAACATTGTTGGCAGGGGCAGTTCCGTTGTTGAAGATTTCTGCATCAATAGTAAAATCTGCATCAATTGCGCAGGGATTTGGCGAAAAACTTCCTCCTGTAAGGGCTAAATCGATATTACCGACTGGGGTAACTTCAAGCTGAGTTGTCCAATACCAATAGCCGCCATAAGAACCCTGTGCGTCCATATAAACACCTACATAATATAATCCGGGAGTTAGATCAGACACATTTGAAAGATTTTGAGTAATGTATTCCCACCCGGACTGTCCAGGACTCAGGGTGACATAATCCGAACCGACATAGTAATCTGATTGAGATATTATAGTATTTGTAGAAAGATAATACTCTATAAGAATATTGTTTGCAGGGGCAGTTCCGTTGTTGGTGATTTCTGCATCAATAGATAAATCTGCATCAATTGCGCAGGGATTTGGTGAAAAACTTCCTCCTGTAAGGTCTAAATTTACATTTCCAGGTGGGACATCTTTTTCAATTAAAATATCATCAACATAAGCCCCCATATAATTATGAATAGAACCATCGCTTATAAATTTCCACTTCACCCAAACTTGTGGTTCTCCTGTAAGATTACCTATAGTAGGTACATTTGTTAAATCAAAATTATAAGATGTCCATCCACCACTATTTCCACTAACCTGATAACCATACCAATTGTTATTATTAACAGAAGCAAACCATTGAAGATAATCGTAATTATATTCAGAATCAAGCCAATAATGAAACAACACTTGGGCATCACTCGCATCGCTAAGATCAAAAGGACCATATTTCATATTTGCATTCATATTATCAAGATATTGACTTCCTAAGGCAGGTAAGCCTTGTGATCCTCCATCTGCACACCACGCACTCCAATTTCCATTATGCGACAAATAACTTTGATCATCCCAATATGCATCCGGACCTGATGCTGCATAGCACTGCCAAAAAGTATTAGGAAATGACCCTTCAAAGTTTTCTGCACATATTGTTTCCCAGTCTCGTGTTCCACTAATCGGATCATTCTTGCTCTTCATATTTATTTTAGTTAGATCATTATCATTTGAAGGGAGATTTTTTTTTGTTGATACTCCAATCAAATTAACTGGTACAGGAGGTGAAAATAGATTTCTGGGATTTGTCTCCGACTTAGGATTTTTTTTTATCTCATATTGCATTCTATCCAGTGATGGGTCTTTTTTCGGTTCTAATAGATGTTCCTTTCTATTCCCCTGAATTATTTCACTACAAGGTGAAATTACTTCACCCTCTGTTGCATTTCCTTGAATTATTTCATTTGTAGTCAGTGTTGTATCCTCTGGGCATGTGAAATTCTGATTTACAATCTGATGGTTCTGACCTGTAGAATCTGTTTGTCCAATACAGATTGTAAAAACGATGACATTTATAACTAAAATCAAAACTAACTTTTTCATCTTTCCCTCCTTGTTATTTGAATGTTTTATATTTCATAATTATTTAACCAAAGCTGTTTTTTTTATTGATTATTCATCCTTTGTGAATCTTAATTTTGACATTTCAAAGTTTCCATTAATATCAAAAAAGTCATGAACTTTAGTAGTTCCTAATTTATCTTCTTTTAACGGTGTAGTTATATGGAATTCATTTGAATCCGGTTTGTGAGAAATGTGAATCCCATTTTTCATACCTTTTATCCCCATTCCTTTTTTTGTGAAACTGTTAAAGAAATTTTTATCCATTTTGTTTTCCTCCTTTTTTCCTTTTATTTTTTTTTTAACTCACAATTTACTATTCCTGCAAAACTTGTGCCAAAAAAGAAAATGCCCATTTTATGCAGGTTCACAGAAATTTGGGGATAATTTATTTAATTTTTGTCTCATTTCATCCACAATTTTGTGGCAGAAAATCCACAGAAAGAAAGGAAAAAGGAAAAAGGAGAAAGGAAAAATAACTTACTCTTCTGTTATATTACTCTAAGTAATTATTTAGGAATAAAGACTATTGCTTTTATTACACAATTAATTATATTTATCTTTTGACTCCGCTCAGGATGACAAATTGGTTTTTGGAACTGAATTTGCAAAATATAATTGACAGATGAATTCGGGGAATATCAAATAGGCTTGTAAAAATTTTAACCTTTAAATTTAGTAAAGCTTGAA